>DASWJN010000001.1:0-1677 GCA_036397135.1 Candidatus Methylomirabilota bacterium
GTGGCAGAAGCCGGCCGGCCTCGTGCGGGCGCTCGGGCTGCGCCGCGGGCAGGTCGTGGCGGAGATCGGCTCGGGCCCCGGCTACTTCACCCCGCGGCTGGCGCGCGCGGTGGGCCCGTCCGGTCACGTCTACGCGGTCGATCCCGAGGCGGCCATCCTCAACGTGCTGCGCCGGCGCCTGGCGCGCATGGGCGTCCGCAACGTCACGCCGGTGCTGGGCCGCGACGACGACCCGCTCCTGCCGCGCGGCCGCTGCGACGTGGCGCTGCTCATCAACGTCTACCACCACATGCGCGCGCGCGTCGCGTTCCTGCGCCGGCTGGTCGCGTTGCTGCCGAAGAACGCCCGCGTCGTGAACGTCGACTGGGACGAAGAGACGGAGTTCGGCCCGCCGCCGAGGCGCCGCGTCCCCCGCGCGCGGTTTCTGCGCGACGCGCGGCGGGCGGGGCTCACGCTGGTGGCCGATCGGCGGCTCCTGCCGCACCAGTACTTCCTCGTCCTGCGCCGCGCCCGCTGAGCGGCCCCGGCCTCACCCGGCCGGCTCGCCAGCGTTGACGGCGAGGACCTGGCCCGACACGCTGCGCGCCATATCGCTGCAGAAGAAGACCGTCGCCTCCACGATGTCGTCCGCGGTGACCATGCGCTTGAGCGGCAGCCGCTCGATCATGGCGGCCCGCATTTGCTCCACGGAGATGCCGCGCACGCGGGCCTGGCCGGCTATGACGCTGTCGATGCGGTCGCCCTCCACGGCGCCGGGGGCGACGCAGTTGACCCGGATACTGTGCGGCGCCAGCTCGAGGGCCATGCCGTACGTCATGCCGACCTGGCCCGCCTTGGCCGAGCAGTAGCCGATCCGGTACGCCAGCCCCCGACGGCCGGCCATGGAGGAGATGTTCACGATCGCGCCGCCGCCGGCCTTGATCATCTCCGGCACGACGAAGCGCGTGCAGAGGTAGGAGCTGGTGAGGCAGGAGTCGATGGTGTAGCGCCAGTCCTCCATCGAGTAGTCCTGCACCGGCTTGGTGACGCCGCCGTCGCCCGCGTTGTTGACGAGGGTGTCGATCTTGGCGAACTCTTTCACGCCGGCGGCCACCAGGCGACGGACCTCGTCCTCCTGCGCGGCGTCGCACACCACGGCGATGGCCCGGCCGCCCGCGCTCTTCACCTGCGCCGCCGTGTCCTTCACGAGATCGGCCGAGCGCGCCGCGCAGACCACGGCGGCGCCTTCACGAGCGAAGCGCAGGCTCAAGGCGCGCCCGATGCCTTTGGATGCGCCGGTGATGATGGCGACCTTTCCGTCGAGCAGACCCATGTCGTAACCTCCCTTTCCTTTAGTCCCATTGCCTTTGGTTGATGTCAGACGAGCGGCGTCCGCTTGATGTCGGTCAGGTCTTCGGGGCCCAGGCCTCCCACATCCGTGCGGCGAACGCGAGCGAGGTGTCGACGTCCTCCTCGAGGAGGTAGCCTTCGGCGGCGAGCGCCCGCGCGGCCGCGCCCACGCGGGCCAGGTAGTCCTCGCGGGAGCGGTAGCGCTCGGCGATGGCGGGGCGCGGATCGCCGGCCGCCTCGCGCTCGGCACGCGTCCCCGCGAAGGGCAGCGTCGCGCCGGCGAAGTAGAGGAGCTGCTCGGCGCCGCCGCTGTCGGGATGGCGGAGGTTCCAGCCCGTATGCGTGGCG
>DASWJN010000002.1:0-4093 GCA_036397135.1 Candidatus Methylomirabilota bacterium
GCTCAACCTCAAGGCCGCCGCCCTCGGCATCCGCGAGGCGATGGCGGAAGCCGGCGTCAACGTCCCGTTGATGGTCAGCGTCACCATCGAGCCGATGGGCACCATGCTGGCCGGCCAGGGCGTCGAGCCGCTCTACGTCGCGCTCCAGCACCTGGGCGTCTTCTCCATCGGACTGAACTGCGGCACCGGCCCGGAGTTCATGACCGATCACCTGCGCTCGCTGTCGGCGGTGGCCACCGGATTCGTGAGCGTGTATCCCAACGCCGGCCTGCCCGACGAGCGCGGCCAGTACGGCGAGACCCCGGCGAGCCTGAGCTTCAAGCTCCGGCGCTTCCTCGACGAGGGCTGGGTCAACCTGGTCGGCGGCTGCTGCGGCACCACGCCGGCTCACATCACGGCCCTCGCGGCGCTGGCCCGTGGCCGGGCGCCGCGCCGGCCGGCCACGGCCATGGCGCCGGCGGTGAGCGGCGTCGAGGTGCTCTACCCCACCGACGACAACCGGCCGGTGTTCGTCGGCGAGCGCACCAACGTGATCGGCTCGCGCAAGTTCAAGGAGCTGGCCGTGGCCGAGCGCTTCGACGCCGCGGCCGAGGTCGGCTGGGCCCAGGTCAAGGCCGGCGCCCAGGTGCTCGACGTGTGCCTGGCCAATCCCGACCGCGACGAGGCGGCCGACATGGACCGCTTCATGCGGGAGCTGACCCGCCGGGTCAAGGTCCCGCTGATGATCGACTCCACCGACGCCGCCGTGCTCGAGATCGCGCTGCGCCACTGCCAGGGCAAGGCGATCGTGAACTCGATCAACCTGGAGGACGGCGAGGAGCGCTTCGAGAAGGTCGCCCCCCTGCTCCGCCGGTACGGCGGCGCCGTCGTCGTCGGGTGCATCGACGAGGACAAGCAGCAGGGCATGGCCGTCACCCGCGCGCGCAAGCTGGCGATCGCCGAACGCTCATATCGCCTGCTGACGGAGACGTACGGGATTCCGGCCCGGGATCTGATCTTTGATCCGCTCGTGTTCCCGGTCGGGACTGGTGACGCGAACTACATCGGCTCGGCAGTGGAGACGATCGAGGGGTTACGCGCCATCAAGCAGCGCTTCCCGGAGTGCCGGACTATCTTAGGCATTTCCAACGTCTCCTTCGGGCTGCCCCCGGCCGGCCGCGAGGTCCTGAACGGCGTCTTCCTCTACCACTGCGTGAAGGCCGGCCTGGACTACGCGATCATCAATACCGAGCGGCTCGAGCGCTACCCCTCGATCCCCGAGGACGAGCGGCGGCTGGCCGAGGACCTCGTCTACTGGCGCGGCGCGGATCCGGTGGCGGCCTTCGCGGCCCACTTCCGCGACCGCCGGAAGGCGCCGGCGGCGAAGAGCACGCTGTCGCTCGACGAGCGGCTGGCGCGCTACATCGTCGAGGGCAGCCGCGACGGGCTGCTCGAGGACCTCGACGCCAAGCTGGGCGAGGCCGCGCCGCTCGACATCATCAACGGCCCGCTCATGCGGGGCATGGACGAGGTCGGCCGGCTCTTCAACGACAACCAGCTGATCGTGGCCGAGGTGCTCCAGTCGGCGGAGGCGATGAAGGCCGCCGTCGCCCACCTGGAGCCGCACATGGAGAAGAGCGAGAGCGCCACCCGCGCCAGCATCGTGCTGGCCACCGTGAAGGGCGACGTCCACGACATCGGCAAGAACCTCGTGGACATCATCCTGTCGAACAACGGCTATCGCATCATCAACCTCGGCATCAAGGTCCCGCCCGAGGACCTCATCGCGGCCTACCGCGCCCACAAGCCCGACGCCTTCGGTCTCTCGGGGCTGCTCGTGAAGTCGGCCCAGCAGATGGTGGTGACCGCCCAGGACCTGAAAGTGGCCGGCGTGGACATCCCGCTGTTCGTGGGCGGGGCCGCGCTGACGCGGAAGTTCACGGCCACCCGCATCGCGGCCGAGTACGGCGGGGTCACGCTCTACGCCAAGGACGCCATGGAGGGCCTCGATCTCGCCAACCAGCTCTTCTCGGCCGTCTCCCGCGACGCGCTGATCGAGCGCGTGCGGGCCGAGCAGGCGGCGCTGGCGGACGCCGCGGGCCAGACGGCGCCGGCGCGGCCGGCCGCCCCCGGCCCGGCGACGGCGAGCGTGCCGCGGGTGCAGGTCCCGGCGCCGCCCGACCTCGAGCGCCACGTCGTGCGTGACGTGCCGCTGACCCACGTCTATCCCTACCTCAACCTCCAGATGCTCTACGGCAAGCACCTGGGGCTGCGGGGGCCGGTGGTGCGGCTGCTCGAGGCGGGCGACGCCAAGGCGGTCGAGCTGCGTGAGGTGGTCGAGGCGCTGCAGGCCGAGGCCGTCCGCGACGGGCTGCTGCACGCCCACGCCGTCCATCAATGGTTCCGCGCCCGCGCCGCCGGCGAGACGCTGACGCTGCTGGCCCCCGGCGGCGAGCCGGTGGGCCGCTTCACCTTCCCGCGCCAGCCCGACGGCGAGCGGCTGTGCCTGACCGACTACGTGCGCGACGACCGCGACGACTTCGTGGCGCTGTTCGCGGTGACGTGCGGCGCCGG
Organism: Candidatus Methylomirabilota bacterium; assembly: GCA_036397135.1. Classification (GTDB taxonomy): domain Bacteria; phylum Methylomirabilota; class Methylomirabilia; order Rokubacteriales; family CSP1-6; genus AR5. The sequence goes on from DASWJN010000002.1 coordinate 2,554, forward strand.
CGTGCGCGAGCGGGCAGCCGCCTGGAAGGAGCGCGGCGAGTACCTGCGCTCGCACGCGCTGCAGGCGCTCGCCATCGAGTGCGCGGAGGCCACCGCCGAATGGCTGCACGCGCGGCTGCGCACGCTGTGGGGCTTCCCCGACCCGCCCGAGCTGAGCGTCGGCGACAAGCTCAAGGCGCGCTATCGCGGCCTCCGCGTGTCGTTCGGCTATCCGGCCTGTCCGGAGCTGAGCGACCAGGTCACCCTCTGGCGGCTGCTGGGCCCCGAGGAGATCGGGGTGACGCTGACCGAGGGGTTCATGATGGACCCCGAGGCGTCCGTCTCGGCGCTCGTCTTCCACCACCCGGCCGCGAGGTACTTCAAGGCCGCGGACTGATCGAGTGGGGGCCCCGATATGGCCCCCACGCCCCCCACCGCTCGGACCGTCCCGGCAAAGCCGTGACGGTCCTCGATCACCCGCGGCGCCGGGCGCGCGTCAGTGATGGCAGGCGACGCAGTCGAGCGGGGCCTGCGTGTTGCGGGTGGCGTTCTGCTGGCGGTGGCAGTCGATGCACCAGCCCATGGTGAGCAGGGGCGGGGGCGGCCGGAGGCCGACCAGGTTGGCGAGGTCGTTGAGGAGGCGCGGGCCGGTCCGGGCGCCCACCACCCGCATCCGCTCGATGGGGCCGTGGCAGCTCTGACAGGCGACCTCGGCGCGCACGTGCGGCTTGTGCGGGAAGTACGTGAACTCGGGGGTCTTGAAGACGCGCACCCAGGGGATCGGCTCGCCGCGGCGGGCGTACTCGTGGATCTTCGCGATCTCGGGATTGTCCTGGGCGCCGATGATCTTGTGGCATCCCAGGCAGCGCTCGACCGACGGCAGGCCCGCGTACTGGGAGCGCCGCGCATCGGCGTGACAGAACTGACAGTCGATCTGGAACGAGCCGGCGTGGATCAGGTGGCTGAAGAAGATGGGCTGGCGCGGCGCGCCGGGCACGGTCACCAGGGGGCGGGCCGCCTCCGGACGGAACGGCGGGGTCGCGAGCGACCGGAGATACGCGGTGATGTCACGGGCCTGCGCCTCGCCCAGATACGCGCCGAACGGCGGCATGCCGGGTGACAGGCCCTCGGCAGGACCCCCTCGCAAGATCACGTTGACGATGAAGTCGTCGGGCAACGGGTTCATCAACCGGCCGTCGGCGAGGTCGGAGGGCTTGGTGGCGAACCCGGCGGCCGACGGCCCGTCGCCGCGCCCGGCCTCGCCATGGCAGACCACGCAGTGGGTGACGTAGAGCTGGCGGCCCGAGGCCAGCTCGCGCGGCGTGGCGGCGGCGGTTCCGGCGCGCCACCAGAACGCGGAGGCGAGAGCGCCCAGGACGATCAGACCGGCGGCGGCGCCCCCGGCCCACATCCGCCGGCTCAACGCGTGGGGCTCCTTCGGGTGGCGCTATTCTTTGATCAGTTGCTGCCGGCGCTGGAGATAGCCGTGACGGACCGCGCTGTACATGTCGATCACGCTCTCCTCGAACCCCTGGAAGAGGTCGTAGTTGAGCGCGCGATC
>DASWJN010000003.1:0-14891 GCA_036397135.1 Candidatus Methylomirabilota bacterium
AACTTCAGCCACAGGCGCAGCATGTGGCGCTTCTGGTGCGGCTCGGGGCCGTCCACGAAGCCCGTCCGCGAGTGCAGGATCGTGTAGTTGTTGATGAACTGGATGTCGCCCGGCTGCAGATCCATGTCGAGGCGTAGATCGGCCCGGCGCGTCTGCTCGTCCAGGAAGTCGAGCGACGCCTGCTCGAGGGTCGTCAGCGGCACCTCGCGCTTCACCGCGCCCGCGTTGATCTGGTTGCGGATGTAGCGGGCGCTCACCTGGCCGTCGCGGTAGCCGAACACCGGGATCGGCCGGTCCGACACGCCGCGCTCGGTCAGCGCGGCCTCGCGGCGGATGTAGTAGAAGCCGTTGTAGAGCAGTCCCAGGTACTCGGGATGGGTCTTCAAGATCTCGTTGTGCACGGTCACCGAGCTGACGATGCTGCTGAGCCCCCCTTCCAGCGAGCGCCGCAGGCAGAGCAGCCCGACCATGTCGCCGGCGTCGGTGTGGTAGGGCAGGTAGGCGCTGGTCTCGTAGCCGCGCACGTCGATGTTGCCGTAGGTGCGGCCGTGGTCGTAGACGTGGCCCAGCAGATCGCCCTGGGGATTCTGGTAGAGCGGCCGGCCCAGGTAGCGGCCCATGCCCCAGAAGATCAGGCCGACGTCGTCGTCGCTGTAGCGGGCGACCGGCAGGCCGCGCAGGACGACGAACCCGCGGCCGTCGTACATCTCGGCCAGCGCCGCCCCCAGCGTCGGCCGCAGCACGGTGAGCGGGAAGTGCTCGCGGCCGATCTCGGCCAGCGGGCGGCCGCTGGCCCGCGCCGTCGCCAGCGCGCGGTCGAGGTCGGCGATCCCGGCGTCGGTCAGCGTGACGATCCACGAGGCGTCGCCGGCCAGGTCGGCGCCCCGCCAGGCCTTCGGTCCTGTGATCGGTGTGGTGCGGATCAGGTCCATGGATCCAGTCTCCTCGGGACGTCGGGTCACTGCAGTCACACGTATTTCGGATCGAGGGCGTCGCGCAGGGCGTCGCCCAGCACGTTCAACGACATCACGATACCGAAGATCATCAGGCCCGGGTAGATCGCCATCCAGGGAGCCTGCACGAGGTAGCGCTGGGCGGCGTTGAGCATGCTGCCCCACGAGGGGGCCGGCGGCTGCTGGCCGAGGCCCAGGAACGACAGGCTGGCCTCGGCGATGATCGCGGCGGCCGCCGTGAGGCTCGACTGGATGAGCAGCGGCGGCACGATGTTGGGCAGCACGTGACGGACGGCGATCCGCACCCGCGAGCAGCCGAGCGAGCGGGCCGACTCGACGTACTCCTCGGTCGTGATCGCCATCGCGGTGCCGCGCGCCAGTCTCAGGAATGTGGGCAGGGCGGCGATACCGATGGCGATCATGGCGTTGGTGAGGCTGGGGCCGAGAAAGGCGGCCAGCGCGATCGCCACGATCAGGAAGGGGATGGACAGCATCGCGTCGGTGATCCGCATGATGAGCCCGTCGAGCCAGCCGCCGGTGCAGCCCGACAGCAGCCCCAGCGGCACGCTGACCACGAGGGCGATCGAGACCGGGATGACGCCGGCCAGCAGGGAGGCCCGGGCCCCCCAGATGAGCCGGGAGAGCACGTCGCGTCCGACCTCGTCGGTGCCGAGCCGATAGGCGTCCGAGGGCGCCTTGCGCACCGCCAGGAAGTCCTGCTTGATCGGATCGTGGGGCGCGACGTACGGCGCGCCCAGCGCGATGACGACGAATGCCGCCACGACCGCCATGGCGATCAGCGCCGCCGGCCGCCGGACCAGCCGCCGCAGGGCGGAGGGGCGGCGCGCCTCGACCACCGCCGGCATCGCCAGCACGGCACCGCTGTCGTTCACGGGCTCGCCCGGCCGCCGGGCCCCTCGGCTCGCACGGCCACCCTCAGGCGCCCCTCAGTCGCGGGTTGGCCAGGAAGTACAGGATGTCGGCCAGCAGGTTCAGCAGCACGTAGAGGCCGGCCGACACCAGCACCACACCCTGCACGACCGCGTAGTCCCGGTTGAACACGCCGTCCACCAGCATCTTGCCGAAGCCGGGGATGGCGAAGATCTGCTCGGTCAGCACAGCCCCCGACAGCAGGCGGCCGAACTCGATGGCCCCCAGCGTGATGACCGGGATCAGCGCGTTGCGCAGGGCGTGCTTGAGCACGACCAGCCGTTCGGGCACGCTCTTGGCCCGCGCGGTGCGCACGTAGTCGGCGCTCAGCGTCTGCAGCATCGCGCCCCGCGTGTGCCGCATCATGACGCCCGCCACCCCGGTGCCGAGCACGATCGAGGGCAGCAGGATCGTGGTGAGGTTGCGCCCGAGATCCTCCCACGGCGGCACGTAGCCGGACGCCGGCAGCCAGCCCAGGCGGACGGCGAATAGCAGGATGAGCATGATCCCGAGCCAGAAGTGGGGCACCGACAGGCCCGAGAGCGCCACCGCGTTGGCGGCGACGTCCACCGCGGTGCCCCGGCGCACGGCCGAGACGACGCCGGTCGGGATCCCGATCAGCAGCGCGATGAGCATGGAGCAGACGGCCAGCTCCACCGTCACCGGCAGCTTGGAGGCGAGCAACTCGGTGACCGGGATCCGGTTGCGCAGCGACTCGCCGAGATCGCCGCGCAGCACCTTGCTCATCCAGATGCCGTACTGCACGACCACCGGCTGGTCGAGGTGGTACTTGGCGCGGATGCCCGCGATGGCCGCCGGGTCGCTCTCCTCGCCGGCCAGCGCGATGGCGGCGTCCCCGGGCAGCAACGTCTGCAGCGAGAAGATCAGCACCGACACGAAGAACAGCGTCGGCACCAGCACGGCCAGCCGCCGCGCGACGAAGACCGCCAGCTGCATCAGCGCCTCCCCCACACCCTCCCACCGGGACCGGACGATCCGCTCGGTTCACGGATCTCAGTTCAGCTTGAGCCCTCGCAGCCGGATGATGCCGTCGGGGTAGGGCGTGAAGCCGGTGAGCTTCGCGGTGTAGCCGGTGAACACCCGGCGGTGCCAGAGGTGCAGGCGCGGCAGGTCACGCAGCAGGTGCTCGGTGGCCCGGTCGTAGAGCTTCTTGCGCCCGGCGGGGTCGGGCGTCTGGCGCGCCTTCGCCACCAGGGCGTCGAACTCGGCGTTGCAGTACCGCGGGTCGTTCTGGGCGCCCTTGCAGGTGTTGTGGGTGAAGACGTTGCCGTCGGGGTCGGGGCGGCCGCTCCAGAACGTGAAGTAGGCCTCGAAGTCACCCTTGCGCCCGTTGGTGAGCATCGTGACGTTCTCCTGCGTCTGGATCTTCATCGTGATCCCGGCCTCGGCCAGCATCGCCTGGATGATCTGGGCGGCCTCCTGGCGGTCGCGCTCGGGCGGCACGATCAGCGTGAAGGCCAGGTTCGGCTGGCCGGCCTCCTTCAGCAGCTGGCGGGCCCGCGCCACGTCCCGCTTCCGCACCGGCAACTTCGCGTTGTAGTACTGGTTGGTCGGGCTGACCCACTGGTTGCCCGGGATGTACTCGTCGTTGAAGACCGCCTTGACGAGCGTCTCGCGGTCGATGGCGAGGTCGATCGCCTGGCGCACGCGCACGTCGCCCAGCGTCTTCGACTTCGGCCCGTTGTTCACGTTCATCGGGATCATCTGGTAGCCCAGCTCGGGCACCCCGGTCACCCGCAGCCGGCTGTCGCCGCGGATCTCCGGCAGGTCGGTGGGCGAGGCCCGCTCGATCATGTGCAGGTCGCCCGAGCGCAGGCTGGCCAGGCGGGCGGTGGAGTCCAGGATGGGGATGAACTCCACGCGGTCGATGTGGACGGTGCCCTTGTCCCAGTAGTCGGCGAACCGCTCCATCGCGATCTTGCCCTGGGCCACGCGCTCGACGAACCGGTAGGGCCCGGCGCACACCGGCCGGGTGCCGAACTTGTCGCCGAGGGCCCGGGCCGCCTTGGGCGAGACCATCATGCCGGCCCGGTCGGTCAGCGCCGCCAGCAGCGGCACCAGCGGCTCCGACAGGTTGAGGCGCACCGTGGTGGCGTCGAGCACGTCCACGCTGGAGATCTGGCCGATCTCGGTCTTGCGGAACGAGCCCGCCGTGTTGATGTGGCGCTCGATGTTGAACTTCACCGCGTCGGCGTTGAACGGCTCGCCGTCGTGAAACTTCACGCCGGAGCGCAGCTTGAGGACCACCGAGCGCTGGTCGGGCGCCCACTCGAAGCCGATGGCGAGCTGGGGAATGATCTTGAGCTCGGGGGTGACGTCGAAGAGCTTGTCGCACAGCCCCGCGAACACCAGCCGCCCGGTGTAGGCGCGGCTGATGGTCGGGTCGAGGGCGTCGGGGTCGTCGTTGAGCCCGATGCGAAGCACGCTCTGGGCGGCCGCGGGAACGGCGGCGAGCATGATCGCCAGCGTGAGGGTGACGAGGCGCGTGAGGCTCATGGACGAGGCTCCTCCTCCTTCGGGCTCAGGGTGGCGCGGCCGTCCACGGCGACGGCGCCGTCGCCGGCGCGGCGAACGATGAGCGGGTTCACTTCCAGGTCGACGAGCCGGGCGCCGAGATCGGCGGCCAGCCACGACACGCGGACCACGGCGTCGGCGACGGCCTCCACGTCGAGCGGCGGCCGGCCGCGGGCCCCGCTCAGCAGCGGGGCGCCCCGCAGAGCGGCGATGAGCGCGCGGGCGCGCTCGGCGCTCACCGGGGCCGGCGCCAGCGCGACGTCGCCGAGGATCTCGACCGCGATGCCGCCGAGGCCGACCATCACCATCGGGCCGAAATGGGGATCGCGACGGGCGCCCACGATCACCTCGGCCTCGCCGCGGATCATCGGCTGGACCGAGAAGCCGTCCAGCCCCTCCGCGAGGCCGGCGGCGCGGAGGGTGTCCATCATCTCGCGTGCCGCCGCCGTCACCGCCGCCGCCGAGGCGAGGCCCAGGCGCACGGCGCCCACGTCGCTCTTGTGCACGATGCGCCGCGAGACGGCCTTGAGCGCGACCGGGAAGCCGAGCGCCGTCGCGGCCTCCGCCGCCGCCTCCGCCGTGGTCGCGATCGTCTCCGGCACGACCGGGACGCCATGGCCGGCCAGCAGGCGCTTGACCTCGCCCTCGGTCAGCGCGCCTTCCGGCAGGGCGAGCGCGCCGCCGTCCGGCAGGCCGGCGGGGCGCGCCGGCGGGGACGGCGGCGTGGCCCGTCGCGCGTCGTGCTCGGCCACCAGCGCCAGCACGCGCAGCGCGTCCTCGCTGCGGTCGAAGAAGAGCTGTCCCAGCTCGCGCAGCGCCCGCCGCGGCGCCTCGGCGGCGGCGCCCGGCGTCAGCGCGATCATGACCGGCTTGCCGGCGGCCAGCGCCGCCTCGCCGATCAGCCGGGTCCGCCTCGCGAAGAACGGCATCGAGGTCAGGATGACCAGCCCGTATGCCGTGCCCGGATCCTCGAACAGGATGCGCGCCACGTCGCCGGCGATCTCGGTCCCCTCGGGCGCGCGGCGGCCGCCCAGATCGACCGGGTTGTCCGCCTGGGGCGGCAGCAGCAGCTCGCCGAGCCGCGCGCGCGACTCCGGCGTCAGCGTGGCCAGCGGCACACCCAGCTCGCTGACGCGGTCGGAGGCGATCCCGCAGCCCCCGCCCGACGAGGACAGGATGACCGCGCCGCCGCGGCGGGGGGCGCGGTGGCGACCGAGGAGATGCGCCGCGCGGACCATGTCGTCGGGGTCGCGGGCGAGCACGGCGCCCTCCTCGCGGCAGACAGCTTCGAAGACCTCGAAGGCGCCGGCCAGGCTCGCCGTGTGCGAGCGCGCCGACTTCACCCCCGCCGGCGTGCGCCCCGTCTTCACGACCAGCACCGGCTTGCCGGCGCGCCGGGCGGCCGCCAGGCTCCAGCGGAAGCGCCCGCCGTCGAGCAGGCCCTCGACGTACACGCAGAGCGCCTCGGTCTCGGGCTCGGCGACCATGTAGTCGAGGAAGTCGCAGATCTCGAGGTCGACCTGGTTGCCGAGCGACACGCCGTAGCGGAAGCCGATCCCGTCGGCGGCGGCGCGGTCGACGATCGAGACCATCAGCGCCCCGCTCTGGCTGACGAGGGCGATGCCGCCGGGCAGCAGCCGATCGGTGTCGAGGACCACGGACGAGCAGAGCGCGAGCCGGTGATGGGGCACGATGAGGCCCATGCAGTTGGGCCCGACCAGCCGCGTGCCGCTCTCGCGCGCGATCGCCACCAGGTCCGCCTGGCGGCTGGCGCCCTCGTCACCGGCCTCGGCGAAGCCGGTCGAGATGATGACGCAGCAGCCGACGCCGGCCGCCGCGGCCTCGCGCACCGTCGGCACGAGCGAGGACCCGGGCACGGCCAGGATCGCCACGTCGGGCGGCGAGGGCGCCGCTGCGATGGCCGGGTAGGCGCGGCGGCCCAGCACCTCGTTGCGGCGGGGATTGATCGGCAGGATCTCGCCGTCGAAGCCGTGGCGCACCAGGAAGTGCATGATGCGCCCGCCGAACTTGTCCTTGCTGTCGGAGGCGCCGAACACGGCGACCGAGCGCGGGTGCAGGATGCGCTCGACGTCCACGCGGGGGCGGGCCCGCGGGCCGGAGACGAGCGCGGCGTGGAGCGGGCGGGCCATCCTCAGAGGCGAATCGAGTCGTGCGCCATCGGCAGACTATATCGCAGGGGTCGCGGGAGGTACACTCGGGACGCCGGGCGACGCAGACAGCCGGCGACGGAGGTCAAGGATGAGGAAGCTCGTGGCCGCGCTGGTCGTGGGGACGACGCTGGTCGCCGCCTCGCCGAGGCCGGCTCACGCGGGCGCCGCGGTGGACGCGGCTCTGGCGCTGGGCGCGTTCGCGGTATTCAACCAGCTCTTCCTGGCGCCGTTCTGGGCTCGCCCCGTCTACGCCGCGCCGCCCCCCGCCGTGTACACGGCGCCGGTGTACGTGCCCGCTCCCGTCACCTACGCTGCGGCGCCACCGCGTCCCCCCCTGGTCAATCGCGAGGTCGTGTACCCGCACGGGCGGTACGTGCTCACGGGCGACGGCGTCACGGCCGCCTACCAGTGGTTCTGGGTGCCCAACCCGCCCGCCGGCCCGCCCCCACCGCCGCCGCGATGAGACTGGCGCCTCAGCGCGACCACCGGTGCCCGTGGCGGTGGTAGCCGCCGTGGTAATACCCGCCCCGGTAGTAGTAGTGCGGGCGGGGCGGAGCCACGATGACCGGGCGTGGCGCGACGACGACGGGCGGTCCGAACACAGGCCCCGGAACGGGTGCCAGGATGCAGCCCGATGTCCCGATGGCAATGGCCGAGGCGAGGATGACACCGGCTCCCAGGCGGCGAACGGCTCCGGCTCGCATCATCGAAGTGGTCCTCCCACGCCTCTGACGCGACCGGAGCCCGGTGTATTCCCTGCGCGCGGGCGCGCCGGTCAGGGCGCCGGCGCGAACTTCTGGAACGTGTGGCAGTCGGCCGGCGCGTGGCCGCGGCTCACCGCGAACGTCCACGTCACCTCCGCCACGTAGATCGCGCCCTTCGAGTCGACGGCGATGCCGTGCGGGGCCGCGAAGCTGCCCGGCGCCGTCGCCTCCGGCGTGCCCCAGCGGGCCAGCACGCGCCCGTCGCGGTCGTAGACACTGACCCGGCCGTGGCGCGGCACCGCGATCGGCCCGTGGCGCTGCGACGTCTGCCCCGTGTGCCACCACAGCTCCGAGACGTAGGCGCGCCCCTGGGCGTCGAACACGACGTGGGTGGGCCGCTGGGTGTCGGTCCACTCGGCGAGGTACTCGCCGTCGGGGCTGAAGATCTGGATGCGGTCGCTCTCGCGGTCGCAGACGAACACGCGGCCGTCGGCGGTGACGGCGATGCCGTGGGGCAGGTGGAACTGCCCGGGCCCCTTGCCGGCCACGCCCCACGAGCGCTTCAGCGTCCCGGCCGGCGAGAACTGGTGCACGCGGCAGTTGCCGTAGCCGTCCGACACGTAGAGGTCGCCCCGGGGGCCGACGGCGAGGTTGGTGGGGCGGTTGAACGGGCCGCCCGGACGCGGGATGTTGATCGAGTCCTTGCCGTCGTACCCGGTGTCGGACGGCGTGTTCAGCGTCCCCAGCGTCATCAGCAGCTTGCCGGTCGGCGTGAACTGCCGCACGGTGTGGTTGCCGTCGTCGGTGGCGTAGACGGTCCCGTCGGGGGCGATGGTGATGCCGTGGGTGCGGTAGGTGAACTCTCCCTCGCCCCACGAGGCGAGGAACTTGCCCGTCCGGTCGTACACGATGATCGGGTGATCGCCGCGGCAGATGAGGAACACGCGATCCTCGCCGTCCACCGCCACGCCGGCCACGTCGCGATGCTCCCAGCCCGCCGGCAGCTGCTCCCAGCCCTCGACGACGTCGTATCGCATCGCGGGTTACCCCCGCCCGACGAAGGGCATCTTCGTCGCCATGACGGTGAGGAACAGCACGTTGGCGTCCAGCGGCAGGCTGGCCATGTAGACGATGGCGCGGGCCACGTTGTCGACGTCCATGACCGGCTCGATCTCGACGGCGCCGTGCGCCTGGGGCACGCCCTTCTTCATCCGCGCCGTCATCGGCGTCTCGGCGTTGCCGATGTCGATCTGGCCGACGGCGATGTCGTACTTGCGCCCGTCGAGCGAGCTGGCCTTGGTCAGGCCGGTGACCCCGTGCTTGGTCGAGGTGTAGGGCGAGGAGTTCGGCCGCGGCGTGTGGGCGGAGATCGAGCCGTTGTTGATGATGCGGCCGCCGCGCGGCTCCTGGCTCTTCATGATCTTGAACGCCTCCTGCGTGCACAGGAAGACGCCCGTGAGGTTGGCGTCCACGACGGCCTTCCACTGCTCGTAGGTCAGGTCCTCGAGCGGCACCGCCGGCGCCCCGCTTCCCGCGTTGTTGAACAGCAGGTCGAGCCGGCCGAAGGCCTCCTTCGCCCGCGCGAACAGCGCCCGCACCGAGGCGGGATCGCCCACGTCGGTGGGCACGACCAGGGTGGGCGAGCCCGAGGCCCGGCCTTCCTGGGCGGTGGCCTCCAGCGCGTCCTTGCGGCGTCCGGCCAGGACGACCGCGTAGCTTTCCTTCAGGAGCGCCAGGGCGGCGGCCTTGCCGACTCCACTGCCGGCGCCGGTGACGAGCGCGACCTTGCTGGGTGAGGCCATCGTGAGGTCCACCTTTCCGGAATGTCGGGCGCGCCCAGGGTAATCGCGCCGCGGCCCCGAATCAAGGCGCCCGCGCCCACCGGTCCATGCTCACCGGAACCGGGGCAGGACTTCGCGGGAGAACAGCTCCATCGAGCGCCGCACCTGCGCCTGGGGCAGGCCGCCGAAGTTCATCCAGCAGAGCACCTCACCGACGCCGAGGTCGCGCATCTCGGCGAGCTTGTCGGCGACGGTGTCGGGCGAGCCGACCGCGAGCGTCTCGGCCACCAGCTGCTCCCACGTGATGTGCGCCAGGCGCTCGGCCGCCGCCCGGAATCCCGGCTGCAGCAGCGGGTGCACGCGCTCGATGTCCTCGGGGATGAGGAAGCGCCGCAGGGCCTCCTGGTACCACATCTCGGCGTCCTTCGCCTCGGCCTGGGCCTGGGCGTCCGTCGCCGCCACGTAGATGTGGCGCGAGACGCCCCAGCGCCCGAGCAGGCCGGCGATCTCGGTCTCGCTGCGGCCGGCCTTGCGGCACGCCTTCACGTACGTGTCCCGCTGCTGCACGAGCGGGTCGATCGGCCCGCGCAGGATCGAGTTCAGCATGGGCAGCCCGCGCAGCGCGGTGGCCTCGATGGTGTCGGGGCTGACGCACACGACGTAGAGCGGCGGGTGCGGCTGCTGCAGCGGCTTGGGGATGACGCGGATCTCGGGGATCGTGAAGTGGCGCCCCTCGAAGGCAAAGCGTTCCTTCGTCCACGCCCGCACCATGATCTCCAGCGCCTCCTCGAAGCGCTCGCGGTTCTCGATCTGGGGCACCCGGTAGCCCTCGAACTCCACCGGCCGGTTGCCCCGTCCGACCCCGACGTCGAGCCGGCCGCCGCTCAGGATGTCGACCATCGCCAGCTCCTCGGCGAGCCGGACGGGGTCGTGGAAGGGCAGGATGGCGGCCGCCAGCCCGATCCGCACGCGCTGGGTGCGCATGGCGGCGGCGGCGGCCAGCAGCGCCGGGGAGACGGACAGGCCGTACTCGATGAAGTGGTGCTCGGTCAGCCAGATGCTGTCGAACCCCAGCTCCTCGGTCCACGCCATCTGCTCCATCTCCCGCTGGACGACCTCCGGATGGGACAGCGAGGGCGGGGCCTGGAAGAAGTAGTAAGTCCCGAAGCGCATGGTCGGCGGTCACTCTACCGCATCAGGGGGGCGCCGGGGTATGCTGAATAGGCATGACGCCGGGGTCGTCTAAGGCGTCGGAGGGTGCCATGAGAAAGTTCGGGGCGGCGGCACTCGTCGCGGTCACGCTGCTTCTGATCCTGGCGGCAACGAGCGAGGCCGGCGGCCGGCGCGGACACTGGCGCGGTGGGCACCGGCACCACTGGCACGGCGGGGCCCGCGTGTTCGTCGGCGTGGGGCCGGCCTTCTGGTACGGGGCACCGTACCCGTACTGGTATTACCCGCCCCATTACGTCTACACGCCGCCCACGGTGGTCGTTCAGGAGCCGCCGGTCTACGTCCAGCAGCAGCCGACCACGGCGCCGCCGCTGACCCCCCCGGCCGCCGAGTCGTACTGGTACTACTGCCCCACCTCGCGCGAGTACTACCCGCGCGTGCCGACGTGCTCGGAGGCGTGGATCAAGGTCCCGCCGAGGCAGGAGTAGGCGATGCGCCTGCGATCGGTCGCCGTGTGCATGGTGGCGGGCGTCCTCGTCACCGGCTGCGCCTCCATCCCTGCCGGTCCGAGCGTGATGGTGTTGCCGGGGACCGGGAAGAACTTCGACCAGTTCCAGATCGATGACGCGTCGTGCCGGCAGTGGGCGCTGCAGCAGACCGGCACGACCAGCGGGCGCGCGTCGACCGAGAGCACGGTGGCCGGGGGAGCGATCGGGACCCTGCTCGGTGCTGCGGCCGGCGCGGCCATCGGAGCGGCCGCGGGCAGCCCCGGGACCGGCGCCGCGGTCGGGGCGGGCGTGGGCTTGCTCGGGGGGACGGCCACCGGGGCGAGCGCCGGCAGCACGGCGTACGTCTCCGTGCAGCGCCGCTACGACGCGGCGTACATGCAGTGCATGTACGCCAAGGGCCACCAGATCCCGGTCGCCCGTGGCTCGGCGCCCGCGTACAGCCAGTCCGGGACGGTGTCGCCGCCGGCGGTCAAACCCCCGCCGCCACCGCCACCACCGCCGCCGGCCAGCACGCCACCGCCCCCGCCAGGGCCTCCGCCTCCGCCCCCGCCGGGCGTACGCTAACAGCCCTTCGGAGAACGCTAAACCGCCGCGAGAGGGCCGCGGAGCAGGCGCCCGGGAAGGGCGCCGGTGTGCTTGCCGTCGCGCAGCAGCACCTGCCCGTTGACCACGGTGGCCGCGATCCCCCGGCAGCGCTGCGTCAGGCGCTTGGCCCCGGCGGGCAGGTCGTGGACCACCTCCGGCATCTCGGCGGCGATGGTGTTCGGATCGAAGACGACGAAGTCCGCCGCCATGCCCTCGCGGATGAGCCCGCGGTCGGCGAACCCCCACTGCGTGGCCGGCACCAGCGTCAGCATTCGCACCGCTTCCTCCAGCGTGAAGGCCTGCCGCTCACGGACCCAGTGCGCCAGCAGGTGCGTCTGCAGCGAGGAGTCCATGAGCTGGGAGACGTGAGCGCCGGAGTCGGAGAACGTGACCACCGCGCGGGGCAGCCGCATCAGGTCCAGCGCGATGTCCTGGTCCTCGTTGGCGATGGGCTGGAGGAAGAACACGTTGAAGTCGGTCTCGAGGCCGAGGTCGATCATCGCCTCGACGGGATCGCAGTTGCGGGCACGGGCGATCGCGGCCACCGAGGGGTGCACCCCGTGCACGCTCTCCATCACGAAGAGCCAGTCGAAAACGGCGGGCCGCGCCTCGGTGCCGCGCGGCTGGCCCTCGAAGCGGGCCCGGGCGGCCTCGACGAGCTTCGGCCGTAGCGCGGGATCGCGGAACTTCGCCGTCTGCTCGGCCAGCGGAAGCGTGCGGATCTCCCTCCAGACCGGGAGCTTGTCGAAGGGCAGCTGGGTCCGGAACGAGAGGACCGCCGAGAGCGCCCGGCTGTGGACCTGGGCGAACATGCGCCCGCCGGCCGCCGCCGTCTCGTCCAGCAGGTTCACATAATCCTTGTAGACTCCTGGCGCATCCTTGCGACTGAACAGGCCGAACGTGATGGGCCGCCCCGACTCCACCGCGAGGTCCCGCAGGCGGACGTGGTAGTCCCGGCGTAGCTGGGGATCGACCTTGCCGCTGCGGTCGACGTTCTCGCCGGCCAGCTCGAAGATGCCCGCGTTGAGGTCGCCCATGACGTTGACCAGGCGCCGTACCTCCGACCAGTCGGCCAGGCGGCTGGCGACCGGCCGGCGGTCGGGCGTCTCGTGGCTGGGCGAGCGCGAGGTCGTGAAGCCGATGGCGCCGGCCTGGATGGCGTCGCGCAGCTCGGCCTCCATCGCCCGGATGTCGTCCTCGGTCGCCGGGCCGTCGAACGCGCGCTCGCCCATCACGTAGGTGCGCAGGGCGGAGTGGCCGAGATACCCGGAGTAGTTGATGCCCTTGGGCAGCCGCTCGAGGGTGTCGAGGTACTCGCGGAAGGTCGTCCACGACCACTCGATGCCGACGTTCATGGCGTCGGCCGAGATGTCCTCGGCCCGCTCGAGGTTGCGCATGACGAGCTGCTTGTCCTTGTCCGCGCAGGGCGCCAGCGTGAAGCCGCAGTTGCCCATGACGACGGTGGTGATGCCGTGCCAGCACGAGCAGGTGCCGAGCGGGTCCCAGAAGATCTGCGCGTCCATGTGCGTGTGGCCGTCCACGAAGCCCGGCGCGACCACGCGGCCCTCGGCGTCCACGACCTCCCGCGCACGCTCGCGGATGCGCCCGATGGAGGCGATGCGGCCGTCGTTCACCGCGACGTCGGCGCGGTAGCGCGGCAGGCCGGATCCGTCGATCACCACGCCGTTCTTGATCACCAGGTCGTATGGCATCCGAGGCTCCTTGGGCCCACGCAGGGGCCGGCGTCGAGGTGCCCGTATCGTACTGCAACTCGTCACGCCGGGCACGCTCCCGCGCCGCGCCCTATACTTGGACCCCGGCGGCCGGGCTGACGGCGCCGACAGGGGGAATGGCGATGGGACTGCTCGACGGCAAGGTGGCAGTGGTCACGGGCGGCGGCACGGGGATCGGGCGGGCGGTGTCGATCGGGCTGGCGGCGGCCGGCGCGAAGGTCGTCGTCAACGACTACGGCGTGAGCGTGGACGGACGCGACCCGTCCAGCGCGCCGGCCAACGAGGTCGTCGAGGTGATCCGCAAGCACGGCGGGCAGGGAATCGCCAGCCCGGAGAGCGTCGCCACGATGGCCGGCGGCAAGGCCGTGATCGACCTCGCGCTGAAAGAGTTCGGCGACCTGCACGTCCTGGTCTGCTGCGCCGGCATCCTGCGCGAGCGGATGATCTTCAACATGGCCGAGGAGGAGTGGGACGCCGTCGTCGCCGTCCACCTCAAGGGCCACTTCACGGTGATGCGCCCGGCCACCGCCCACATGCGCGAGAAAAAGCGCGGCTGCATCATCGGCTTCACGTCCACGGCGGGGCTGGAGGGCAGCCCCGGCCAGCCCAACTACTCGGCGGCCAAGGAAGGCATCGTCGGCCTGATGCGCTCGACCGCCCTGGCCATGGCCAAGTACGGCGTGCGCTGCAACGCGATCTCCCCGACCGCCGACACGCGCATGACCCAGCGGTTGCCGAGCGAGCGCCGGGGGATGGCAACCGCCACGCCGCCCGAGGCCATCGCGCCGGTGGTGGCCTACCTGGCAAGCGACCGGGCCGCGCACATCACGGGGCAGGTGATCGGCGTGCGAGGCACCGAGGTCAGCGTGTACTCGCACCCGGCGCCGATCCGGACGGCGACGCATGCGAGCGGGTGGACGCCCGAGGGCCTGGCCGAGGTCTGGGACCGCGCGCTGGGGCAGGACCGGCTGCGGCGGCTGGATTCGATGAAGATCCCGTGGCCACCGGCGACGGCCTGAAGCGGAGCGGGCCGGCTTGGCCAGGGTCGGCTCTGACCGCCGCTGTCACACCTGGCGGGTACAAGTAGGGGTCGGGGGAACCCTGACAGGTCGCGCAGATTGACAAGGATCAGACCGCTGACGAAAATCGACGCCTCACACACGAGGAGGTAGATGGCGAAACGAGCCAAGGCAACGACGGACAAGAAGGACACCGCCGCGAACATCGGCCACGAAGCCAAGCTCTGGCAGATGGCCGACGCCCTCCGTAACAACATGGACGCGGCCGAGTACAAGCACGTCGTCCTCGGCCTGATCTTCCTGAAGTACATCTCCGACGCGTTCGAGGCCAAGCACGCCGAGCTCGACGCGCAGCGCAAGAAGGGCGCCGACCCCGAAGACCCCGACGAGTACCGCGCGGCCAGCATCTTCTGGGTGCCGAAGGAGGCGCGCTGGCAACACCTCAAGGCCAAGGCGCCCCAGCCCACCATCGGCACGCTCGTGGACGACGCGATGAGCGCCATCGAGCGCGACAACCCGTCGCTCAAGGGCGTGCTGCCCAAGGACTACGCCCGCCCCGGGCTCGACAAGCAGCGGCTCGGCCAGCTCATCAACCTCGTGAGCGACATCGGTCTCGGCAGCCCAGCCGACCCGCGCCAAGGACATTCTCGGCCGCGTGTACGAGTACTTCCTCGCGCAGTTCGCCAGCGCCGAGGGCAAGAAGGGCGGGCAGTTCTACACGCCCTCCAGCGTCGTCCGCCTGCTGGTCCAGATGCTGGCGCCGTACAAAGGCCGCGTCTTCGACCCCTGCTGCGGTTCCGG
>DASWJN010000004.1:0-2263 GCA_036397135.1 Candidatus Methylomirabilota bacterium
GGACGGTGGTGAGCTGCGCCAGGTATGGCTTCCGCGTGCCCGCCAGCTGGGCATCCGCGAGTTCCTCGAGCAGCACGTGGGCTTCGCGGTAGAGCACGCGATGGCCTTGCTGGATCACGGCGAGACCGATCGCTTGCGCCAAGTGGCTCTTGCCCGTGCCGGGCGGCCCGTGAAACAGGCCGTCTTCGTGCTGGGTCACGAAGCGGCCGGTGGCGAGTTCAAAGACCAGCCGGCGATGCATCTTCTTGTTGAAGTCAAAGTCGAACGTGTCGAGGGTCTTGCCGGGGTCGCGGAAGCCGGCCTGCTGGATGCGGCGGTCGAGGAGCCGGTCCTGGCGGCGGAGGAGCTCGTCCTGGACGAGCGTGGAGAGGAAGTCAATGGGGGCGAGCCTGTCGGTCTGGGCCTCGAGGAGCCGCGTCTCGAGGCCGGCGGCCATGCCAGAGCAGCGGAGCTGGCGGAGGGCGCGTTGCAGCTCAATGAGGTTCATGTCGGGATCTCCTCCTGGGTTTTCCGCGCAATGACGTCGCGGTAGTGGGTGAGGTCGCGGATGAGCGGATCGACCTGGCGCAGGGTGAGGGGCGCCGCCGGGTGTCGCTCGAGGTAGCGCCGCACGAAGCGGTAATCGGCGACCTGCAGCTCCAGCGCGGCGGCGCAGGCGTCCTCGACCACCGTGGGGCCGTGCTTCTTGACCAGTCCGAGGACGCCCAGGATGCGGCGGACGCCGAGGGGGCCGTCGCGGCGATGGATCCTGTCGCAGAGTGTGCCGATGTGGGCGCCGGCGCGGGCGGCCTGCGCGAGCAGCGTCAGCGTGGTGGGCGGGGTGCGCGCCGGCTGATCCGCGGGGTGCATGGCCCGGCGCCCGGGCGCCTGGCGGCGATGCTCGCGGAGGAGTTCGCCGGTCGTGGGGTGGAGGAGGCGGACGTGCACACCGTCCCATTGGACCGGCAGGGCATGCCCGATCCAGCCCGGCGGCGGCGCGTAGTAGGCGTACTCGACCTCGACGCAGCCGTCGAGATGGACCGTGCGCGTGCCGAACTGGTAGTAGCGAAACGGCTCCACCGGCAGCGGCAACAGGGCCGGCCGCTCCTCGGCGAACAGGGCGGCTACCTGGCGCTTGGTCGTGCCGTGGATGCGCGTGTCGGCCCAGCGGGCGTCCCAGCGGTCGAGGTAGGCTTGCGCCTCGGCGAGCGTCTCGAAGCGCAGGCCTTTGAGGGCCCCCTGCGTGTGGGCGATGGCCGACTCGACTTTCCCCTTCCGATCCGGATCCCCGACGCGACAGGGCAGCGCGACCGCACCGTAGTGGGCGAGCACGTCGCGGTAGAGCGGGTTCAGCGTGGGGTCGTAGATGTCCGGCGTCAGCACGCCCTCGCGCAAGTTGTCGAGCACCACGACCCGCACGGCGCCGCCCAGCCGGCGAAACGTCTCCTCGTGCAACTCGGCCCAGCGCCGGGTGCTCGACTGAAAGGTCAGCAGTCGGACGCTCTTGCGGCTGTAGCCCAGGGTGAAGACGAACAGCCGCGTGCGGCGGTACTTGCCCGTCTCGGGATGCCGCACCATCGGGCCGTCACCGTAATCGACCTGGCCTTCTTCTCCGACCGACGTGACGATCACCGGGTGTGCCTCGACGGGCCGCTGGCCCCGGAGCGTGAGGACGAAGCGACGGACGCTGGCGTACTGGGCAGGAAAGCCGTGATCGTCGACGAGGTCGCGCCAGATGGCCATGGCATCGCGGCCGCGGGTGAGCGCCGCCTCGATCAGCTCGCGATACGGGGCGCACGCGCTGGCCGTGGGCGAGCGCCCGGGGGGTGGTGGCATGTGCAGCGGAGTGGAGAGCCCCGGCGGAAGGGCACCAGGGTCGGTGGACACCTCTATGGCCGGATTTGCCGCAGGGTGGCCCCAGCGCCCCGGGGGCCGCACGGCGAGGCCGGCGGCTTTGAGGTAGGTGCTGGCGGTCTCGCGCCGCACGCCCGTCGCCTGCTCGATGCGTCGGAGCGTCCAGCCCAGCCGCCCAAGTGCCAGAACGTCCTGTCGTTTGTCGTCGCTCAAGATGTTGGTCATGCTGGCGAGAGGGACCATAGCCCCTCCCGCCGCGTCAACGTCTTGAGCGCCTACCCTCTATGGCCGGTTTTGAGGTGTCGACCTATGGCCGGTTTTGGGTGTCGACCGAGGACCAGCGGAAGTTGAACCTGGAACGGTAAGACGAGGAGCAGTCACTTGTCCAGTGACGGGGTACACGACTCCACGAGACCGAGTTCGAGAACAA
>DASWJN010000005.1:0-6361 GCA_036397135.1 Candidatus Methylomirabilota bacterium
CCCCCCCCCCGCGACGGCGTCCGGGGTCAGATGCTCGTCAGCCGCCGGGCGTGTGGAGCCAGCAGGTCGTTCAACCCATCCCCCAGCAGGTTCAACCCCAGCACCGCCAGCGCGATCGCGGCGCCCGGAAACAACGCCATCCACCAGGCGACGCGCAGGAAGCGCTGGGCGTTGTACGCGAGGTACCCCCAGCTGATCGCGTGCGGGTCGCCGAGGCCGATGAACCCCAGCCCGGCCTCCATCAGGATGACGGCGCCCGCGTTGACCGACACCACGACGACCGCCGCCGGCAGCGCGTTGGGCAGCACGTGGCGCGCCAGCACCCGGGCGGCCGGCGCGCCGAGCGCATGCGCGGCCTCCACGAACTCGCGACGCGCCAGTGACAGGGTTTCCGCCCGCACCACCCGGGCGATCGCCGGCCACGAGGTGAGCCCCAGCACCAGCACCAGGCGGTCCAGCCCAGGCCCGAAAAGCGCGATGACCAGCACGGCCAGGAAAAACCGCGGCACCACCTGCACGAACTCCGTCAGGCGCATCAGCACGTCGTCGGTGCCGCCGGCCCGGTAACCGGCGACGGCGCCGATCGTCACGCCGATCGCCGAGGCCAGCAGCGTCACGCTCAGCACCACCAGCAGCGACGTCCGCGCCCCGTGAACGACGCCGGCCAGCAGGTTGCGCCCGAGGTCGTCGGTGCCCAGCGCGTGGGCGCGGGAGGGCGGCGACAGCGGCGAGCCGACCGAGGCGAACGGGTCCACCGGCGCGATCACCCCGGCAAACACCGCGACAATCACCAGCGCGAGCGTCAGGATCACCCCGACGGCGCCGCCCGTGACGCGCGCGTCACTCGTAGCGAACGCGCGGGTCCAGCCAGGCATAGGCGACGTCGGTCAGGAGGTTGGCGGCGATGACGGCGATGGACACGAGCACGAACAGCCCCAGCAGGACAGGGATGTCGCGGGTCAGGATGGACGACAGCATGAGCTGGCCAAGACCTGGCCAGGCGAAGACCGTCTCCACGAGGACGGCGCCCGTGCACAGCATGCCGAACCGGCCGCCGATGACCGTGACCACCGGCAGCAGCGCGTTGCGCAGCGCGTGGCGGACGACGGCGCGCTCGGGCAGGCCCTTGGCGCGCGCGGTGCGCGCGTAGTCCGTCCCGAGCGCCTCCAGCACGCCGGTGCGGGTGAGGCGCGTCGTCAGCGCCAGCTCGCCGGCGGCGAGGACGAGCGCGGGCAGCGCCAGGTGATGGAGCACGTCGAGCGCGTAGCGCCAGCCCGTCCACGACTGGCGCGGGTCGGTGATGCCCTGGACGGGGAAGAGTCCCGTGCCGAGCGCCAGGGTGATCGCCGCGAGCTGGGCGAGCCAGAACGACGGCGTGGCGTGGCCCAGCAGCGCTGCGGTCCGCACTGCCAGGTCGGCCGGCCGATCGGCGCGCCGAGCGGCGAAGATGCCCAGCACGACGCCGGCGATGCTCGAGAGCGCCAGCGCGGTGCCCACGAGCAGCAGCGTTGCGGGCAGGCGCTCGGCCACGACGTGGGCGACCGGGCGGCCGTGCACGTACGACTGGCCGAGGTCGCCGCGCAGCACGCTCGTCACGTAGGTGAGCAGCTGCTCGGGCAGCGGGCGGTCGAGGCCGAACCTGGCGCGGATGAACGTGTAGTAGGCCTCGTCGCCGTGCTCGCCGCCGAGGGCGACGGCGGGGTCGCCGGGCGCGGTGTGGATGACCACGAACGCCAGCAGGACGATGCCCGCCACCGCCGGGACGACTTGCAGGAGGCGTCGCAGCAGGTAGCAGGGGCTCACGCGCAGCTATGACCGCTTACAGAAGGCGGCCTCCGCGAAGAGCCCGGTCCACGGCCGGAAGCCGCCGCAGCGCGCGGCCCAGGCGCGGGTCGTCGGCGTTTCCACCAGCCAGACGTAGGGCAGGTCCTGGGCGACGATCTCCTGGATCTGGCGGTAGAGCGCGCCGCGGCGGTCGCGCTCGACCGTGCGGCTGGCCTGGTCGAAGAGCGCATCGACCTTGTCGTTGCGATAGGCGGCGGCGTTGGTGAACGGGGCGGTGCCGATCTGGGAGGAGTGATACATGCGGCGCACGCCGATCTCCGGGTCGGGGCTGTTGCAGTAGGAGATGACGTTGGTGTCGAACGCGCGGTTCTTGAAGACCGTCGGCGCGAACACCGAGGGCTCCAGCGGGCGCTGGGTCACCTCGATCCCCACCGCGCCCAGGTGCTGGCGCATCAGCTCGCCGTACTTGGCGAACGCGGGGAAGTGCAGGAAGTCGATGGCCAGGGGCGTGCCGTCGGCGACGCCGGCCACGCCGCGGGCCACCCGCGTCGCGCCCTGCTCCTTCTTCCAGCCGGCGGCGTCGAGCAGCCGCTCGGCCTCGGCCCGGTCGAACCGCGGCAGGCTCAGCCCGCGGGCGTGGGCCCACGCCATCTCGCTGGAGATCGGGGCCGCCGCCACCCGGCCCTCGCCGAAGAGGATCTGCTCGAGGAACGCGTCGCGGTCCAGCGCGTGGGCGACGGCGCGGCGGACGCGCGCATCCTTGAGGGCGGGGCGGTCGAGGTTGAAGCTCACCGTCATGATGCAGTTCGACCCGCCGGGGTGATAGGACGTCTGCGCCGTGCGGAACCGGGCGTCGGCCTTCAGCCGGGCCTGGTGCGGGCCGGGGACGCCCCACAGGAAATCGACCTCGCCGTTCTCCAGCGCCAGCACCTGGGTGCCGGCGTCGGGGATGACGCGCATCACGATCTCGTCGAGGTACGGCAGCCCTTGCTTGAAGTAGGCCGGGTTGGCGGCCAGGCGGATCTCGGCGCCCTTGCGGTACGACACCGCCTTGAACGCGCCGGTGCCGACCGGGTTGACGTTGGCCGGGTGCGTTTGCGGGTCGCTGCCCTGGTAGACGTGGCGGGCCACGATGGGCGCCTCGGTGGCGTCGAGCTGCAGGAGCAGCGGCGCGTAGGGCTGCTTGAACCGGAAGACCACCGTGCGGCCGTCGGGCGCGTCGATGCCGGCCAGCGCGCCGCCCATCGAGGCCTTGGTGCGCGCGTGGAACTTGAGCAGCACCTCCTCGAAGGTGAACTTGACGTCGCCCGCGGTGAAGGGCTTGCCGTCGTGCCAGGTGACGCCGTCGCGGAGGCGGAAGCGATAGAGGGCGCCGCCCTGCTCGATCGTCCAGCTCTCGGCCAGGTCGGGCGTGGGATCGCCGCGCTCGTCCCGGCCGAGCAGGCCGTTGTAGATCAGCTCGGCGGCGGCGTGGGTGGCGCCGCTGGTGGTGATGGCGGGGTTCAGGTGGCCGGGGTCGGCGACGATGGCGACCACCAGGGTGCCCCCGCGGGACGGGCTGTCCTGGGCCTCCGTCCGCGGCGAGATCCCCCAGGCGACCGAGACGAAGAGAAGAGTGACGACGGCCGGGAGACGTCTGCGCATATCAGCCTCGATTGCGGGTGGCGTCGGTTCGGGTCCTGGAACGTCCTTCGAGAAATCGAAGTATCACCGAGATCCCCGGCCGGCGCAACGCGACTAGGGTGGCCCAGGTGCGGGCAAGCCCACGTGCGGGCACTTGCGTTTCCGGCTCCCTCGGCCTACCGTCCCGGCATGCAGCGTCGGCGGTTCTTGCTGGCGTTCCTGAGCGCGCTCGGCGCGCCGTTTCCCGCCGGGGCGCAACAGCGAGCGAAGGGCGCTCGGCTCGGGATGCTCTGGCAGCTGTCACCCGAGGACACTCCACAGATCGTTGCTCTTCGCGAGGGACTGCGCGACCGCGATTACATAGAGGGCCAGAACATCGTCATCGAGGACCGATGGGCGCGGGGGGACGTCACGCGCTTTCCCGATCTCGCCGCTGACCTGGTGCGGCTCAAGGTCGACGTCATCGTTGCGACGGTCAACCACGCGATTCAGGCGGCACGGGTCGCGAGCGAGACGATTCCCATCGTCATGGTGGTGCCCTCTGACCCTGTCGGGCTGGGATTCGTGGACAGCCTTGCGCGGCCGGGGGGCAACATCACCGGACTGACATGGCAGACTCGTGAGGCCGTCCCGAAGCGCCTGCAGCTCCTCAAGTTGGCGGTTCCGGGCCTGACCAGGGTGGCGGTGCTCTGGGATCCTACCGAGCCGGCTCGCCGACTCCAGGTCGAAGAGGCAGAGCGCGCTGCCGCCTCGGTGGGAGTCCAGGTTCACGCGTTCGAGGTGCGAACCCCCCAGGAACTCGAAGGGGTCTTCGGTGCGATGGCTCACGCTCGGGCCGGCGCGGTGCTCGTCGAGGCCAGCGCCATGCTCGGCGCGCATCGAACCCGCATCGCCGAGCTGGCAGTGAAGAGTCGTCTGGCGACGATAGCCTGGTGGAAAGGGATGGCAGAGGCCGGGTGTCTCCTCTCCTACAGTCCGAGCATCATGGCGCAGTACCGCCGTGCCGCGTACTTCGTTGCCAAGATCCTCGACGGCGTGAAGCCCGCGGACCTGCCCGTCGAGCAGCCCACGACGTTCGAGTTCATCATCAACCTCAAGACCGCCAGCGCCCTCGGCCTCACGATCCCGCCCTCACTGCTCGCACGCGCCGACCATGTCATCGAGTGACCCGTTCTCGCTCGGCCGGCCGCCCAGGATCCGGGACAGTGTCTCGGTTTGACAGGGGCGCCGGGACGCGGGAGCCTGACGAGACGCCCATGGACATCGATGCCGATGCCTTTCGCAGGTTCGAGCGGCACGCGCACGACCGGATCGCGGAGTCGTACTCCGACTTCCTCGCGCCGATCACGAGCCAGGCGATCGGCCCGCTCCTGGGCGTCGCCGGTGTACGGCAAGGCTCGCGCGTCCTCGACGTGGCCTGCGGTCCCGGGCTCCTGGCCGGCGAGGCGGCGAGGCGCCACGCCGCGGCCGTGGCCGTCGATCTGTCCCCCGTCATGCTGGCGCTGGCGCGGAAGCGGCACCCTGCCGTCGAGGTCCGGGAGGGCGACGCCGAGGCGCTGCCGTTCGCCGAAAGCAGCTTCGACGCCGTCCTCTGCAGCTTCGGGCTCGGCCACTTCCCGCGGCCGGAGCGGGCGCTCGAAGAGTTCGCCCGCGTGCTCGTCCCGGGTGGCGTCGTCGCCGTCTCCTGGTGGCAGCTCCCGCGATCCAGGCTGAACGGGATCTTCTTCGATGCGGCGCGCGAGGCCGGGCTCGCGGCGCCTTCCGCCGTCCCGGCCGGCCCACCACCGGACCGGTTCTCCGACGAGCGCCGCCTCGAGCAGCTCCTGCGCTCGGCCGCCCTGACCGACGTCCGCGTCTCCACGCTCGCGTGGCAGGCGCGCGTCGAGAGTCTCGACGCCTGGTGGAACGGCGGCCTGGGCAGCATGGTCCGTGTCGCAGCCGTCATCGCCGGTCAGCCGGCGGACGCTCTTCGCCGGACGCGCGAGATCTTCGAGAGGCTGGCGCGCGAGTATGCCGCCGACGGCGCCTTCCTGGTGCCGCTGGCCGCCAGCATCGCCGCCGGCCGCCGGCCGCGGTGACTGGAGAGCGCGGGCGATCACCCGCAGGCCCACAGGCGTCGGACGCCCGGGCTGCGTGCTCGGCTGCCGAGGGCGTGGCCGAAGTGGTGCGCGTCGTCCACGAGCGATAGGCTGCGAATCATGAAGGACCCGGTCTGCGGCATGGACGTCGTGGCCGGTCGGGCTGCGGGCGGAAGTGCCACGTACGACGGCAGGACGTACTGGTTCTGCAGCCCGCGCTGCCGGGAGCAGTTCGTCGCCAACCCCGACCGCTACGCCACGGCCGTGCGAGCGGACGCGCCGCCGCCCGGCGCCGCCGAGCAGATCTACACCTGCCCCATGCATCCCGAGGTCCGGCGGAAGGGGCCTGGCAGTTGCCCGATCTGCGGCATGGCGCTCGAGCCCCTCACGGTCGGCGCCGAGGTAGGCCCCGATCCCGAGCTGGCCGACATGACGCGGCGGTTCTGGATCGGTCTCGTCCTCAGCGTGCCGTTGCTGGTGTTCGCCATGGGCGACATGCTGCCCGGCGAGCCGCTGCGGCACCTCGTTTCCGGGCGCGTGGCGGCGTGGCTCCAGCTCGTCCTGGCGACCCCGGTGGTGCTGTGGGCCGGCTGGCTCTTCTTCGTGCGCGCCTGGGCCTCCCTCGTCAACCGCAGCCTCAACATGTTCACGCTGATCGCGCTCGGGACCGGGACGGCCTACGTCTACAGCGTCGCCGGCACGGTGGCGCCGGGCCTGTTCCCCGAGTCGTTCCGGACCCATGGCGGCGAGGTCGGGCTCTACTTCGAGGCCGCGGCGATCATCACCGTGCTGGTGCTGCTCGGGCAGGTGCTGGAGCTGCGCGCCCGGAGCCGGACGAGCAGCGCGATCAGGGCGCTGCTGAACCTGGCGCCGCC
>DASWJN010000006.1:0-11782 GCA_036397135.1 Candidatus Methylomirabilota bacterium
AGCTCCGTGAGCCAGTAGGCGATCCGGTGCGGTTCGAGCCCGCGGGCCGCGCCGGTGAGGAGGTCCGGGAACTGCACGAGGCGGTTCATGAGCGCGAGCTCGTCCGGCGACGTGAGCGCGCCGAGGTCCACCTCGCTCCACGCCGGGGGCCGGAGGCCCTGCTCGGCCGCCTGGCGCCAGAGCGAGCGGATGCGCGCGTGGGCGTACTGCACGTAGTAGACGGGGTTCTCCGCCGACTGTCGCGTGGCCACGGCGAGGTCGAAGTCCAGCGGGCTGTCGTGACGCCGCGTGAGGAACGTGAAACGCGCGGCATCGCGCCCGACTTCCTCGAGCAGTTCCTCCAGCAGGACGAACTCGCCGCGACGCTTCGACATGCGCACGGGCTGGCCGTCGCGCAGCAGCGTGACGAGCTGCACGATCAGCACCTCGAAGGCCTCGGGGGGATGGCCGAGCGCCTGCATGGCCGCGCGCATGCGCCCCACGTAGCCGTGGTGATCGGGCCCGACCAGGTTGATCACCCGGTCGGCGCCGGCGAACTTCACGTAGTGGTGGTAGGCGACGTCGACGGCGAAGTAGGTCGGCTCGCCGCTGCTCCGCCGCAGCACGCGGTCCTTGTCGTCCGTGCCCTCCTCCCCGGCCGACGACGAGCGGAACCACAGCGCGCCGTCGTGCTCGTAGGTGAGCCCGCGGGCGCCCAGCTCGGCGAGCATCCGGTCGGGCAGGCCCCGGTCGCGCACGTCGCGCTGCTCGGACGTCCATGCGTCGAACTGGACGCCGTAGTCGGCCAGGACGCCGCGCTGGCCCTCGAGCATGCGCGCCACCGCCCACCGGCCGAGGTGCTCGGTCGCCTGCCCCCCGGCGGCCCGGGCCAGGTGCGCCTGGAGTTCGGCTGGCGTCGCCAGCTTGTGCTCGCTGACGTACGCACCGGCGAGGTCGACGAGGTACTCGCCCGGATAGCCGGGCTCGGGCAGCGCCGCCGCCTCGCCCACGGCCTGGCGCACGCGCGCCTCGAACGAGCGGGCCAGGGCCTGGAACTGGTTGCCGGCGTCGTTGACGTAGAACTCGGTCGTCACGAGGGCGCCGCGGGCACGCAGCAGCCGCGCGAGGGCGTCACCCACCGCCGCCGCCCGGGCGTTGACGATCACCAGCGGGCCGGTCGGGTTGGCGGAGACGAACTCCAGCTGCGCCCGCTGTCTCGTCAGCTCGTCGCCACGCCCGTAGCGTTCGCCGGCGGCGAGAATGTCGCGCAGTGACTCCGCGCACCACGCCGGCGAGAGGAACACGTTGACGAAGCCCGGGCCCGCGATCTCCAGGCGCTGCACCTCGGGCATCGGGGGAAAGTGCGTGACGATCGCCTCGGCGATCTGCCGGGGTGGGCGCCGGGCGGCGCGCGCCAGGGTCATCGCGGCGTTCGTGGCGTAGTCGCCGTGCTCGGCCTGGCGCGGCACGTCCCACGCGCAGTCCGGCGCAGCCGGCAATCCGGCGGCGGCGAGCGCCGTCTGCACACCTTGCGTCAAGCGATCGATCAGGCTCATGAGACAGAGAACGCCGCTCGGCGGCGGCGGTTGCGCGTCATCATACGGTGGCGCTCTGACCTGGGCCGAAAGAAAAACCCGAAACACGGCGCTGTCCGTTCAGCTGTCACGCGCAGCGGGGGCCGGAGCTGGGCCATGCTCGCTCCGCTCCAAACAAAAGAAGTCGCTTCGCGAACATGGCCAAGCCCCGGCCCCCGCACGTGTCGAACCCAAGGACTGCCCCCGCGAGCGCGTCTTCGGCCGCGCAGGAACGACTCCCGGGCGCGGCCCCCCAACCAGGGCCGAGCCCGTCCTCATGATGTTTCATCCCTAGAGCAGTGTAACTGCCTTTACAGCAGCGCGTTTCTCATGAGTGCGTGAAGCGTGAGAAGGGCGGCGATCGCCAGGGTCGCGGCCCGCCAGAAGAGCGGGATGCTGCGCTCGATCTCGGCATGACCGGGCAGCGGGCCGTCGCCGAGGTGGTAGGCGGTGGGTTTCACGAGGGTGACGGCGAGGGCGCCGGCCATGGCGGACATGGTCCAGCCGGCATTGGGGCTGGAGGTGCGCGCGCGGTCGCGGGACATGATCGACCACGCGGCCCGCGAGCGCCGGCCGGCGGCGGCAACGATCGCGAGGGCCGCCACGCGCGCCGGCAGAAGGTTGGCGAGGTCGTCGAGGCGCGCGGCGAGCTTGCCGAAGTGCTCGAGGGGGCCCTCGCGGTAGCCGAGCATGGCGTCCGCCGTGTTGAGCGCGCGGTAGGCGAGCGCGCCCGGCAGGCCGAGCACCAGGTAGAAGGCGACCGGCGCCACCACGGCGTCCGTCAGGTTCTCGGCGACGGACTCGACCGCGCCCGAGGCGATCTCGCCCGCAGCCAGCGCAGCCGCCGGCCGGCTGACGAGGTGGAGTCCCAGGAGAGCCCGCGCCTCGTCGAGCGCGCCGCGCGCGAGCGCCCCGCCGACCGAGCGTACCGCGCTCACCAGTCCCCGGGGCGAGATCGTCGCCTTGAGCGCCGCCGCCTCCACGACGACGCCGGCCGGCCCGAGCGCGGCCGCCAGTCCCGCGGCGAGCGCCCCCGCCGCCGCGGCCAGCGCCGTCACCGCCAGGGTCAGCGCGCCACCACTCAGGAGCAGCCGCCACGCGCGGCCATGGCACAACCCGCGGCGGCCGGCGGCCAGCAGGCGCCCGATCCAGGCCACCGGGTGCATCCGGTTGGGCGGATCGCCGAGGAGGAGATCGAGCGCGACGGCCAGCAGGATGACGGTGGTGGCGTGGAGTGCCGGCACCGCGCTCAGAACGGACGGCCGGCGAGCCTGCCGATCGCCTGCAGATCCACGGCGCCGGCGACGATGTCGGCGAGCCGGTCCCAGCGGCCGCTGCAGCGACCGGATCGGCCCCACTCCGGCAACGGCGCGCGCCCGACTCGCGCGGCGAGCCAGCCGAGCAGCGCGCGGCGCGCCCCTCCGCTCGCAAACAGGCCGTGCAGGTACGTGCCGGTGACCGTGCCCGTCGCGTTGGCCGCTCCGTCGAAGTCGTCGACGCAAGCGCCGCCGCGCGTGACGACGGTGAACGGTCGCGGCACGCCGTCCTCGAGCAGGCGCGTCACCCCCGCGTGGATCTCGTAGGCTTCGCAGGCCAGCCCGGGGGCGCCGGCGAACGGTCCGGGCACGCCGGTGGCGCGCGCGTGCACGCGGCACGTCGTCTTGTCGCGCGCGAAGGTCGTCTCGACGGGCAGGAGCCCGAGCCCGGGGGCCGGGCCGATCTCCGTCTCGACGCGGTCGGGGTCGTGCAGCGCGCGTCCCAGCATCTGATAGCCGCCGCAGACGCCGAGCACCGGCCGGCCAGCCCGGGCCGCCTCGACGATCCCCTCGGCCAGTCCACGCGCGCGCAGCCACGCGAGGTCGGCGATCGTGCCCTTGCTTCCCGGCAGCACGAGGAGATCGGCGCCGGCCAGGTCCCGGGGGCTGATGACCCAGCGCACCCGCACGCCGGGCTCGGCGGCCAGCCACTCGAGGTCGTCGAAGTTGGCGATCCGCGGCAGCCGCACGACCGCGACGTCCACGATCGGAGCCACGCCGTCCGTGGTCCGCATCGCGTCGAGATCGAGGGAGTCTTCCGGCGGCACGAGCCGCTCCTCGATCCACGGCACCACCCCGAGCACCGGCACGCCGGTGAGGGCCCGCAGCTCGTCGAGGCCCGGCCCGAGCACCGCCAGGTCACCACGCAGGCGATTGATCACGAGGCCCGCCACCCGGGCCCGGTCAGCCGGCACCAGCAACGCCAGCGTGCCGACGAGCGCGGCGAACACGCCGCCGCGGTCGATGTCGCCCACCAGCAACACGGGGGCGCCGGCCAGCCTGGCGACGTGCATGTTGACCAGATCGGCATCGCGCAGGTTGATCTCGGCCGGGCTGCCGGCACCCTCGATGACGACCACGTCGTGAGCGGCGCGCACGCGCGCCAGGCTCTGGGCAACGACCGGCGCCAGCCCCGGCTGCCAGACGCGGTAGTCGCGGAAGCGCACGCGTCCCGCCGCGCGGCCGCGGACGACGAGCTGCGAGAGATCGTCGCCTTCCGGCTTCAACAAGATCGGGTTCATGTCGACCGTCGGCTCGATGCCGGCCGCCTCCGCCTGGGCCGCCTGGGCGCGACCGATCTCCCCGCCGTCGGCGGTCACGGCCGCGTTGAGCGACATGTTCTGCGCCTTGAACGGCGCCACGCGGTAGCCGGCGCGCGCGAAGAGCCGGCAGAAGGCCGCCGCGAGCACGCTCTTGCCCACCCCCGACGACGTGCCCTGCAGCATCAGGCACCCGGCGGGCGTCAACGGCCGAGGCCAACGCTCACGCCGGCGTCGGGGCCGAGGCGTAGCGCCGTCGCAGGTCTTCCCAGAGCGCGGTCCGCGCCCAGCACGGCTCGCGCACGCGCCGGTCGTCGTCGTCCAGCCACGGGTTGGGGAAGAAGACGGTGATCATCTGCTCGCCGTGCCCGTTCCACAGCCGCAGGCCCCAGGCGCCCGGAGCGCAGCTGCCGCCCTCGGTGCGGAAGAACGCCGCGCGGGCGACGCGGCGGCGCCGCGCCAGCTCGGGCGTGGCGGCTCCGCGATGGTCGTTGACGCAGAGGTGGAAGTGCCAGCTTCCGGTGTCGACCGTGAGGTAACCGTCGAGCATCGAGAGCTTCGGCGGCGCGGTGAAGCGGATCTCGTAGGCGGCGCCCTCGATCACCGGCCCGGCGCTGAGCTTCGCCCAGTGCTCGCCGAAGACCTCGCGCATCAGCCGCTCGACGGTGTCGCCGCCCACCGGGACTTCGTCGTAACGGGTGGTCGTGCCGTCCGGCTCGCGCTGCGTGTTGCCGGGGGTCGGGGGCATGGCGCGCATCGTACCCGAAACCGGCCATGGCGGGTCAGCGAAGGGCGAACACCACCGGCAGCCGCACGCGCAGCCGCCGTGGCCGGAGGTCGGGTGGAAACGGCAGCCGCTCGATCCCCCGCACGGCTTCCAGGGCGGCGTCATCGAGCACACGATGCGATGACGAGACGGCCAGCACCACCTGCGTGATGGCCCCCGTCGACTGGATGTCGATCTCGACCTGCACGGTGCCGGTCAGCTCGCGCCGCCGCGCCGTCGCCGGATACGTGAGCGCTTCCTGGACCCGGCGGCGCAGCAGGGCATAGTACCCCGCGTACTCGCTCCCCTCGCCGCCTCGCTCGCCGGGGACGGCCAGCGCCAGCGTGCTCCCCTCGCGCGCGCCGACCCCGAGGCCCGCGTCATCCGTGACGGCCCCCCGGCCTCCGCTGGACGCCCCGCTCGCCGTCCCGCTTCCCCGCGCCGTCACCGGCCCGCTGGCGGGCCCGCTCGAACCCGGGCGGGTGCCCTCTCCACCGTCCGCCAGGGCAGGCGTGGCGCTGGTCTCGCCGCCGCCGGCAGGCGCCTCGGCGGCGGCGCCGCTGGCAGGCGACGCCGGTGGGGTGTTCTCGGCCACGCGAACCGGGGCCGACGCCGCCAGCGTCGAGAGTTCCACCAGCGGCCGAGGCGGCTCGGTGACCGCCGGAGCCGGTTCAGGCGACGCGCGCGGTGGTCCAACCGGCGGTGGGATCGCCTCGGGCAACGGCCGGATCGGCTCCGGCGACGCCACTGGGTCGGGCTCGACCACGGGCGTGGACGCCATCGTCTCTGCCGGCGCCCGGGCGGTCCGGGCGGTGGACGCGGCAGTCGTCGGCGCCGGCTTCGATCGCTCCGGCCGGACGGGGCGAGGCGGCGCAGGGGCCCGGGCGCCGTGCACCGGTGTGCCGTCGCCACGCCCGATGTCGCCGCCCGGCGCCGGTTCGATCGTGGCCAGCACACCGTGGACGAGATCGACGAACAGCATCGGGGCTGGCGTGACGGCGACGAGCACCAGCGTCAGCCCGATCAGCGCCGCGTGAATCCCGACCGACACGAGCAGCCAGACCGCCAGTCGTCGAATCACCCTTCGTGCTCCATCCAGCGCCGGACGCCCTCGCTCACCGCCGTCCGCGGCGCCCGCGCGACGACCCAGCCAGCCTCGCTGATCGGCCTGCCGAAGCGTGTCGCCGCGCCGCGCCCGCTCGCCGCGATGGCCACGGCGTCCGTGGACGTCCCGCCGGGCGGCCCGCCCGTCCTCCCCCGCGACCTGGGCCCGCGCGGTCCAGGCCGCGGGGAGCCGGCGTCCACGCCCGCGATCGTGGCCATGCCCTAGAATCTCGCGCGCAACCCGACGAAGGCCTGCAGGCCGAGCGCGGGGAAACCCCGCACCTCCGCGTATCCTTCGTCGAGCAGGTTCTGGATGCGCCCGGTGAGGTCGAGCCCCTGCAGGAAGGCGTAGCGGTTGACGAGGCGGTAGGTGCCGCCGACGTCGATGCGGGTGTGGCCGGAGTTGTAGACGCCGTTGCGGGGGTCGGCGACGGTGCCGGCCGGCTCGAACTGCCGGCTGACGGCGTGCACCTGGCCGAACAGCGACAGCCGCGGAATGGGCTGCCACGTCAGGGTGACGTTCCAGCGGTGCCGGGGCTCGCGCGGCAGCGGCCGGTCCGTCTGGAGGTTCTCGCTGTCGGTGTACGTGTAGTTCAGCGAGACGCCGAGCGTGTCGGTGAGGTCCACGGCGGAGGTGAACTCGATCCCGGCGCTGCGGGCCGCCCCGATGTTGACCCCCTGCACGAAGGGCGGCGTGTCGATGAACGCGAACGAGATCAGGTCGGTGAAGCGGTTGTGGAAGTACGTCAGCCCCAGCCGGACGCGGTTGGTCCACAGCGTCTGGTCCACGCCGACGTCCCAGGAGAAGCTGCGCTCGGGCTGGAGCGCCGGGTCGGAGAAGCCGGGGAAGAACAAATTGTTGAAGGTCGGCGCCCGGAAGCCGGAGCCGGCGCCACCGCGCAGCCGGGTGCCCCACGACTTGATCAGGTATGAGAGCGAGCCGCGCTCGGTCGTGTTCGTCCCGAACACGCTGTTGTCCTCGACCCGCACGCCGGCCGTCATGAACAGGCGGTCGAAGAACCGGAACGTCTGCTGGAAGAACGCCGAACGCGTGTCGGACTCCACGTCGAAGGCCGTGGCGCCCTGGCTCTCGGCGGCCTCGTGCCGGTACTCGAGCCCGACCGTGCTCGTGGACCACGTCTGCACGTGAAAGTGGTTCAGCCACTCGGTCTCCCAGCGCTCGACGCTGAGCCGGTTCGGGAACTCGCACGGAAAGAACGGCGCGAAGGGGCAGTCGAAGCCCGGGTCCTCGAGGTCGATGAAGATGCTGCGGTTGTGGTACCGCCCCGCCCGCGCCTCGGTCTCCCACCACGCGACCGGACGCGTCCGCCCCGACAGCCCGAGCACCAGCGTCTCGCTGCGGAGTTCGTTGTTGACGTCGATGACCGGCACGATCGGCAGCGGCGTCGACAGGAACTTGATGGGCAGGTCGGTGTTCGTCTCGTTCCAGCGCAGGGTGAACGACACCGAGCTGTCCAGGGGCAGATCGGCGCCCAGGCGGAGGCTGACCGCGTTCTGCTCCATGCCGTCGTTCTGGAACTGGCCGTTGGACTCCAGGTGGGAGGCCGAGAGGGCGTAGTTGAAGACCTTGACGGCGCCGCTCACGGCGGCGCGGGTCTTCAGGGAGTCGTAGTTGCCGACCTCCTGCTCGACCGTCGCCGACGGGGGCCCCTTGCCCTTCCTGGTGATGATGTTGACGACCCCGCCGATGGCGTCGGCGCCGTAGAGCGTGGACTGGGGCCCTCGGATCACCTCGATGCGCTCGATGAGGTCGGGGGCGAAGTCGCTCAGCTCGGCCTGGCCCAGCGTGGGGCTCTTCACCCGGATGCCGTCCACCAGCACCTGGACCTGGTTGGCGTTGGCGCCGCGGATCGAGATGCTCGTGGTCTTGCCGAGGCTGCCCGAGCGCCGGATCTCGACGCCCGGGACGTGGCGCAGCGCCTCGTCGACGGTCGGGTAGTGATACGTCTGGAAGTCTTCCTCGGTGACGACGGTGACGGAGGCGCCGAGCTGGCTCGCCGGCGTCTCGATCTTGGTGGCGGTCACCACGACGGGCTCCAGCTCCTTGCGCTCCTGGGCGGCGGCCGGCAGGGCGGCCGCCAGCATCGACAGGGCGACGACGACGATCCGGGGCATGGGCGCAGCTCCTTCCCTCGCGAAAGGGTGGCCAGCAGTGGCCCCGGGGCGGGTCTCCTGACTCGTGGATCGTCGCTCCTCCGCCCATGCCTTCCCATCCGGCGTCGGCCGGACAGTGACTCCCGCGCGCTGGGCGCGGGACCTGGACGGCGCTCCCCACTCACAGTGGCGCGACCGTGCCGGCTTCGGCGCTGGCGCCCAGCGCCCCACCGGCTTCCCTCGTCCCCGGGGGCTCGTTACGCGTGCGAGCGGTGGGCCTCACCTCCTCTGGCAGGCTCGCCCCGGTCGGGCCAGGCCACCTGCACGACCGGCCGGCCACTCGCCGGGTTGACGTCGACGACGACCGCGCAGCCGAAGACCGTTTCGAGCACCTCGCGCCGCAGCACGTCGGCCGGCGCCCCGACCCGGGCGACCCGGCCGTCGCCGAGCAGCAGCAGCCGATCGCACACCTCGGCGGCGAGGTTGAGATCGTGGGAGACGAGCAGCACCGTCATGCCGCCCTCGACGTTGAGGCGCCGGAGCAGCGCGGCCGTCTCCGCCTGGTAGCGCAGGTCGAGGTGCGAGGTCGGCTCGTCGAGCACGAGCAGCCGCGGCTGCTGCGCGAGCGCGCGGGCCAGCATGGCCCGCTGGCGCTCGCCGCCCGAGAGCCGCTCGAGCGGCAGCGCGGCCAGGTGCAGCACCCCGGTGGCCTCCATGGCCGCGACCGCCAGCGCCCGGTCCTCCCCGCTCTCGAAGAAGCGGCCGGGGCCGTGGGGGTAACGCCCCATCAGCACGAGCTGCTCGACCGAGAACGGGAACGGCCGCGGCGCCTCCTGCGGCACCACGGCGATCTGCCGGGCCAGCTCGGCGTGCGCGAGCCGGCCGAGCGGGCGGCCGTCGAGCCGCACCTCGCCGCGCCCGGGCGTGAGCACGCGCGTGAGCAGGCGCAAAAGCGTGGTCTTGCCGGCGCTGTTGGGGCCGATGACGCCGAACACCTCGCCGGCCTCGATGGCGAACGACACGCCGGTCAGCTGAAAGCCCCGCGCCCGCGGCCGCTCGGCCGGCGGATAGCCGAAGGCGACCTCGGCGAATTCGACGAGCGCGCTCACAGGCTGGCCCGGTAGCGCGTGCGCAGCAAATAGACGAAGAACGGCGCGCCGCAGAAGGACGTGATGACGCCGACCGACAGTTCGGCGGGCGCCACGACGTTGCGGGCCAGCGTGTCGGCGGCGAGCAGGAAGATCCCGCCCGCGACGAGCGCCGTGGGCACCAGCAGCCGGTTGTCCTGGCCCAGCAGCCCCCGCAGCAGGTGGGGGACGACGAGGCCGACGAAGCCGATCGGCCCCGTGAACGCGACGACCGTCCCGGTCAGCAGGGCGGCGGCCAGGAACACGCGCCGCTTCAGGCGCTCGGCGTCGACGCCGAGCTGCACCGCCGCCTCCTCGCCGAGGGCGAGCAGGTTCAGCTCCCGCGCGTGGCGCAGGACGAGCCAGAACCCGAGCAGCGCCAGCATCGCGAAGAGCGCCAGCGCGCCGGCCGGAATCGGCGCCAGGTTGCCGAGCAGCCAGTGCACGACGCCCCCCAGACGGTTGAAGTCCACGATCGAGATCAGCACGGTGATGGCCGAGGTGAAGAAGATGCCGACGATCACCCCGCCCAGCAGCAGCGTCTGGATCGACAGCCCGCCGGGCACCCTCGCGATCGAGTAGACGGCGACCGCCGCCAGCAGCGCGCCGGCGAACGCGAACGTGGCCACCCCGAGCGCCTCCAGCGCCGAGAGCCCCAGCCCGAAGATCTGCGCGAGCACGACACCGAAGGCCGCGCCGCTCGACACCCCGAGGATCGAGGGCTCGGCCAGCGGATTGCGCGTGAGCCCCTGGAAGGCGACACCGGCCACCGCGAGGGCGCCGCCGGCCAGCATGGCCGCCAGCACGCGCGGCAGCCGCAGGTGCAGGGTCACGATCGCCTCCACCGACTCCGCCCCGGCCCGGCCCGTCAGGGCCCGGGCCACCGCCCCCGGCGAGAGCCCGGCGCTGCCGACGAAGAGCGAGACGGCGGCCACGGCGAGCAGGATCAGCCCCAGCCCGCCGAGAGCCAGCGCCAGCCGTCGCCCCGCGGTCACCGGAACGCCTCGGGATGGATGATGCGCGCCAGCGTCTCCAGGCCGTCCGGCACGCGCGGCCCGTACCGGTGCAGGATCGACAGATCGGCCGAGTGCAGGCGGCCGGCCCGGATGGCCGGCACGCTCGCCAGGCGCCGCCACTTCTCGGGCGCCGGCCGGCCGGCGGTCGAGCTGCCGGTCGAATGGTCGGCCAGGATGATCACCTCCGGCGCCCGCGCCACGGCCGCCTCCAGGCTGAAGCGCGGATAGGCGTCGCCATCACGGGCGGTGATCGACGTTCCGCCGGCCACCTCGATCAGCTCGGTCAGGATGGAGCGTCGGCCCGGCACGATCAGCGGCTCCGGCCAGAGCACGTACAGGACGCGCGGCCGCGGGTACGGCGCCACCGCCCGCCGCACCGTCTCCACGCGTCGGAGCATCTCGCCGGTGAGCTTCGCCACCGCGGTCCGCCGCCCGGTCAGCTCGCCAACGCGCTCGATGAGGTCGATTGTCTCGGCGATGCGATTGGCGCGGACGAGGTAGGTCGGGATGCCCAGCCGCGCGAGCTGCTGGACGGTTTCCTCGCGGTTGCCCTCGTCGGTGGCGATCACGAGGTCGGGTGCGAGGGCGACGAGCGTCTCGAGGTTGGGATTCACCATGCCGCCCACGCTCGGCTTGGCCCGGACCGCCAACGGGTAGTCGCAGAAATCGGTGCGGCCGACCAGCCGGTCCTGGGCCCCGAGCGAGAAGACGATCTCCGTCACGCTGGGCACCAGCGACACGATGCGCGCCGGAGACGCCGGCAGCGTGAGCTCGCGGCCGAGCATGTCGCGCACGGTGAGCGCGGCGGCCGGCGCGGCGCCGAGCGCGGCGACGAGGAATGCCAGTAGCGCGAGCGCCCGCCTCACAGGGGCCCGTCCACGCCGGCCGACTTGAATGTCGCCATCTCGCCGTGGATCGCGGCGGCGGCGCGCGCGAGATGGATGAACAGCGCGGCGCCCGTTCCCTCGCCCAGCCGCAGGTCCAGCGCCAGGTAGGGCTCCAGTCCCAGGTGGCCCAGCGCCAGAACGTGCCCGGGCTCGGCCGAGCGGTGCGAGGCGAACAGCGCGTGGCGGGCGTCGGGCGCGAGCGCGACCGCCACCAGCGCCGCGGCGCCCGCGATGAAGCCGTCGAGCGCGACGGGGACGCGGTGGGCCGCGCCCGCGAGCATCACGCCGGCGAGCCCGGCGATCTCCAGGCCTCCCACCTTGGCGAGCACATCGAGGCCGTCGTGCGGATCGGGCGCGTTCACCTCCAGCGCGCGCCGGACGACCGCCACCTTGCGCCGCCAGCCGGCGTCGTCCACGCCGGTGCCCCGGCCGGTCACCGCCTCGGCCGGCGCGCCCGTGATCACCGCGGTGATCGCGCTGGCGGCAGTCGTGTTGCCGATTCCCATCTCGCCCGTGCCGAGCAGGTCGGCGCCGGCCGCGATCGCCGACTCGGCGAGCGCGGCGCCGGCCTCGATCGCCTGCACCGCCTGCTCAGCCGTCAGGGCCGGCCCCCGCGCCATGTTCCGCGTGCCGGGCGCG
>DASWJN010000007.1:0-2316 GCA_036397135.1 Candidatus Methylomirabilota bacterium
GGGCGACATGGCGGCGCTGATCGCGCCCTACGGCATCGACGAGATGGAGCCGTCCGACCAGAGCTGGACCGACACCTGGCAGGCCAACTGGAAGGTGGCGGTCGACAACAATCTCGAGAATTACCACGTGCCGATCGGCCATCCGGGCTACCACCGGATGCTCGACAACGAGCTCGTCGGCGTCATGAACGGGCACGGGGTGGCCGGGTCGAAGAGCGTGCTGCGCGACCGGCCGTCGAGCAACCCGACCGAGCGGCTCTACCAGGAGCTGGCACCGGCGGCGCTCGCGCACCTTGGCCGGGAGGAGCGGCGCACCTGGCAGTTCTTCTCCATGCCGCCCAATATCGGCATCGACGTCTATCCCGACAGCATGGACGTGTTCCAGATCCTGCCGCTGGGGCCGGAGACCTGCACGGTGCGCACCCTGGTCTACGCGAGGCCCGACGCGGATCGCTACGAGCGGATCCTGCAGTACCTCAACTCCCGCATCAACCGGCAGGTGGGCGCCGAGGACAAGGAGCTTTCCGAGCGGGTGCAGAAGGGGCTCGGCGCCCACGGCTACGCGCCCGGGCCGCTGTCGGCGATCGAGCACTGCATCCACGACTTCCACGACCGGGTGCGCGCGGCGATCCCGGCGGCGGCGCTCGACGAGGAGCCGGCACCGGGCACGCTGGCGCAGGTCGACGAGGCGCTGCGGCGGGCGGCGGACGGGAGCGAGCCTCTGAACTAAGGGCAGGCGCGGAGCCCCTACCCCAGCGCGTCCTCGAGGAACGCCACCGTGCGGCGCCACGCCAGGTCCGCGGCGGCCTTGTCGTAGCGCGCGGCCGAGGTGTCGTTGTTGAAGGCGTGGTTGACGCCGTCATAGACGTGGATGGCGTGGGTGACGCCCGCGGCCTCCAGCGCCGCCTTGTAGGCGGGGATGCCGGCGTTGATGCGCTGGTCGAGGCCGGCATAGTGCAGCAGCATCTTCGCCTTGATCCCGGCCACGTCGGCGGCGTCCGGCACCCGGCCGTAATAGGCCACGGCCGCGCCGAGCGCCGGATCGGCGGTCGCCAGCCGGTTGACCAGGCCGCCGCCCCAGCAGAAGCCGATGACGCCGGTCTTGCCGGTCGAGCGCTCGTGGGCCGCCAGCCATGACCGGGTGGCGACCGCGTGGGCGAGCGTGGCGGCCGGATCGAGGGCGCCGATCATCCGGCGCGCCTCGTCCTCGTCGGACGGCGTGCCGCCTGCCGGCGCGAGGAAATCGGGCGCGAGCGCCAGGAAGCCCTCGAGCGCCATGCGCCGGGTGACGTCCTGGATATGGGGATTGAGGCCGCGATTCTCGTGGATCACGATCACCGCCGGCAGCTTGCCCGGGGCATCCTTCGGCCATGCCAGGTAGCCCGCCATGCCGGCGCCGGCGCCGGGGAAGGTGACGGTCCCGGTCGCGAGCCCGGCATCGCCGGGGGCGATCATCTGCGCAGCCGCCTTGTCGGCCTCGAGCAGCGGGATCACCGCATAGGCGGCCGCAGTGCCGCCGACCAGCGCACTCAGGCGCTCGATGAACCGCCTGCGGTCGAGCGTCAGGTGGGTGTACTCGTCGTAGAGGTCGATCATCTCCTGGGAGACGGGGGTCCGGTCGTCCATGGCTCGACTCCGCGTTCGGGTGGCTGTTCCGGTGGGCGGCGATGATAACGCGGCGGGACGGGCGGATCACGGCGGGCCGGTTCACGCCTGCGTGAGCGCGGGCGGCGGGGCAAGGGGCCGGCAGATACGCGCCGGCCCCTCTCCTGACGCCTCCCTGGCGGTGGGGTCAGGTCGACTGTGGCGCCAGACTGCCAGCCGTGCGTGACGGAGGCGTGACCGGATGGTGACGATCGCGGTGAACCTTTCCGGTCCCCGCCGCGTCTTCCTGTTCGAGAGGGCTTCGCTGTCGCGCAAGCCCGGTGGTCAGAACCCGAGGAGACCGGCCATGTCCCAGCGTCAACCGCAGATCGCGCCGCGCAAGAGCCCGCGGCCCCAGGTCGGCTTCGAGGTGCGCGAGATCATGTCCCTGCTGACGGCGCTCGAGGCCCGCGGCACCGCCGAGGACCGGTCCCATGTGCATTAAGATGGGCTGCGGCGCCCGCGCCGGATGGACGCCGTCGGCGGCCTGCCCCGGCTGCCCGCTGGTCAAGGCGATCCGGGCGCGGCAGGCCGAAGCGAAGCCCGCCGACGTCGACACGGCGCAGCCGATGGGAGCGATCGCGATGGTCCGGGAGTTCCTCGAGGCGACGGGGATGCGGCGCTAAACCCGCTCCAGCGCCGCCATCACCTCCTCCAGCACCGCGGCGACCT
>DASWJN010000008.1:0-5952 GCA_036397135.1 Candidatus Methylomirabilota bacterium
CGCTGCTCACCGCCAGGGGCCATGGCGCGCGGGGGGCGAACTCGTCACCCGCCCGGGCGGCGGTGACTCCGAATCGCCCGGCGGCCACCAGCAGCACCGCGCCGACCAACGGCCGGTAGACCTCGGCCGGCAGCGTGACCATGCCGCCGATGAATGCGGCGGGGACCGACCCGAGCAGGAACGGCAGGGCCGAGAGCGGCCGCACGAAGCCGGCGCGCGAGAATCGAACCGTGACGATGCTCGCCACCAGGATGTTCAGCACCAGCGCGGTGGGTCGCATCACCTGGGGGGTGACGCCGACCAGGGCCATGGCCGCCAGGTAGGCAGAGGCGCCGGCGTGGCCGACCATCCCATACAGGATCGCCGCCA
This sequence comes from Candidatus Methylomirabilota bacterium, assembly GCA_036397135.1. Taxonomy (GTDB): domain Bacteria; phylum Methylomirabilota; class Methylomirabilia; order Rokubacteriales; family CSP1-6; genus AR5. Next base: position 370 of record DASWJN010000008.1, read on the forward strand.
CACCGAAGAGGCCCGCCAGCAGCAGCGCTTCGTCCATCGGTTGGATCGTAGGCGAGATGCGGCCAGGGTTAGCCCGCACGATCACATCGACCACGACGAGATCCACGGGGCCTGGCAGGAGGCGTACGAGTCGGACCCGTACGACTGGGGCGACGAGATCGTTTTCTTCCGGATCCAGCCCAGCTCGATGTGGGCCTATGCCTTCCACCCGGAGGAATTTCCGGAATAGACCGATGCGTCCGCCGGCGCGGCCTCAGTCGGTCGCGGCCTCAGCGAAGAGCGCGCCCATCACACGCGCGGCGGTGGGAAAGGCGTGCAGCGTGTCGGCCAGCACGGAGAGCGGGGTGCGCAGCTTCACCGCCAGCACCGCCTCGTGGATCATCTCGCTGACGCCCGGCCCGACCGCGAAGGCACCGACCAGTGTCCGGGAGCCGCGGTCGACCACGATGGTGATGTGCCCCTCGGCCTCAGCCACGTAGCCCTTGGACGTCGTCGCCAGGTCCTGGGTCAGCTCTTCGGCGTCGAGGCCCTGCTCGCGAGCCTCTTCGACCTGCAATCCGACCGATGCGGTCTCCGGCTCGGTGTACGTCGCCCGTGGGATCGCCCGGAGATCGGGAGTCACGTCGTCGCCGAGCGCGATGCGCGCGGCCAGCTCGCCCTCGTAATGGCTGACGTGAGTGTGCATTTCAGGGCCTGCGGGGTCGCCCGCGGCGTACACGTCCTTCGCGATTCGCAGGTTCGCGTCGGGGTGCAGGCGACCGTCGGAGGTGTCGGCACCCACCGAGTCGAGGCCGAGCTCGGCTACCGGAAAGACGCGCCCGATGGCCAGCAGCACGGCGGCGCCTTCGGTGGTGGCCCCGTCGTCAAGGGTGAAGAGATGGCGCCCCGCCTCGCCGCCCCCCGCCTGCGCGTTGATTGCCTGCACGCCGGTGTGAATCGTGACGCCGTCCCGCTGCAGCGCCCGGGTGAGCAGGGCGGAGCTGCGCTCGTGATCGCGTGCCAGGATCCGGGGATTGGAGTCGACCAGGGTGACCGGCACGCCGTAGCGGGCGTACACCTGGGCCAGTTCCACGCCGGTGGGCCCACCGCCCAGGATCAGGAGGCTCTCCGGGAGCTCCCGGGTGGAGGTCGCCTCGCGGTTCGTCCAGAACGGCACCTCGTCCAGGCCGGAGATGTCGGGGATCCGGCTGTTCGAGCCGACTGCGACCAGGATCGCGCCGGCCTGCAGCTCCTGCTCACCGTCGTCCGCTGCCACGTGCACGAGCCTTGGCCCGGCGATGCGGGCCGTGCCGCGAAACGTGGTCGCCCCGGCGTTGTCCAGCGCATCGCGGTGCCCGTGGTCGTCCGGGTAGTCGATACCCTCGCGGTTGATCATCCAGTCGCGTCGCGCGCTGGCCTTCTCCCACGGGTAGTCACCGCCGCCGGCGTGGACGGCCGCGGCGTGCAGCAGCGTCTTGGATGGCATGCAGGCCCAGAACGGGCATGAGCCGCCGAAGAGGTCGCGATCGATCACCGCCACGGTCGCGCCCCGCTCGCGGGCGAGGAAGGCGGCCGCCTCGCCGGCAGCCCCGGCGCCGATGATCACCAGGTCGAATCGGTCCATCCCGACCCATGATAGGGACGCCGAGGGGAGCTCTGGCGCTGCGGCTGACCCTGCGCTATCCTGTCGCGACGATGACGGACCTCGCTCGCACCCCGCTCGACATGCTTTCACGCCTCGAGGGCGAGCCCTGCACCTGTACGCGGCGGGGAGCCGCCGCGTAGCACCCGCGCCGCGCCAGCGGCGCCATCGGTCCATCGTCCAAGCGCTCCTCGCTCCTGCCCGCGGTTCAACCTGCACGCCATCGAGGAGTCGCCACACATGCTTGCCATCAGACGCGCCCGACCCATCACCATTCCAGCCACCACCGCCCCGGACGCGAGGCCGGCCTCCGGTCGCTGGATCGATCCCCGCGCTCAGCGCTTCGGGGCTGCCACCTCGGCCTTGACGCTGGCCATCGGGCTGATCCTCGGCGCCTGGCCGATCGTGGCCGTGGTCGGCGGTTTCTTGGCGCTGTCATCTGCCGCCGGCACGCGCTGGCTCATCTTCAGCCGCCCGTGGCCGGTCGTCCGCGGCGCCCTGGGTTTGGGTCCGTCCGAGCTGGAGCACGAGATTCCGCCGCGCTTCGCCCAGGCCCTGGGCACCGTCTTCCTGGCGCTGGGGCTCGGGCTGCTGGCAGCGGGCCTGACGCCGTGGGCCTGGCTGCCGATCGGTGCCGTCATTGCGCTGCAGGTGCTCCTGGCGGCGACCGGGTTCTGCCTCGGCTGCCGGCTCTTCTTCCTGCGCTGGTGGGTGCCGGACCTGTTCGCACGACTCGTGGGCCGCGGCGTGCGGCGCGAGGCGCTGATCATGATCGAACTGCCGAAGGTCGGCTGAGACCTTTATGCCCGGCTGAGCGTTTCAGCCGGCCTGTTGCGCCCCTTCCCGGGCGTGGCGCGTGGCGGGGCAGTAGGTCCGCGCCAACGCCTCGATCTCCGCGGCCGAGACTGGCTTGTCGAGGGCGGGCGCACGAACGGTCAGCAGCCGGTCTGAGGTGAGCAGCACGACCGCCAGCCCTGGCGCAACCTGCTGTAGGGCGCGCTCCATCTCCCAGCCGTCGAGGCGGGGCATCAGCACGTCGGCGAGCACCACGCAGGGACGCAGGCCACCGGCAACGTGAGCGACCGCCTCTGATCCGTCGGCCGCGGTCGTGACATCGGCGCCGCTGCGCCGCAGCACGTCGGCGAACAGGGCGCGAACACCGATGTCGTCGTCGACGACGAGGATCCGGTGCGTATGTCGCATTAGCTTCCCCCTGGTCCAGATAACCCACTGGCCCTGCAATGATCGTGCCGGGGCCCCGTGCGGGCGTTCGTGCGGGCCCGCTCAGGCGAGATCGCCGGCAACGAATACCCGGTTCGGGCGCACCGATCCCAGGTGAAGGGGGAACGCGCCCTCGTGCTCGGCGTCCCAGGCGACAAGGTCCGCGGCAGCTCCTGGCGCGAGGACGCCGCGATCTCCGGCCAGACCCAGCGCGGTTGCACCGCCCGTCGTGGCGGCCGTGACGGCCTCGGCAACTGTCATGCCCAGCAGCGTCGCGCCTAATCCGATCACCAATGGCATCGCGCCCCACACGCCGAACGTGCCGGCGTTCGCATCTGAGGCGAGCGCCACCGTTGCCCCGGCGTCCAGCAGCGCGCGTGCCGGCGGGAGGAGATCGCGCAGCACGAGTGCCGGCCCGGGCAGCAGCGTGGCGACGGTGCCGGAACCGGCAAGGGCGGCGACGCCGGCCGCGTCCAGCTGCTCCAGGTGGTCGACGCTGGTCGCCCCGAGACGCACGCCCAGCTCCGCGGCGCCGGTGCGCGCCAGCTGTTCGGCATGCAGCCGCACGCCCAGCCCGTGGCCGGCCGCGGCGCGCAGGAGGCGCTCGGCGTCGGTCAGCGTGAAGAATCCGGCGTCGCAGAAGACGTCGCAGAAGTCAGCGAGGCGCTCTGCCGCAACGGCGGGGAGCATCTCCTCGACGACCAGCCCCGCGTACTCGGCGCTCGACGCGGCCTCGGCCGGCACGGCATGCGCCCCCAGGAAGGTGCGGACCACGTGCACCGGAACGCGGCCGGCCACCCGTCCCAGGATGCGCAGCGCCCGCAGCTCCTCCGCCGTCGAGAGCCCGTAGCCTGACTTGCACTCGATCGTGGTGGTGCCGGACGCCAAGGCCGCTCGCATGCGTCCCTCGACCAGTGTCTCCAGCTCGGCGTCCGTCGCCGAGCGGGTGGCGGCCACGGTGCGCTGGATGCCGCCGCCGTCGTAGCGGGCGCCGGCGAGCCTGGCGGCCGCCTCGTCCGAGCGATCGCCGGCGAAGACGGGATGGGTGTGCGCGTCGACCAGGCCGGGCGTGACGAGGGACTCGCCGAGATCAACCGTGTGATCGACATCGGGAAGGTCGTCGCGCGCGCCGACGCCCTCGATTCGGCCGTCGCGGACGAGGATCGCCCACGGCAGCGCCCCGTCATACGGCTCCGGCGTCAGGAGCCTGCCGCTGCCGGTGAAGAGGCGGGTGCCGGTGGACATCGCCCTACAACGATACTGGCGCGGCGGGGAACCAGGGCTGCCCGCGAGGTGTACCGATGCAGAACGGTGGAGGGCCGTCCACTGACCGACGTTGAACTGATTGAGAGGGCCAGCCATGGCGACGTGGCGGCCTACGAGGAGCTGGTGCGCCGATACGAGCAGCTCGCGTTCCGCGTGGCGTACCTCGTCTGTGGTGACGCGGACGAGGCGCGCGACGCCGCCCAGGAGGGTTTCCTCCGGGCCTGGCACGCACTGCCCCGCTTCCGATCCGGCGCCGAGCCGCGCCCGTGGCTGATGCAGATCGTGGCCAACGCCGCGCGCAATCGGCGGCGCGGCAGCACGCGCCGCTCGAACCTCGCCCTGCGCGTTGCACAGGACCGCCCCTCGGACGGTGCGGCCCCATCGCCCGAGGTGGCGGTCCTGGCCGACGAGCGGCGCCGCGACCTGCTCGCGGCGCTCAGCCGGCTGCGTGAGGAGGACCGCCTGGTCATCGCGCTCCGCTGGTTCGCCGACCTGGGCGAGGTGGAGATGGCGGCAGCGCTGGGTGTGGCGCGCGGGACGGTCAAGTCGCGGCTCTCCCGCGCCATGGGCCGTTTGCGCGAGGTGCTCGCTTCCGGCGATCGAGAGGCATGGACCGATGACTGATCGCCTCGACGATCGCGCCCTGGAGGCGGCGCTGGCGGAGCTGGGCGGTTCGCTGATGTACCCGCCGACTCCCCAGCTGGCGACCGCGGTGGCGATGGCTCTTCGCGCGCAGCCCGGCCGCCGGTCCTGGTCGTTCGGCCGCCCGCTGCGTCGCGGGCTGGGCCTCGGCCTGGCCGCCGCGCTGCTGGTTGTAGGTGTCGCGGCGGCGATCGGCTTTGCGCTTGGCGGCCTGCGGATCACCTTCGGCGGGCCTTCCCCGGAGAGTGCGATCCCGTCGGACGGCGTCAGCGAGCGGGCATTCGGCGATCCGGTTGGCCTGGATGAGCTTGGCGCCCGGCTCGGGTTCGAGCCCCTTGCGCCGACCCTCGCCGAGCTGGGTGCACCGGATCACGCCTACGTGGCTGAGCCGCCGTCCGGTGGCTCGCTGGCATTGATCTGGGGCGACCGACCCGGGTTCGCGGCGGATCGTGGGAGCGGGATCGGGGTGGTGCTCACCGAGTTCCGCGCCGACATCGGTCCGGAGACGTTCGAGAAGATGCTGAACTCCGGCGTCCGCGTGGAGTCGGTGAGCGTCAACGAGGGGCCCGGCTATTGGATCGAGGGCGGCGAGCACTTCTTCTTCTATCGCGACGCGGACGGGGAGGTCGTCGAGGACACGCTGCGCCTGATCGGCACCGCGCTCGTCTGGGAGCAGGACGGCCTCACGCTGCGGATCGAGGGCGCGCCGAGCCTGCGGGACGCGCTGCGCATCGCGTCGTCGTTATCGCCCCTACGCACCGAATGACCGGGATACCGCTACTGGCGGTAAGCGGTAACGAGCGCTAGCCGAACTCGGGTTCGTCGACCGCCAT
>DASWJN010000009.1:0-8358 GCA_036397135.1 Candidatus Methylomirabilota bacterium
CGATTCGACTGGTCTGCGCCCGAGCCCCCTCGGGGGGATGGGGGGCCCGAGCGAGCCGGGCTCGGAGCGAGTTACGGCGACAGGCGAGCCATGCTGGCGCGCCCCCGGCCTCCGCGCCCGACCCCCGGCGTCACCGGATTCCACGAGAGTCATTCGTGCCGCGCGCGGCGCGGGCGGTTGCCAGGGCGCGCACCCGGGCGGTGACATGATGCTCGCGGTCCGCGTTCGCCTCCTCGATGGTCCGAAAGCGGCGGACACCTCGTGGAAGCGAAGGAGGGGCCAGCCGGGCGGCGAAGCGCCACAGCTGTCGAAGGCGGTGTGACAGCCTCGCGTCGTCCGGCCCGGTCCACAAGGCACGCCGCGCGTCGTCGAGATGTCGGAACCGTTGAACGGGCACGTCACTCCTCCACGAGGCCGAATTTTTCGCGCAGCGCCGCCGCATCGGCCCGGTCGATGGGGCGGAGGGTCCCCCGCTTCATTCGATAGAGCGTCGCCGGAGTGGCCACCCGGGCCGGCACGCCTTCGACGGACACGATCTCGCTCTCCAGGTCCTCGAAGGCGAATGCCGAGCCGAGACGCGACAGCAGGTCGATCACGAACCCCTCCCCCGGCGGTCCGTAGCGGACGGTGGAATACTCGCCGGCGAGATCGTCAGCGGTGATACCGGCGATGTCCGGATCGTCCCACACCGACCGCAACGCCCGCTTCAGGCGCTCGACGTTCTCGCCGTCCGGTCGAATGAAGAGATCGACGTCCTCGGTGGCCCGCACGATGCCGTGGACACCGAGCGCCACGGCGCCGACCAGCACGTAGTCGACGCCCTCGCGGGCGAGGGCCCGCAGCACCTCGAGGAACTTGTCGAAGTCCATCGGCGACCGGTCAAGAGCTTAGCATCCGCCCGCCTCACGGGGTTGCCCTCGGTGACCGTTCACGCGCGCCGGACCTCCGGGGGACCAGCAGGCCGGCCCGGCTGGCGGTGACCAGCAGCACGCCCGCCAGCGTGGCGACGCCGCCGGCGATCTCGACCGCCGTCGGCCGGCCGCCGAAGAGGGCGACCGACCACAGCCACGTGACGACCGGCGTCAGCGTCAGCACGATGGTGAGAAAGCTCATGTCCAGGCGGCGCAGGGCGAGGTAGTAGACGCCCCGGCTGAGCACGACGTTCACCCCGGCGGCCACGACGATCCAGCCCCACGCCACCGGCGTTGGCCACACCACCGCCCCCTGGGCCACGGCCAGCGCGGTGACCACCGCCGCCACCGAGGCCACCCGGAAGAACATGAAGTCGCCGAAGGCAATGTCGCCCGCGAACCGCTTCACCAGCGCGGAGTGGACGGCGTACAGCGCCGTCGAGGCGATCACGAGGAGCGAGCCCCAGCGCAGGTACTGGCCGGGCTGGACGCTGATCGCCACGACGCCGGCGACGGCGATGACGGCGCCGGCGATCTCCGGCCCCCGCAGGCGCTCCCCCAGCCAGGCGACGCCGAGCCCGACCCCGAACAGGATGGAGGTGCGCGACAGGAGCGCCGCCGTCCCGGGGTCGACGTACTCGACGGCGACGAAGCCCATGTTCGTGTTGACGCCCACCAGGACCCCCACGGCCAGGAACAGCCACCGGTGTGGCGCCACAGGACGCCCCAGTCCAGGCGGCCCCGCATGAGCACGGCGATCTGCACCGTCCCCACCACCATCATGTACATGGCGCCCGCCGCCGGGGGGAGCAGCGGCAGGAGCAGCCGCGCGAAGATGTAATACAGGCTCTCGACGACCAGCAGCCCGGCGACCAGCAGGCGCGGGTCTGTTACATGGGGGGCCCCGATATGGCCCCCCATTCCCCCCAGACGCTCGGGGTGTCCCGGCGGAGCCGGGACACTCCTCGATCACCGGCGATCGGACTAATCTCCCATCACCAGGCCGCCGTCCACCTTGATGGCCTGGCCGGTCATGTAGTCGGAGTCGGGGCCGGCAAGGAACGCGACGACGCCGGCGACGTCGCCGGCCGTCTCCGGCCGTCCGAGCGGAATCCCCGCGATCCGCCGCTTCCACGCCTCGCGCGGCGCCAGGCCGTGGAGCGCTCCCAGCTCGCGGTCGAGCTGCGCCCACATCGCGGTGTCCACCGCGCCCGGGCAGACGCAGTTGGAGGTGATGCGATCGGGCGCGAGGGCCTGGGCGGCCGAGCGGGTGAGGCTGATGACGCCGGCCTTGGACGCCGAGTACGGCGTCGTCAGGTGGTTCCCCCCGCGATAGCCGGCGATCGACGCGGTGTGGATCAGCTTGCCGCGCAGCTCGGAGCCGGGCATGGGCGACTGCTCTTTCATGCGCCGCGCGACCGCCTGGAGCACGAAGAAGACGGCGCGCAGGTTCACGCTCATCACGCGATCCCACTCGGCCTCGGTGACGTCGAGCAACGGTTGCACGCGGATGACCCCCGCGTTGTTGAAGAGGACGTCCAGGCGCCCCCAGCGGCGATAGGGCTCGTCCACCATCCGGGCGATGTCGGCCGCCCGCGTCACGTCGGCCTGGACGGCGGCGCCGCCCAGCTCGGCGGCGAGCTTCTCGACGGCGCCGCCGTCGACGTCGGCGAGCACGAGCCGGGCGCCGGCGGCGGCCAGCCGCCGCGCGGACGCGGCCCCGATGCCGCCGGCGGCGCCCGTGATCAGGACGACACGGTTGTCGAGCTCGGCCATGGCGTCCTCCCGGTCAGTGAATCAAGACACGGTCATCGAGGACCGTCACGGCTTAGCCGGGGCGGTCCGAGGGTTGGGGGGTGTGGGGGCCATCTCGGGGCCCCCACTAAATCGATCTCGCACGAACTCGCCGGCGACGTCGATCGCCCGCTCGGCCTCGTCCAGCATCCCGAGGAACCAGTGCCAGACGTGGACCATGGCGGGCCACTCCTCGACGCGCACGTCGACGCCGGCCGCCCGGGCGCGCGCGCCGAGGCCGCGCGCGTCGTCGAGCAGCACCTCGTCGCTGCCGACCTGCACGAGCAGCGGCGGCAGCGCGCGCAAGTCGGCGTGGAGCGGCGAGACCAGCGGCGCCTTGAAGTCACCCGCGCCCGCGTAGGCCTGGGCCATCATCGCGACGCTCTCGCGCTGGACGATCGGATCGGCGGCGGCCTTGCTGGCGTACGTTCCGCCGCTGCAGGTGAGATCCACCCAGGGCGAGATGCACACGCCCCCGGCCGGCCGCGGCAGCCCCCGGTCACGCAGCGCGAGCAGCGTGGCCACGGTGAGGCCCCCGCCCGCCGAGTCCCCCGCGATGACGATGCGCTCGGGCGCGATGGCCCGCGCGAGGACCCACTCGTAGGCCGCCACCGCGTCCTCCAGCGCCGCCGGGAACGGGTGCTCGGGCGCCAGCCGGTAGTCCAGCAGCAGCGCCGGCGTGCCGGCCGCTCGCGCGATCGCGGCCGCCAGATGCCGGTGAGAGCGCGGCGAGCCGATGACGTAGCCGCCCCCGTGCAGGTAGAGCAGCGCGGCGTCGGTCCGGACGCCGGGCGGGACCAGCCATTCGGCGGGGCACTCCGGCGCCGCCACGCGCTCGATCGCCACGTCGGCCGGCGTGGGAAAGACACGCTCGGCGCGGTCGTACTGGGCGCGCCGCTCGGCGATCGTGAGCGAGGCCGAGGGTGGTAGCTTGGCCAGGTGCGCTCGCACGACGGCGATCCCGCGATCCGCCATAATCTCAGCCCTCCACGCCGGCCGTGAAGCGCCAGCTCTCGCCGTGGCGCACGATGCGGCCGGCCGCCGGGTGGTGGAAGTGGGTGCCGAGCACGGTGACCGGCGTGCCGGCGTAGCGCTCGCAGAACGCTCGCCGGGTCTTCGTCGCCGCCTCGGCGTCGCTGTCGAACGGCGTCGTCCACTGCGGCTCGGCCATCTGGATCGGGTGATGCATGAGGTCGCCGGTGATCACGGCGTCGGCGCCGCCCGAGCCGAGACGCACGCTGACGTGGCCGGGGGTGTGCCCCGGCGTGGGCTCGAGCCAGATCTCGGCGGAGATCCGGTGGTCCATCTCGACGAGGTCGGCCAGGCCGGCGTCGAGCACCGGCTGCACGCTGTCGGCCATGATCCGCCGCGTGTCCTCGTCGCGCTCGGCCGACCAGTGTTCCCACTCCCGCCGCGCGAAGAGGTGGCGGGCGCGCGGGAAGGTCGGCACCCAGCGCCCGCCGTCCAGCCGCGTGTTCCACCCGACGTGGTCCACGTGCAGGTGCGTGCACACGACGACGTCGATCGACTCCGGGGGAAAGCCGGCCGCCCGCAGATCGTCGAGGAAGGCCGTCTGCAGCATGTGGAAAGGGGCGCGCCCGCCGCGGTCCTTGTCGTTGCCGACGCAGGTGTCCACCAGCGCCGTGACGCCCGGGGCCTGGACCACGAAGGCGTGGATGGACTGCAGGAAGCGCCCCCTGTCGTCGAGGAAATGCGGCGCGAGCCAGTCGCGGTGGCGCTCGACCGCCTCGGGCACGGCCGCCGGCAAGAGCCACGTGGGCCGCGTGGGCCCGGCGCGCTCCACGACGCTCGAGATGCGCAGGCGGCCCAGCGTGATCACGCGACCTCCTTGCGGATGCGGTCGTGCAGCGTGGCGAGGCCCTCGAGCATGGCGTCCACGGAGCGGGCGCCCGCCTGGAAGACCGCGGTCGCGTTGAGCGCGACCCACTCGAAGCCCATCGCCTTCAGCTCGGCCACCCGCGCCACGACGCGGTCGTGCTCGGCGTAGAAGCGCTTGCCCTCGGCGTCGCGCGGCGGCGGCGCCACCATGCTCTGCAGGCCGATGCTCCGGGGATCGCGCCCGGCCGCCTCGGCGTGGCGATGGATCGCCGCGATCGCCTCCCGCGCGCTGCCGGCGTCGGTGATGCGGCTGGCCAGCCAGCCGTCGCCGAGCCCGCCCACCCGGCGATAGGCGGCCTCCGACATGCCGCCGATCCAGATCGGCAGCCGCGAGCCCTGCGGCGGCTTCGGCTCCATCGCCATCGCCGTCACGGGGTAGTGCGGACCCGCGGCATCGACCTGCGGCTCGCTCCAGTACGCGCGCAGCAGCCGGATCGCCTCGTCCATCCGGCGGCCGCGGGTGTGGAAGTCCTCGCCGAGCGCTTCGTACTCCGACTCCTGCCAGCCGACGCCGACGCCCAGGCGCACGCGGCCGCCCGACAGCGTGTCGAGTGTGCTGACCTGCTTGGCCACCAGCGTGGGATGGCGCTGGGGCAGCACCAGCACCTCGGTGCCGAGCGTGACCCGCTCGGTGACGGCGGCCACGTGCGACAGCAGCATCAGCGCTTCCAGGACCGGCATCGTCGCCGTGTAGGGGCCGGGCGGGCGCCCGTGGCCGGGGTAGCCCATCACCACGTGATCGAAGACGTCGATGTGGTCGTAGCCGATTTGCTCGACCGTGCGGGCGAAGCGCCGCACGGCCTGCGGCCCCTCGCGGTACGACACGCTGGGGAACTCGACCGTGAGCTTCATGGCGTCGGCATTCTCACACGGCCAGGTAGCCGCCGTCGACGACGAGCTCGGTGCCGGTGATGTACGAGGCCTCGTCGGAGGCCAGGAACAGCACGGCGTGGGCGACTTCCTCCACCCGGCCCTCGCGCCTCATCGGCACCGCCCGGATCATCTTGTCCCGCCACGCGGGATCGGCCGAGCCCTTCGACGAGCGCATGGGCGGCAGCATGCCGGGGTGCACGGAGTTGACGCGGATGCCGTCCGGGGCGTACTGCACGGCCGCCGACTTGGTCATGATCCGCACGGCGCCCTTGGAGGCGTTGTAGGCCATGTGGATCGCGTTCTGCCCGACGAACCCCGAGATCGACGAGATGTTGACGATCGAGCCGCCGCCGGTCTTCTTCATCTGCCCGATCGCGTGCTTCATGCCGAGGAACACGCCCTTGGCGTTGACCTCCATGAGCTTGTCCCACGCCGAGGTGCTCAGCGTGTCGGGGTCGAAGGTGCCGCTGATCCCCGCGTTGTTGACCAGGACGTCGAGCTTGCCGAAGGCCGTCACCGTGCTCTCGATCGCCGCTTGCCAGTCGGCCTCGCTGGCGACGTCGAGCTTCACGAACCGCGCCTGGCCGCCGCCCGCCGCGATCTTGTCGGCCGTCTGCCGCCCTTCCAGCTCGAGCAGGTCAGCGACGACGACCCGGGCGCCCTCCCGGGCGAAGATCATCGCCTCGCTCTGTCCCATACCACTGGCACCACCTGTAATGAGCGCCACTTTCCCGGTGAGCCTCATGAAGGCCTCCTTGGCCGTCCTCGGTCTGTCGGGCCGCGCGCCCGTAGAGTACACTGCGGAGGCCATGACCTGGACCTCGGAGACCTTCTCGATCGCCGGCGCCTCCGTGCGCGTCGCCCGGGCCGGCGCCGGGCCCCCGCTGCTGGCCCTGCACCACGACATCGGCACGCCCGAGGGGCTGCCCTTCTACGACGCGCTGGCCCGTGACTTCACCGTGCTCCGGCCCTCGCATCCCGGCTACGACGGGGCGGAGCGGCCCGAGTGGATGCGCAACGTGCGCGACATGGCCGTCGTCCACCAGGCCCTGCTCGCCCGGCACGAGGCCACCCGCGACCGGCGCGACGTCTCGGTGGTGGGGCTCGGCTTCGGCGGCTGGCTCGCCGCGGAAATGGCCACGATGGCGCCGCGCGCCCTCCGGCGGCTGGTGGTGGTCGGTCCCATGGGCATCAAGCCCGAGCGCGGCGAGATCGCCGACCAGGCGCTGGTCTCCTACATCGACTACGTGCGCCTGGGTTTCGCCGACCAGGGCGCGTTCGACCGCATCTTCGGCGCCGAGCCGCCGACCGCCACGCTGGAGCAGTGGGACCTGAACCGCGAGATGACGTTCCGGATCGCCTGGAAGCCCTACATGTACAACCCCTCGCTGCCGCACCTGCTCGGCGGCGTCGCCACCCCCACGCTGGTCGTCTGGGGCCGCGACGACCGCATCGTGCCGCGGGAGTGCGGCGAGCGCTTCGTCAAGGCGCTGCCGCAGGCGCGCCTGGCGATCGTCGAGGGGGCCGGCCACTTCGTGGAGATGGAGCAGCCGGAGCAGCTCGCCAAGCTGGTGCGGGCCTTCGTGACCGCGGTCTGAGCGCCCGAGGAGAGAGCCGATGCACTTGATGTACTTCACCGAGCAGCCGATGTCGGCGTACCCGGAGCAGGAGGGCCGCGACTTCGGCGCCACCGCGCTGATGTTCTCCAACCGCCACTTCGACCCCGTCGCCGGCAGCCGGCTCTACAACGAGTACCTCGATCACTACCGCCTGGCCGAGGCGGTCGGCTTCGACGGCATCATGCTGAACGAGCACCACAACGCCCCGTTCTGCATGCAGGCCAAGTGCAACGTGTTCGCCTCGATCCTGGCGGCGATGACCAAGCGCGTGAAGATCGTCCTGCTCGGCAACCCGCTGCCGCTCGCCGACAACCCGGTCCGCCTGGCCGAGGAGCTGTCGATGATCGACATGATCTCGGGCGGCCGCCTGGTCTCCGGCTTCGTGCGCGGCGGCGGCCAGGAGCAGCTGGCGGCCGGCGTGAACCCCGCCTACAACCGCGAGCGCTTCGAGGAGGCGCACGCGCTGATCGTCAAGGCGTGGACGCAGGCCGGGCCGTTCCGGTGGGAGGGCACGCACTACCAGCACCGCGTGGTGAACCCGTGGGCGGTGCCGCTGCAGAAGCCGCACCCGCGCGTCTGGATCCCCGGCGTGCTCAGCAAGGAGACGATCATCTGGGCGGCGCAGCAGCGCTACCCCTACATCGCGCTCAGCACCGAGATCGAGGCCACCAAGAAGATCTGGGTTCTCTACGACCAGGTGGCGGCCGAGCACGGCTACGCCGGCGGGCCCGAGTACCGCGGCTATCTCCAGCGCTGTCACGTGGCCGAGACCGAGGAGAAGGCGATGGCCAACGCCCGGCAGTTCATGTGGATGCAGGGCGAGTTCACCGGCCTCGCGCATCCCGTGTGGTCGAGCCCGTCCGGGTACTTCTCGCCGGCGATGCGCACGGCGTTCGTCGAGTACGCGGTGGGCCGCCGCTCCAACCCGCGCGGCGCCGACTTCGAGGACCAGATCCAGAACCAGCAGATCGTCGCCGGCACGCCGAAGACGGTGATCCCCAAGCTGCGCCGCCTGCTCGAGGAGACGCGCCCGTCGATCCTCGGCTTCTGGGCCGCCGACGGCTTCGTGAGCCCGGACGACACGCGCACCTGCATCCGCCTGCTCGGCGACGAGGTGCTGCCTCCGCTGCGCGAGATCGGCAAGGAGCTGGGCCTCTGGAGCCCGTTCGAGGCCAACGCGCCGGTGAGCCGGGCCTTCCCCGAGCCGGCCCAGCCGGCCGGCCAGATGGCGGTGGCGGGGGCGGGCTCCTGAGCGACCCGGT
>DASWJN010000010.1:0-1914 GCA_036397135.1 Candidatus Methylomirabilota bacterium
CCGGGCCCGCCGCCGGTGCACACCACGAAGCGCTTGCCGCCCGGTAGCCCCTTCGACCACTCGGTGAGGCGGCGGGCGAGCTCGCGGGTCTCCTCGTAGAAGCGGGACATCCGGACCTGCTGGCGGGCGACGGCGACCCGGTGGCGGGCGGCGCGGGCCTCGGCCAGCATCCGCTCGGCCTCGTCGCGCGGCTTGATGCGCGCCGAGCCGAAGAAGACGATGGTGTCCTTGACGTCGTGTTCCTCGAACCGCTTGGCCGGCTCCAGGTACTCCGCGAGGATACGGAGCGTGCGGGCCTCCTGGCTCATCAGGAAGTCCTGGTCGAGGAACGCCAGCGGTGGATGGGTGACCGGCACCGGCTTTCGTGGTGCCGTCCGGCGGCGCGTCGTCATTTTCGCCATGCTCGCCCCCGCGGGTTGTGTCGTCGGTTCGAATGCACTGGCATCATAATGCATGGAGGCGGGGGCGCATCCTGCGCCGCGCGGTCCGCGCAGGCCAAGGGCCGGGCACGGGCGCCCGGCCCCCGGCTCGGCGGCGTCGGTGGCGGCGGATCAGGCGTCGTAGCCCGGGCTCACCCGGTCGAGCATGCGCTTCAAGGACTCCCAGCCGCTCGGCCGCTCTTGCGTCACCTCGGCGTCGCGCTCGAACTGGCGGGCGGTCGATTCCAGCAGCTCCAGGGACAGCTTCGTCGTCTCGCCGCCGGCCGCCATCACCGCCAGCTGGGTCTTGCACGCCTTCTCCATGGCGTACATCTCCTTGAAGGCGCGGGGGATGGTGGGGGCGCAGACCAGGAGCCCGTGGTTGCGCAGCACCAGGTAGTTCCTGTCGCCGAGGTCGCGCACCAGGCGGCCCCTCTCGTCGAGGTCCTGGGCCTTGCCCTCGAAATCGTGATAGGCGACCCGCTTGTAGTACCGCGTCGCCTTCTGGTTGATGGGCCGGAGCCCGTCCTTGAGGGTGGCGACGGCCATGCCGGCGACGGTGTGGGTATGGAGCACGCATTTGACGTCCGGCCGCGCGGCGTGGATCGCCGAATGGATCACGAAGCCGGCGGGGTTGATGACGTGCCCGGTGTCCTGGACGATGGCGCCGTCGAGGTCGACCTTGACGAGGCTGGAGGCCGTGACCTGGCTGAAATGCACCCCGTAGGGGTTGATGAGGAAGTGCTCGTCCTTGCCCGGCACCCGCGCCGAGATATGGGTCGCGAACAGGTCGTCCATGTCGTAATGGGCGACCAGCCGGTAGCAGGCGGCGAGGTCGACGCGGGTCGACCGCTCGGCCTCGCTCATGGGCTCGTTGGCGGGAACGACGCGGGAAAAGACCGGGCTCGCGCACATCTTCGCTTCCTCCCGGGCGCTCGGGCGCGCCCGCCTTGCGGTGGTTTGGGCCGACTCTAGGCCGGCCCCGGTGGGGCGTCAATTTGGCTCAGCGAAACCGCCGCGGGCCGCCGATGGCGCACAGCACCGCGCGGTTGAGCGGGGTGCCCGGCGTGATCAGGGCATCGAGCACGTCGAAATGATGATGGCCCGGCGCGGCGGGGCGTTGGGCGGCGATTCCCCGCGCCCGCCAGGCTGCTGCGAGCGCCTCGGTCTGGCGGTGGAACTCGGCGCTTTCGGCGCCGCCGACGGCGGCGATCAGCCCGCCGTGGCGGGGCGGCGAAAGGTTCACCGGCGACAGCGCCGCGACCTCGGCGTCATCGAGGCGGAGGTCGGCGAGGTGCCGGCAGAGCGCCAGCGGCGCCAGGTCGTAGAGCCCGGAGATGCAGGTGGCGCTCTTCACGGCTTCGGCGGGCAGGCCGTGGCCGGTCCAGTCGGTGGCCAGCATCATCGCCGCCAAGTGCGCGCCCGCCGAATGGCCGATCACGTGCACGCGGGTGGGGTCGAAGCGCAGGCGGCTCGGGTAGCTCAGCAGCCAGTG
>DASWJN010000011.1:0-13817 GCA_036397135.1 Candidatus Methylomirabilota bacterium
CCGGGACGCACCGTGCCGCTCATCCGCAGCTCGCCGTCCACCACGACCGCCGAGCCGTCCGCCGCGACCGCCGGGCTGGCGGCGCCGGTCGCCAGCGACCACCGCAGCGCGCCGCCGGCGACGGTGAAGCGCACCGTCGCCGGGCCCGCGACCTCCGTCTCCCCCGAGGACCGCGGCGGCAGCGTCAGCGTGCCGCGCCAGGTCCCGGGCAGCCGGCCCGCCTGCAGCGGCGGCACCCTGGGTGCCGGCGCCGGGCCGCGCGCCTCGCGGCGTTCCGCCTGGTCGTAGCGCACCATGCAGTCGTGCACGCGCTGCGCCTCGGCTTCCCTTCCGATGACCGAGAACTTCCCGTCACGCTCCACCCGCTCGAGCGTGGTTGAGGGCCCCTGCGGGTGGCAGGCCGTGAACGCTTCCTCGACGGCCGCCTGCTGGGTCGTGAGCTTGGGCGCGCAGCCGGCCGCCACAAGGGCGGCCACGGCGATCAGGCAGCGAAGGTCACGTCTGCGCACGGCGGGTCCTCCAGAGTCGCGACGACCGTCCGGCGGGGACACCGGTTGCCTCCATCCGGAGATCATTCTAGCCGACGGGACCGGGAATCGATCGATGAAGGATGGTGCCAGCAGGCGCGGGGCGCGTGTTACTTCTGCGATCTGCCGACCTTGAAGGGTGTCAGGTCGACCGGTTTCTCCGCCGTGATCACCGCGGTCACGATCCAGTCCCAGCGGACGAGCACGGTGTAGGGGCCAGGCGCTGCGGTGATCATGCCCTCCGGATTCACGATCTCCTCGATCGCGAGCCAGACGCCCACCCCGGGCGTCTCGCCCTCCACCCGGCCGACGAACGTCCACTGCCCTTCCGACCGGCCGGGCCCGGCACCAGGGAGATCGAACAGCAACCGGGCGCTCGCATCCTTGATGGTGGCAAAGAGGTACTTCCCGCTCAGCTCCATCACTCGCGCAGCTCCGTCACCGGGACGCCGAGCGCACGGGCCAGCCCCCTCGACTCGCGAAAGCGCCGCAGCACAGCCCCCAGCCTTGGCCGACAAGGTTAGCCCTCCGCCAACACGGACGACAAGCGATGATGGGGTCGCTGCTGTCACCCGGCTCTCCGCTCAACTCAGCCGCGCCTTCCTGACCGGTCTTCCCCGCTCGAAACGGAGGACCACCTCCAGAGGACCGCCTCAGTCGAGCTCCCGCACGCCACGAGCCGAGCCGGTGGAGCGGCCGGGCTGCCCGGCGGCCGGAGCAGGTGGTCTTTCGGGCCGGGCGCCGAACCCCGCCGCGATCCTACAGGAGCGGCCACCACAGGCGCACGCGTGGTTTTGTGAACGGGGTCTCGGAGCCCCCGGGGGGGGTATCGCGTGGGGGCGGCAGGCGACGCAGCGGCCAAATTCGGTGAACTTACTGACCAACGCGCGGCGTCAAACGGTCGGCATGCCCCTCGGCCGGCGGCGCCTGTCCACGCGCTGGCACCCCGCCTGCACCTTGTTCAGGGGATGTTCCATGGGGAGAACGACGATCCGGTTCGGACGTCACGCCAGCTGATCGCAATGTCACGCGATCTTGTGAGGCACTCACGGCGCCACCTCGACACGGCGTCGCGAGGGCTTGCCGCCGCGGCGCGCGGCCTGGATCGGGCGCGGAACGTCCTGCAAGCCGCCGTGCTCCAGCGGGCGCTGCGCGGGCGCCGCCACGACTGATCCACCCCCAACGCCAGCCGCTCCAGCTCCGCGGCGATGCCCTCGTTCCGGTCGAGGTCGGTGACGTCCTGTCCACGTCGTGCTGATTATGCCGCTCGCGCCCTCGTGAAGGCGCCTCCGGCCCCCAGGAGCAGACCCGTCTCGACGGAACGAACGACTTCACGATTGTGATCGATGGGCAGGGCAACCAGCCCGCCGGCCTTCGGCGCTGGTGGGCGGCGGCGGCCCGTCAGTTGTTTCGCCAGGAAGGCTCGTGTTCGGCTGGACATCGGAAGGATGGTGCCGAAGGGGGGACTCGAACCCCCACGGGTTGCCCCACACGCCCCTCAAACGTGCGCGTCTGCCAGTTCCGCCACTTCGGCACGACAAGCGACGATCGCGAAGTATACCGCTAGCGTCCCCGGGAGACAACGCGGCCGGCCCTCTGGCGCAGGCGCGGGTCGAGCGCGTCGCGGATGCCCTCGCCCAGCAGGTTGTAGGACAGCACGGTGACGAGGATGGCGATGCCGGGATAGACCGACAGCCACCAGGCCAGCTCGATGGCGTCCTTGCCCTCGTTGAGGATGTTGCCCCACGTGGCGTGGGGCGGCTGCACGCCCAGGCCCAGGAAGGACAGGCCCGACTCGGTGAGGATGGCGGCCGGGATGCCGAGCGTCATGGCGACGAGCACCGGCGCCATCGCGTTGGGCAGGATGTGGCGCCAGATGATGCGGAACGCGCTGGCGCCCACCGACTGCGACCACAGCACGAACTCGCGCTCCTTGAGCGCCAGGAACTCCGCGCGCACGAGACGGGCCACGCCCATCCAGCCGGTGAGGCCGATCACCGCCATGATCGTCCAGATCGAGGGCTTGAGGAACGCCAGCACGGCCAGGAGCAGGAAGAAACGCGGGAACACCAGCATGAGGTCGACGACGCGCATGATGGCGGCATCCACCATCCCGCCGTGATAACCGGCGGCGGAGCCGAGGAGGATGCCGATGGTGGCCGCGATGCCGACCGACACGAAGCCGACGGCCAGCGACACCCGGGCCCCGAACAGCATGCGCGAGAGCACGTCGCGCCCGAGCTGGTCGGTGCCGAGCAGGTGGCGGCTGGAGGGCGAGTCGAGGATCTTCCTGACGTCGGGCCGGTTGGGATCCGACGGCGCGATGGCCGGCGCCAGCACCGCCAGCAGCCCCAGGACGGCGACGACGACACCGCCGATCACCGCCAGCCGGTTGCGGGACAGCGCCCTCCAGAAGTCGCGCACGCCTAATGAATCTCGTGAACCGCGAGCGTCATCAGCGGCGGCGCCGGCCCACGCGGATGCGCGGGTCCACGAGACTGTAGGCGAGGTCGGCCATGAGGTTGGCGAACAGCGTGAGCGAGGACACGATCACGAGGTTGCCCATCAGCACCGGATAGTCGCGCTCGAAGGCCGCCTGCACCATGAGCTGGCCCATGCCGGGAATGGCGAAGATCCACTCGACGATGACGCTGCCGCCGATGAGGCCCGGGAGCGACAGGCCGAGGATGGTCACGATCGGCAGCATCGCGTTGCGCAGGGCGTGCTTGCCGATGACGACGCGCTCGGCCAGGCCCTTGGCCCGGGCCGACTGGATGTAGTCCTGCCGGACGACCTCGAGCATGCTCTGGCGCATGTAGCGCGAGAAGCCGGCCAGGCCGCCGAAGGTCGCGACCAGGATCGGCAGGACCAGGTGGCTCAGGAAGTCCCACTGCTGCTGCCAGAAGGTCAGGTACTCCCAGTTGAGCGAGCGCAGCCCCGAGATGGGCAGCCACCCGAGCTGCACGCCGAACAGGATCATGAGCAGCAGGGCCAGCCAGAAGTCCGGCGTGGCGAAGCCGACGAAGACGAAGATGGTGGTGATCTTGTCGAAGGTGGAGTACTGCCGGGTGGCCGACAGCACCCCGATCGGCACCGCCAGGGCCACGATGATGAGCAGCTCGATGACGTTGAGGAGCAGCGTGATCGGCAGCCGCTCGGCGATCATCGTGATCACCGGCCGGCCGTGAGGCGCGAACGAGCGGCCGAAGTCCAGGCGCACGATGCGGCTGAGCCAGTTCCAGTACCGCACGTGCAGCGGCTGGTCGAGCCCGTACAGCTCCTGCAGGGCCTTGTAGGCCTGGGCGCTGTGCTGCTGGGACATGTCGCCGGTCTGGATCTCGACGGGGTCGCCGGGGGCCAGGTGGATCACCAGGAAGGAGACGAAGGTGATGCCGATCAGCAGCGGCACGGCCAGCAGCAGGCGACGCAGGGCGTACGCGAGCATGGGCGGGCGCTAGTTCACGACCGGGGGCGGGACGTCAACCCGCCGTGTACCGGTGGAGGTGCTTCGGCACGAACCAGTCGGTGAAGTTCCAGCGCAAGCCTGCCGGCCCGGGCTCGATCCCATGGATGCGCGAGGCGATGGCCGGCAGCGCGTCGCGCCAGTACAGGAACACGACCGGCTGATCGTCGGCCAGCACCTGGTGGAGCCGGTGGTAGTACTTCACCCGGTCGGGCTGGTGACAGGTGGTGCGGCCCACCTCCAGCAGCGCGTCCGCCTCGGGGCTGGCGTAGCCGATGTGGTTCAGCTCGTTGGCCCCCATCTGGGTCGAGTGCCAGACGACGAACTGGTCGGGGTCGGCCGCCGTCGACCAGCCCAGGATCAGGGCGTCGAACCCCACCGGCCGCTTCTTGATGTGCTCCTTGAGCAGCGCCGCCCATTCCAGGATCCGGATGTCCACGCCGACGCCGATCTCGCGCAGCGAGGCCTGGATGATCTCGGCCACCTTCTTGCGCTCGTCGTTGCCCTGGTTGGTCAGCAGCTCGAAGGTGAACGGCTGGCCGTTCTTGACCAGCAGCCCGGCGGCGTTGCGCGTCGTCCAGCCCGCCTCGGCCAGCAACGCCGCCGCCCGCTTGGGATCGTAGGGGATGCCCTTGACGGCCGGGTTGTCGGCCCAGTGCCCGGGCCGGAACGGGCCGGTCGCCTGGCGGCCGAGCCCCATGACGACGCCGTCGAGCAGCTCCTGCTTGTTGATGGCGTGGGCGAACGCCAGCCGCACCCGGCGGTCGGCGAAGCGCGGGTCCTTCAGGTTGAAGCCGAAATAGGTGTAGCCAGAGCTCGCGTACCGGTACTTCTTGTACGCCTTCTCGAAGGCCGGGTACTCCGTCTGGCGCTGGTACTGCAACGCCGTGAGGCTCGCCACGTCCACGCTCTTGGCCTTCAGCTCCAGGAAGATGGTCGCCTGGCTCGGGATGATCCGGTAGACGATCCGCGAGATGTGGGGCCGGCCCTTGAAGTAATCCGGGTTGGCGACCACGACGATCTTCTCGCCGCTCTTCATCTGCTGGAAGCGATAGGGCCCGGTCCCGACCGGCGCGCTCCAGTTCTGCGGCGCCTCGCGGATCTTGCCGGCCCGCACGTACGGCTCGAGCAGGTGCTTGGGCAACATCGTCATCGCCCACGACAGCAGCGCCCGGGCGTACGGCCGCTTGTAGGTCACCCGCACCGCGTGCGGCCCCGTCGCCTCCACCCGCTCGACGGCGTCGAAATCGGCCTTGTACGAGCTGGGCGTCTTGGGATGCATCATCGCCTCCCAGCTGAAGACCACGTCGGCGGCGGTGAACGGCTGGCCGTCGTGCCAGCGGACGTTGTCGTGCAGCTGGAAGTCGAGGGTGAGGCAGTCCTTGCTGAACGTCCACGACCGGGCCAGCTCGGGGACGATCTCGAGGTCGCGGCCGAGGGTGACGAGGCCGTTGTACATCAGGTCGCCGACCTCGCGGGACGCCACGTCGCTGGTGATGTTGGGAATCAGGCTGGAGACGTTGCCGATGGACGCTTCGATCAGCGTGTCGCCGTAGGCGGGCGTGTCGGCGCCGGTCCTGGGCTCGCCCGCGAGGGGGTTTTCGTCCCGGCAGCCGGCGACCAGCCCGGCCAGCGCCAGGACCGCCCCCAGCCGCCGCACGCTGCGGCGCACCTACCGTCCCTGGCCGGGCGCCGCCGGGGCGGGCGCGCTCGGGGCCGGATTCGCGGGCGGCGCCGGCGCGGGCGCGGACGGCGTGGCGGGGGCGGCGGGCGCCGTGACGGGCGCCGGCTCGCGCACCACCGAGCTGGCGCGCTCGCCGCCCAGCAGGGCCAGCGTGAACGACGTGACCGTGAACAGGATGGCCACCACCGTGGTGATCTTGCCGACCACCGTCGGCGTGCCCATGGAGCCGAACACCGCCTGGCTGCCGGCGCCGCCGAAGGCCGAGCCGATGTCGGCACCCTTGCCGGACTGCATCAGGACGATGCCGATGATGAGGAAGCACATGAGGACGTGCAGGATCGTGAGCGCAATGATCATCGAAAATCTATTCCCCTCTGGAGGCGGCGCCGCGCGCCGCCTTCCTGACAATCGCGATGAAGCCGGGCGCGGTCAGGCTGGCGCCGCCCACCAGCGCCCCGTCGATCTCCTGCTCGGCCAGGAGCGCGTCGGCGTTGTCGGCCTTCACGCTGCCGCCATAGAGGATGCGCACGCCCTGGGCCGTCTCTTTCGGCCCCAGCTCGGACAGCAGGCCGCGCAGGTAGCCGTGCACCTCGGCCGCCTGGGCCGGGGTGGCGTTGACGCCGGTGCCGATCGCCCACACCGGCTCGTAGGCGAGCACGCAGCGGCCGAGCGCAGACGGGTCGAGGCCGGTCAGGCCGGCCCGCAGCTGGCCTTCCACGGTCGTGAACGTCAGCCCCTGGCGCCGCTCCTCGCCGGTCTCGCCGACGCACAGGATCGGCGTGAGCTGATGACCGAGGACGGACGCGACCTTGAGCCGGATCTGCTCGTCGGTCTCCCCCAGCTCGCGGCGGCGCTCGGAATGGCCGCAGATGACGAAGCGGCAGCCCAGCTCGACCAGCATGGGCGGCGCGATCTCACCGGTGTGCGGCCCCGACGGGGCGTGATGGCAGTTCTGGGCGCCGAGCGCGATGGGGCTGCCGGCCAGGATCTCGCTCAGCGCGGCCAGCGCGGTGAACGGCGGGCACACCGCCACCTCCACCCGTCCAGGCCGCTTGAGCCCGTCGCGCAGGGCCGCCGCCAGCGCGCGCGCCTCGCTCAGCGTGCCGTGCATCTTCCAGTTGCCGACGACCAGCGGCGTGCGCATCAGGCCTCCGTCAGCGCCTCCACGCCCGGCAGCGGGCGGCCCTCGAGGAACTGCAGGAAGGCACCGCCGGCGGTCGAGATGTAGCCGACGCGGTCGGCAACCCCGGCCTGGTTCACCGCCGCCACCGTGTCACCGCCGCCGATGACCGAGAACGCCGGCGACTCGGCCACCGCGCGCGCCAGCGCCACGGTGCCGGTGGCGAAGGCGGGCTTCTCGAACACGCCCATGGGCCCGTTCCACACGATGGTCTTCGCCGTCTTGAGCACCGCCGCGAAGCGCTCGACGGTGAGCGGGCCGATGTCCAGGCCCATCTGCGCGGCCGGGATGTCTCGGATCGCCACCGCCCGGCCCGACGGGCTGTCGAGGCCGGCGGCCACCACCGCATCGACCGGCAGCGCCACCTGCACGCCGCGCCGCCGCGCCGTCTCCAGCGCCGCCCGCGCCGTCTCGACGCGGTCCGGCTCGACGAGCGACGTGCCCACCCCGTGCCCCAGCGCGCGCAAAAACGTGAAGGCCATGCCGCCCCCGATGACGAGCACGTCCACCCGGGCCAGCAGGTGCTCGACGAGCGCGATCTTGTCGGAGACCTTGGCGCCGCCCAGCACGGCGGCCAGCGGGCGCGCCGGCGACTCGAGGATGCGGCCCAGCGCCTCCAGCTCCCGCCGCATGAGCAGGCCGGCCGCGGCCGGCTGCAGATGGCGGGTGATGGCGGCGATGGAGGCGTGGGCACGGTGGGCGGCGGCGAAGGCGTCGTTCACGTACACGTCCGCCAGCGCCGCCAGGCGCCGGGCGAAGTCGTCGTCGTTCGCTTCCTCCTCCGGATGGAACCGGAGATTCTCGAGCAGGAGCATCTCGCCCGGCTTCAACGCCCGGGCCATCGCTTCCACGCGCTCCCCCACGCAGTCGGGTGCCAGCGGCACCGGCCGGTCGAGCAGGCGCGCCAGCCGCTCCGCCACCGGCTGGAGCGAGTACTTCGGATCGGGGCCGCCCTTCGGGCGGCCCAGGTGCGAGGCGAGGACGATGGCGGCGCCGCGCTCCAGCGCGTACCGGATGGTCGGGAGCACGGCCGTCAGGCGGGTGTCGTCGGTCACCGCGCCACCCTCCAGCGGCGCGTTCAGGTCGGCGCGGAGGAACACGCGCCGGCCGGCGAGGTCGATCTGCTCGATGGACCGCTTCACCGGCGGCTTACAGCGTCTTGCCGATGAACCGGATCAGGTCGCGCACCCGGCACGAGTAGCCGTACTCGTTGTCGTACCACGCCAGCACCTTGACCATGTTGCCGTCGACGATCGCGGTGGACGGCAGGTCCACGATCGAGGAATGCGGGTTGCCGTTGAAGTCGACCGAGACCAGCTCCTCGTCGGTGGCGTCGAGGATGCCGCGCAGCGTGCCGGCGGCGGCGTCGCGGAACGCCTCGTTGATCACCTGCACGGTGGCCGGCTTGCCCAGCTCGGCCGTGAGGTCGACCACCGACACGTTCACGGTGGGCACGCGGATGGCGATGCCGTCGAGCTTGCCCTTGAGGTGCGGGAGCACGAGGCCGACCGCCTTGGCCGCCCCGGTCGTGGTCGGGATCATGCTGACGGCCGCCGCCCGGGCGCGCCGCAGGTCCTTGTGCGGGAAGTCGTGGATCTTCTGGTCGTTCGTGTAGGAGTGCACGGTGGAGGCGAACCCGCGCTTGATGCCGAACGCGTCGTCGAGCACCTTCGCCGTGGTGGCCAGGCAGTTGGTCGTGCACGAGGCGTTCGAGATGATGCGATGCCGCGCCGGCTCGTAGGCCGCCTCGTTGACGCCCAGCACCAGCGTGATGTCGGGGTCCTTGGCCGGCGCCGTGATGATCACTTTCTTGGCGCCCGCCTGGAGGTGCTTGGAGGCCGTGGCGGTGTCGACGAACAGGCCGGTCGACTCGACGACGACGTCCACCCCCAGCTCCCGCCACGGCAGGCTGCCGGGGTCCTTCAGCCCCAGCACGCGGACCTCGCGGCCGTTGACGAAGATCGAGCCGTCCTTGGCGGCCACTTCGGCCGGCAGGGCGCCGTGGACGGAGTCGTGCTTGAGCAGGTGGGCCAGGGTCTTGGCGTCGGCCAGGTCGTTGACGCCGACCACTTCGAGGTCCCTGGCTTCCAGCGCAGCGCGGAAGAACACGCGGCCGATGCGCCCGAAGCCGTTGACGCCGACTCGAATGCTCATGAAGGGCTCCTTGTGGGGCGGACGGAAATCAATTCAAGCTCGTAACTACGCTCGAAGTATACGTTGATTCAGCGCACCCGGGCAACTGTGAGCACCCCCACCCGCAGGGCGCCGGCCGCCCGCAGCGCGCGGGCGCACTCGGCGGCGGTGGCGCCGGTCGTCAGCACGTCGTCGACCACGACCACGTGGCGTCCGGCCACCGCCGGGTCGGCTGCGAAGGCGCCGCGCACGTTGGCGCGACGCTCGGCGGCGCCGAGGTCGCTCTGGGGCCCGGTGGCCCGCACGCGGGCCAGCCACCGGGGACGTGAGGAGCGGCCGAGGGCGGCGGCCAGGCGCTCGGCCAGGAGTCCGGCCTGGTTGAAGCCGCGCTCGCGCTCGCGGGAACGCGCCAGCGGCACGGCCACCAGCTCGACGTCGGCGTCGATCGCCCCCCTCCACTGCTCGACCACCAGCTCGGCCAGCGGGCGCGCCAGCGCGCGCTTCCCCCCGAACTTGAGCGCGTGGATCGCCTCGCGGACGACGCCCTCGTACTCGGCCCCCGCGCGCGCCCAGTCCCACGCGGGTGGCTCGGCGGCGCACCGGCCGCAGAGCCGGGGTGCCTCCGCCGGCGGATCCAACGGCGGTTCCGGGGTGAGGAATCCACCGCCGCAGCGATCGCAGCACGGAGCACCGATCCGGGGGATCGCATCCCAGCACGCGCCGCACAGGGGGTCGCGGCGTCGCTGCGCGAGCGTCGAGTCGCAGACGGGACACACGGCGGGGAACACCAGGTCGAGGGCGGCGAGTGCCCACGCGTGCATCGGGGGTCAGCGAGTGGACGAGGGTTGCAGCCCGTTCCAGCGATGGCACTGCGGGCAGCGGTCCTCCCAGGTCGGGGTCGTCGCGCCGCAGGCCTGGCAGCGGTGGGGCCAGTCGAAGGCGTGGGCGAGGCGGAGCGCGCGGCGGTACTCGTCGTAGGCGTCGCGTGACTGCCCCCGGCGCTCGAACACGGCGCCGAGGAAGGCATGGACTCCCGGCAGGTCCGGCGCCCGCACCTCCAGCTTCTCGAACTGGTCGGCCGCCTCGTCGAGCATCTCCAGCTCGAAGTACACCCGCCCGAGCGCGGCGGCGAGCGCCAGATCCTCGGGCGCGCGCTCGCAGGCCGCGCGGTAGAGCGCGATCATCCGGGTGGGGCGGCCCTGGTTGCGGTAGACGCGCTCCAGCCGCGCCAGCAGCGGCAGCGCCGGCCGCGTCTCGGCCGCCCGCTCCCACGTGCGCACCGCCTCCCGCTGGTCGCCAGCCGACTCCAGGGCGTCGCCCAGGGCCAGGGTGGCCGGCAGGAAGTCCCGGTCGGCGCGCAGCGCCGCCTTGAAGTGCGCGACCGCCGCGGCCGCGGCGCCGCGGGCCAGCTCCAGGCGGCCCAGCTCGTAGTAGCCGACCGCCAGCCACTCCGACTCGACCGCGCGATCGTCTGGCGTGGCCACCGTGAGCAGGCGCTGCTGGATGGCGACGGCCTCGTCCCAGTCGCCGGCGTCGATGGCGAGGTCGCGCTGGGCGCGCAGCGCGCCGGCGTGGCGGGGCCAGCGCTGCAGCACGTACCGATAGAGGGTGCGCGTCTCTTCGAGGCGGCCGGCCTGCCGGGCCTCCCCGGCGCGGCGCATGGCGTCGGCGGCCTGGGGATCGTCGTCGCCGCTCGGCGGCGGCCGCGTCCCGGCCACCCAGCCGCCGAGCCGGCGGCCAAGCGAGAGGAGCGTCGAGAACGCGGGGGTCATGGGGGGGGACGGCGGCGGCACGCGAGTGCGGGGAGGGAACGCGGCGTCACCCGGCCGCGGTACGCTCCTCCTGCTCGACGAGGCGCTGGCAATCGATGCAGTGACGCGCGAACGGGAGCGCCTCCAGCCGCTTGTCGGCGATCGCCTCGCCGCAGCGCTCGCAGTTGCCGAACGAGCCGTCGTCGATCTTCTGGAGCGCGGCCACGACGTCGCGCAGCAGCCGCCGGTCGCCGTTGCCCAGCTCGAAGAAGAACTCCCGGGTGTAGGCGGTGTTCGCCTGATCCCCGAGGTCCTTGATCGCGTCGTCTTCCTGATCCTTGCCGTACAGCGCGGTGCGACCGACTTCGTCGGCGAGCTGTTCCCGCTTCTCCAGCAGACGCTTCTTGAAGCTCGCCAGTCGTTCCTTCCTCATCACGACCTCCCTGGCGACCGTGAGTCGTGACGGACACGCTAGCATGCGGTCCGGGAGCGTGCAACACGCGCCTCACGCGCCGTCCACGGGAACGGACGGCGCGTCGCCCCACAGGCGCTCGAGCGCGTAATACGCGCGCGTGTCTTCCAGGAAGACGTGCATCAGCACGTCGCCGTAGTCGAGCAGAACCCAGCCGCTCTCGGTGGCGCCCTCGGCGTGGAGCGGCCGCACGCCGTCCTGCTTGAGCTCCTCGCGGATCGCCTCGGTGATCGAGGCCAGGTGCGTCGTGGAGCGGCCGCTGCAGACCAGGAAATAGTCGGTGACGCTCGACAGCCCCTGCACGTCGAGCACCACCAGGTCGAGCGCCTTCCGGTCGAGGGCGGCCCGGGCCGCCCGCTGCGCCTTGCGCTCGGCGGACAGGCGCGCCGTCACGCCGTCTCCGCGCGGTAGAGTCCGTGCGAGCGGACGTAGGCGATCGCCGCCGGCGGCATGCGGAAGGCCAGCGAGCGGCCCTCGCGCACGCGCCGCCGCAGCTCGGAGGCCGACAGCGGCAGCGAGGTGGCGTGCACGATCAGCACGCCGCGGGGCGGGACGCCGCCGCTGAGGTCGTGGACGAAGCCGCCCTCCACGCCGATCTCGCGCAGCACCTTCTGGGCGGCGGCGCTCTCGGCGTCGAAGGCGCTGCCCGCCCGCGGGATCACGACCAGCCGGGCCAGCCGGGCGATCCGCCGCGGCTCGCGCCACGTGAGCAGATCGAGAAAGGTCTCCGAGCCGACCACGTAGAACAGCTCGTCCCCGCCCGCCGCCAGCGCCTGCAGGGTGTCCACCGTGTACGAGGGGCCCGGGCGCCGCAGCTCGAGGTCCGACACCGCGAACTTCGGGTGGTCGGCGATGGCCAGGCGGACCATCTCGTAGCGGTCGGCGGCCGGCGCCAGCTGGGTGGCGGGCTTGTGCGGCGGCGCGGCGGCCGGCACGAACAGCAGGCGATCGAGGCCCAGGGTTTCGAGGACCTCGTCGGCCAGCAGCAGGTGTCCGTAGTGGATCGGGTTGAAGGACCCGCCGAGGAGGCCGACGCGGGCCAACGGCTAGTCCCGCACCTGCCCGTCGCCGTGGACGATGAACTTCGTGGTGGTCAGCTCCCGCACGCCCACCGGGCCGCGGGCGTGCACGCGGGAGGTCGAGATGCCCATCTCGGCGCCCAGCCCAAACTGGTGGCCGTCCACCAGCCGGGTCGACGCGTTGACGAGGACCGCGGCGGCGTCGACCTCGCGCGTGAAGCGGCGCGCACGCCCCAGGTCGTTGGTCACGATGGCCTCGGCCAGCCCGGTGCCGTGGCCGCGGATGTGCTCGATGGCGGCGTCGAGACCGTCGACCACCCGGATGGCCAGGACGAGGTCGAGGTACTCCTCGTCCCAGTCGGCCGGCGTGGCCGGCCGCGCACCCGGCACCCGCCGGATCGTTTCCGGACAGCCGCGCAACTCGACGCCGGCCTGGCCGAGACGGGCGGCCACGACGGGCAGGAACCGGTCGGCGACGGCGTGGTCGACGAGCAGGGTCTCCAGCGCGTTGCAGACGCTCGGCCGGTGGGTCTTGGCGTTCAGCACGATGGTGGTGGCCATGTCGAGGTCGGCGGCGGCGTCCACGTAGACGTGCACGACGCCCCGGTCGTGCTTGAGCACCGGCACCCGCGAGCGCTCGGCCACCCACCGGACGAACGCCTCGCCGCCGCGCGGGATGATGAGGTCGATGAGTCCGTCCAGCGCCAGCATGGCGGCCACGGCCGCGCGGTCGGTGACGTCCACGAACTGGATCGCGTCGGGCGGCGCGCCGGTCTTCTCCAGCGCCTTGGCCAGCACCGCCGCGATCAGCCTGTTGGACTCGATCGCCTCGCTGCCGCCCCGCAGGATCACCGCGTTGCCCGACTTCACGCAGAGACCGGCGGCGTCGGCGGTGACGTTGGGCCGCGACTCGTAGATGAAGCCGATGACGCCGAGCGGCACCCGCACCCGCGCGATGTCGATCCCGTTGGGCCGCCGCCACGCCTCCACTGTTTCGCCCACCGGGTCGGCCAGCCCGGCGATCTCGCGCAGCCCGGCGGCCATGGTCTCGATGCGGACGTCGGTGAGGGTCAGGCGATCCAGGAACGCCCGCGCGACGCCGGCCGCCCGCGCCCCATCGACGTCGGCGCGGTTGGCCTCCAGGATGGCGGCGGTCTTCTCCTCCAGCCCGCGCGCCATCTGCTGCAGCGCCTCGTTCTTGGTGCGCGTGGAGCAGAGCGCCAGCGCCCGGGCCGCCTCCCGCGCCGCCCGGGCTTTGCCCTCGACCATCGTCGCGCTGTCCATGCTTGTCGCTCTTTCTGTATCAGGGGGGAGCGAGCGCCGCTCCCCCCCGACACCCCCCCACCGGGATCCCGCGCGCCCAACTCGTTCGCGCGCGTCGCCCCTCGCGCCGCCCGACTCTTTTCTGTATCAGGGGGGAGCGAGCGCCGTTCCCCCCCGACACCCCCCCCACCGGGATCCGCGCGCCCGACTCGTTCGCGCGCGTCGCCCCCCGCCCCGCGACCACCGGTTTTACAGGATCACCAGGTTGTCGCGGTGGATGACCTCGTCGAAGCTCTTGTAGCCGAGGCGGGGTTCGATGTCGCGG
>DASWJN010000012.1:0-4536 GCA_036397135.1 Candidatus Methylomirabilota bacterium
CGCCGCCCGCGCCCGCGCCGCGGTCGCCGACCTCGACGCGCGCATGAACGGCGCCCTGGGCGTCGAGGCGCTGGCCGAGGGCATCGTGCGCATCGCCGTGGCGCGGATGACCTCGGCCATCCGCGAGATCTCGATCCAGCGCGGTCACGACCCCCGCGACTTCACGCTGGTGGCCTTCGGCGGCGCCGGCCCCATGCACGCCCTGGCGCTGGCCGGCGAGATCGGCATCCCCCGCGTCCTGGTGCCGCGCCATCCGGGCAACTTCTCGGCGCTGGGGCTGCTGGCCTCCGACATCAAGCACGACGACGTCCGCACGCGCGTGGGTCCCCTGCGCGAGCGCTGGCCGCTGCTGGCCGACCTCTTCACCGAGATGGAGGCCGGCGCGCGGCGCCAGCTCGAGCTTGAGGGATTCGGCGCCGACGCGCAGCGGATGCGCCGTTCGCTGGACCTGCGCTATCGCAGCCAGGCGTTCGAGCTGAACCTGGACGTTGGGGACGAACCGCTCGACGCGATCGAGGCAGCGTTCCACGCGCGCCACGCCGCCGCCTACGGCCACGCCGATGCGAGCGCGACGATCGAGCTGGTCAACGCGCGGCTCAGCGCCTACGGCCTCGTCGCCAGGCCGGCCGCCGAGCTTCACCGCGCCGGGACCGTCTCGCTGGACGCCGCGCTCGTGGAGCGCCGTGCCGTCTGGTTCGAGGGCGCCCGGCACGAGACTTCCGTCTGGGAGCGCGAACGCCTGCCGGAGCGCGCCGAGGTGCGCGGGCCCGCCATCGTGGAGGAGTTCGGCGCGACCACGGTGGTGCCGCCGGGCTGGCACGGCGCGGTGGACGCCCACGGGAATCTGAGATTCGAACGCCGATGATCGATCCGATCACGCTGGAGGTCATCCGCGAGACCCTGGTCTCGACCGTGCGGGAGATGCGCGTCACGCTCGTGCGCACCGCGTACTCCTCGATCCTCTACGAGGGCGAGGACTTCTCCTGCGTGCTGATGGACGGCGACGCCCAGATCGTGGCCATGTCCAAGGGGCAGGACCACCCGCTGCACATCGTGCCGATCGGCTGGTCGATGAAGGCCGTGCGCGAGAAGTTCGGCGACGACATCCACCCCGGCGACCTGTTCCTGCACAACGACCCCTACACTGGTGGCACCCACCTGAACGACGTGGCCCTGATCCAGCCGCTGTTCGCCGGCGGCCGGCTCTTCGTCTTCCCCGTCGTGCGCGCCCACTGGGGGGACGTGGGCGGAATGAGCCCCGGCAGCCTGTCGGGCGGGGCCACCGAGATCTTCCAGGAGGGCGTGCGCATCCCGCCGATCCGGGTCGTGGAGCGGGGACGCCCGAACGAGGCTGCGCTGGATCTGATCTTCGCGAACATGCGAGGGCCGCGCGAGCGCCGCGGCGATTACCAGGCGATGATCGGCACCTGCCGCAAGGCGGCCGAGCGCGTGGAGGCGCTCGCCGCGCGCTACGGCGCCGACACGGTGCGGGCGGCGGTCGCCGAGCTGATGGACCGCGCCGAGACCCGCATGCGCCGCGCCATCGCCGCGCTGCCCGACGGCGCGTACGTGTACGAGGCGCATCTGGAGTCCGGGCGCGAGCGGCTGGAGCCGCTCACGGTGCGCGCGCGCGTCGCGATCGCCGGCGACACGATCACCGTGGACCTCACCGGCACCTCGCCCCAGACCGCAGGGCCCACCAACGTCGGCCCCGCCATGGCACCGACCGGCGCCTTCACGATCATCAAGTCGTTCCTCGATCCGGGTTCCGACGTGAACTCGGGCGCCTTCCGGCCGCTGACCGTGATCACACCACCCGGCACGATCGTCAACGCCGACCCGCCGGCGCCGTGCGGCGGCATGGTGGAGGTGAAGTACTGCGTGGAGACGGCCGTGCAGGGCGCGCTGGCCCAGGCGCTCGACGGCCGGGTGGCCGGCGATCTGAAGGGCGGCGGCAACCACTGTTACGTCGGCGGCCCGGATCCCCGAACGGGCGAGACGTTCATCTTCTACGAGTACCCGGCCGGCGGCACCGGCGGCTTCGACGGCGGCGACGGCAGCAACACCGTCCGCGCGTGGACCGAGAGCGACATGACGACGCTGCAGCCGATCGAGGCGATCGAGCAGCTCTACCCGGTGCGGGTGGAGGCGACGGAGCTGCGCGAGGACTCCGGCGGCCCCGGCCGCTGGCGGGGCGGGCTCGGGCTCACGCGCGCCGTGCGCATCCTGGCGCCGCGCACGCAGCTCTCCGTGCTGGCCGAGCGGGCAGTCCTGCCGCCCTTCGGCGTCTGCGGCGGCGGAGCGGGCGCGACGAACCGCTTCTGGATCCGGCGGGGCGGGCAGGCGATCCAGCCCTCGCCGCTGCCGGGCAAGGTGAGTGGGTTCCCGGTCGAGCCGGGCGACGTGCTGATGATGGAGAGCTCGGGCGGCGGGGGGTTCGACGATCCGCTGGAGCGCGATCCCGCGCGCGTGGCGGCCGATCTCGCCGAGGGCTACGTCACCCCGGGCGCTGCCGAGGCGGTCTACGGCGTGGTGCTGCGTGACGGCACGATCGATCGCGACGCCACGGCGGCGCGGAGGGCCGCGTTGCGGGCCGGCCGGCGCCGGGTGCGACTGGCAACGGGCGCCGGGCTGGAGTCCGCGCGGGGGCGGGCACTGCGGCTGGACGCCGGGACCGCGAGCGCGCTCGGAGCGGGCCCGGGGGCCATCGTCGAGCTGGTCAACCCGCGCGGCGCGCCGCTGCGCGCCTGGATCGTGGGCCTGCTCGAGGGCCAGGGGCATCGCGCCGAGCTGGCGCCGGCCGCGCTGCCGATGCTGGCGCTCGGTGAAGGCGCCGAGGTCGAGATACGCGCCGTCCACTCCGGCAGCCTGGCCTAGCCATGCTTGACGTTCACGCTCGACCGGAGCACGATCTCTCCGTCCAGCCGCCGATCTCGATGGAGCTAAATCCAGCAGAGCGCCGGTCCGTTCCGGGCCCGGCCACGCCGATGGGAGGGTGATCATGAAGACCCGAGGGGCAACGCTCGCACTCACGCTCGGCTCGCTGGTGCTCGCGCTGGGGGCCGCGCTGTCCGCCATGGCGCAGACGACGGGTCCGGCCAAGCTCGGGAAGGTGAGTTTCCCTGTCTCCTGCAATCCGCCGGCGCAGAAGGAGTTCGAGGTGGCCATGGCGTACTACCATTCGTTCGCCTGGCCACAGCTCAAGGCCTCGCTCGATCGTGTTCTGCAGGCCGATCCGGCCTGCGGCATGGCCCACTGGGGTCGTGCGCTCGGGCTGCTCGACAACCCGTTCCTGTGGCCGGGCAGCCTCTCGCCGAAGGTCCTCGCCGACGGGCAAGCTGCCATCGACGCGGCCCGCGCCGCCGGGCTCAAGACGCCGCGCGAGCGCGACTACGTCGACGCGCTGGCCGTGTTCTTCAAGGACGCGGACAAGCTGAATCACCGCACGCGGGCAACGGCGCTCGAGACGGCGATGCAGGGGGTGGCCTCCCGGTATCCCGAGGACACCGAGGCGACGATTCTCTACGCGCTGGTGCTCTCGTCGAACTTCGACCCGACCGACAAGAAGTACACGAACCAGCTCCGGGCGGCGCAGACGCTCGAGCCGATCTTCGCCAAGCAGCCCGATCACCCGGGCGTCGCGCACTACCTCATCCACAGCTTCGACTACCCGCCCATCGCTTCCCAGGGGCTCGACGCCGCCCGGCGCTACGCGAAGATCGCGCCCGACGCCGCCCACGCCCAGCACATGCCCTCGCACATCTTCACGCGCGTGGGCCACTGGCGCGACTCGGTGGAGTCCAATCGCCAGTCGGCGCGCGTGGACGGCGACCGGAGCTTGAACAGCCCGCACGCGTACGACTACATGGTCTACGCGCAGCTGCAGCTCGGCCAGGACAAGGCCGCCGCCGAGGTGATGTCGCACGCGGCCGGGGTCGCCACCAAGCCCGACCACGTGGCCGCCGCCTACGCCTACGCGGCGATGCCGGCCCGGCTCGCCCTCGAGCGTGGGCAGTGGGCGGAGGCCGCGAAGTTGCCGCTGGAGCCGGCGGCCGAGGCCTACCCGTGGAAGAAATACCCGCAGGCCGAGGCGATCAACGCGTTTGCGCGCGGCGTCGGGGCGGCGATGAGCGGCGACGCCAGGGCCGCCGGGGTCGAGGTCACGCGCCTGCAGGCCCTTCGCGACACGGCGAAGGATCGCAAGATCGGGTACTGGGCCGAGCAGATCGACATCCAGGCGGAAGTGGTGCGCGGCCTGGCCAGCTGCGCCGCCGGGAAGGCCGACGAGTGCGTGACGATCCTTCGCGCCGCGGCCGACCGTGAGGACGCCACCGAGAAGCACGTCGTCACGCCCGGCCTGCTCGTGCCGGCGCGCGAGGTGCTCGCCATGGTGCTCCTCAAGGAGGGAAAGGCCGCGGACGCGTTGCGCGGATTCGAGACGGTCCTGACGAAAGAGCCGAACCGCTTCCGGGCGTTCGCCGGCGCCATGCAGGCGGCCGAGCGCGCGGGGGACGCGAAGAAGGCCGCGGGCTTCGC
>DASWJN010000013.1:0-9249 GCA_036397135.1 Candidatus Methylomirabilota bacterium
CCGCGGACCCGTTCCTGCCGCCCGTCACCGTGCGCCCCGCAGCCTGATGGAGCCCAGCCGTGGCGGGTGCGAGGCGGCCTCCAGCCTCGTGGTGCCGCGGACCCACCCCATGGGCACCTCGCCCACGTCGGGACGGCGGCCGGCGAGTTTCTGATTCGGGACACTAGTGCGGAGTGACATCGCCGTTGGACGGGGGGTGTGGCGACCAGTGGTCACCTTCACGGAGGATGGCGAGGGCGTCATCGCCGTGGGTCAATAATAGGTCAAGGCCCGACAGGTTCGGAGCAAATTCCCCGTGCAGCTGCGCGTATTCCGGGTGCTTGTACTCCTGGTAGAGCACCTGGAGGCCCGCCGCCGCGAACCGCCCGGCGTCCATGTAGCGGGCGCCGTCACGGCCAGCCAGGTAGGTGTCGGCGCCGACGGCGCGGCAGAGCGCGATCAGCCGGTCGGTGGGGTCGGCGGCGGTCCCGCCGAGCGTGGAGGCCAGACGGGCCGGTGTGGCCCCGCCGATGGCGCGGGCCAGCCACTCGGCGCTGGCCACCGACAGCGGCGCCAGCCGCTGCCAGGGGGCCGCGTACAGGCGCCGGATCGCCTCGCGGTGGCGCGGCAGGTGCGGCGCCCGCGCGTACGCGTCCTCGATGGCGCGCAGGTGGCGGGCGGCCCAGGGTTGCCCACCGGCGAGGGTCACCTCGGCGATCGGCGCGCCGAGCCGCGCGTGCACGGGGACCGTGAGCCAGCACGGGCCCGCCGGGGTCTTGATGCGGTTGCGGTTCTGCCAGCCGTTCTTCTCGTACTGCACGGTGTCGAGGAACACGAACACGTCGGCGGCCGCCCACTTGGCGAGGTAGCCGAGCCAGGGCAGGTAGTGCGGCTGGTGGATGGCCAGGGCGCTCACGGCTTGACGAACACCGGGTTGGAGAGCACGCGCTGCCGGGAGCCCCGGGCCTCGACGCGGAGCACGAGGGGCGTGCCGTCGGCGGTCGTGCGGAACCCCGCGCGCAGCGGCGTGCCGCCCCGCTCGAGCGTCGCGACGCGGCCGTTGACCACGATGGCCACCCGCACGTCGTGGGAGCGGCCGTCGCTGGCTTCGACGGCCACCGCCAGCTCGAGCGGCGTGCCGGCCGGGGCCCGCAGCGTCTCGCCGGCGCCGGCGCTGACGCCGCCCGCGGTCACCGCGAACTCGGCCAGGTCGAAGCCCACCTCGCCCGTGCGCTGCATGGCGTACATCCGCCCGCGCCGGAGCGCGTCGAGGACGCCCGCGGCCGACCTCTCCTCGACGAGGAACACCGTCTGCAGCGGCCCGACCCGCTTGCCGGCGGTGTGGCCATGGAAGCCCGACTCGGCCAGCGCCCACGCCGGCCGGCTGCGCTCGCCGCGTACGTACTCGCCCAGCAAGCGGTCCCAGCCGCCGCCCGGCCGCTCGAACGTGCTCGTGTCCTCGTAGACGGCGCCGAAGCCCGTGTAGCGGAACGTCCGCAAGAGATCGTCGGCGTAGGGCTCGGTGAGCCAGGCGATCCGCAGTGGCCCGTGGCGCTCCTCGCCGGCGTCGCGCGCCTCCGGGAACGACCAGACGGTGGCGCCGCCCAGCGCGTCGACCCGATCGATGAGCGCCTGGTACGGCGCCACGCCGAAGTCCTGCCAGGGCGGATGGTGCTCGACGGCGAACGGCCAGCCGCGCACGAGCGCGCCGAGGCCCACCAGGCAGAGCACCGCGCCTCGCTTCCACGTCGGCCATCCGCGCACGACGACGACGGCGCCCCGGCCGAGCGGGCGGCGGACCGGTCGCCGGCGAAGCAACCACCTCACCCCGGGGATCAGCAGGAGCACGGGCAGGGCGTCGACCACCGATTGCAGCGTGTAGGCGCCCCCCGCCGGGTTGCCCGGCACCGGCAGCGCGCGCAGCGCTGCCGGGTCGGTGACGCCGAACACCAGGAGGTTCTTCTGGAGGTTGTGCACCGTCAGGTCGAGCGCCAGCGGCGAGCCCGTCCAGTAGTAGTGCGGCATCATCTCCACGCCGGGGATGAGCAGCACGTGGGGAAGCCGCCGCTGCACCTCGGCCACGCGGGCCAGGTAGGGCTCGGGCGCGCCACCGAGCGAGTGCTCGTACCGCGACACGCGCGTGAGCGCGCGGAACGGCGGCAACCCGTAGTCGACCCGCAGGGCGTAGTTCTCGGCGAGCAGGAGCGCGCCGATCCCCTGCCGGTCGGCCAGGCCGACCAGGCCCTCCAGGGTGTAGTCGCCCGTCGTCAGGTCGGAGTGGACGTGAACGACGCCGCGCACGCGCTCGAGCGCCCCGGCCGGCGCGGCGGCGACCAGGGCCAGCAGGACCGCGACCAGCGCAGCCGGCGTCATGCGGGCAGCCTCCGCGTCCGCAGGAGCCCGTCGTAGACCTTGCGCATGGCGGCGGCGGCGACCGCCGTGGAGAAGGCCTCGGCGCGCGGGCGGGCGGCGGCGGCCAGCTTGGCGCGCCGCGCGACGTCGCATCCCAGCTCCACGAGCGCCTCGGCCAGGGACGCCGCGTCGTCGGGCGGCACCAGGAGCCCGCACTCGCCGTCGTCGATGACGTCGGGGATTCCGCCCACGCGGGTGCCGACCACCGGCAGGCCGAGGGCCATGGCCTCCACGAGCACGCGCCCCATCCCCTCGTTGCGCGAGGGCGCCGCCAGGACGTCGGCGGCGGCGAGCAGCGGGATCAGGTCGCCCACGCTGCCGGTGACGCGCAGGCGGTCGGCCACTCCGAGGGCGCGGGCCTGGGCCTCGAGCGCGTCGCGCTCGGCCCCGTCGCCGATCAGCAGCACCCAGGCGGCCGGCACCCGCGCGACCACGTCGGCGAGCGCGGCGACCAGCAGGTCGAAACCCTTGATCGGCACGAAGCGGCCGACCCCCGCGATGACGTAGGCCTCGGGCGGCAGGCCCAGGCTCGCGCGGGCGTCCGCGCGCGCCGGCGCCGCGCTCCGCAGCGCGGCGGTCGGCACCCCGCTCGGCACGACCGCGTACTGCCGGCGCCGGCCGATGCCGCGCTCGAGATGCTCGTCGATCTCGCGGGGCGTCAGGGTGACGATCCGGTCGGTCCAGTGCGCGGCCATCCGCTCGAGCGCGACGAACAGCGCCGTCCGTGGCCGGCGCCAGTAGCCGTAGAAGATGTGGCCGTGCGGCTGATGGATGACCGCCGGCACGCCGGCCAGCCAGGCGGCGAGCCGGCCGACGAAGCCGGCCTTGGAGGTGTG
Organism: Candidatus Methylomirabilota bacterium; assembly: GCA_036397135.1. Classification (GTDB taxonomy): domain Bacteria; phylum Methylomirabilota; class Methylomirabilia; order Rokubacteriales; family CSP1-6; genus AR5. The sequence goes on from DASWJN010000013.1 coordinate 3,228, forward strand.
GGTGTGGACGATGGCCGGGCGCGCGCGGCGGAACAACCGCCAGAGCTGCAGCACCGCGGCGACGTCGCGGGCGGGGCTGACCTCGCGCACCAGGCCGTCGATCTCCACCACCCGGCAGCCCCGGCGGCGGGCGTCCTCGACGATCGGCGGCTCCGACTGAGGCCCCAGCGCCAGCGTCGAGGCGTAGCCGGCCCGCTCCAGCGCCTCGATCGTGGAGACGGTGTTCTCCGAGGAGCCGCCCATCGTGAGCCGGGTGATGACGTGGACGACGGGGATCACGAGGACGACCCGGCGACCCGTCGCGCGTACAGCTCCAGGGAGGGCCCGAGCACCCATCGCCGGCCCGAGAGCACGTGAGCCGCGCCCGCCGCCGTGGCCGTGACGGTGCGCAGCAGGGCCCGCGCGGCGGCGGCGACGCCGCCCGGAGTCGGCGCCGAGTGGGCCAGCCCGGAGTTCAGCGTCGCCAGCACCTCGAAGCCGCTGCCCTCCACCAGCCGCCGCAGCGTGGCCGGGCCGAAGGCGAACAGATGCAGGATCGGGTAGACGTCCCAGCGGCGCCACCGCGCCAGCGGCCCCAGCCGGCCCAGCAGGTGGGCCCACGGCGCGTGAAAGTCGGCGTTGGGAACGCGCAGGACCAGCAGCCCGCCCGGGCGCAGGACGCGCGCGGCCTCGCGCAGCACCGCGCGCGGCTCGGTCGTGTGGTCGAGGACGTTGACGAGCGTGACGGCGTCGAGCGCGCCGGCGCCGAAGGGCAGCGTGAGGGCATCCGCCTGCACCACCGGGCCGGCCGCGGCGCGGGTCGCCGCCCGGCAGGCCTCGTGGGCGAGATCGATGCCGATGGCACGCCAGCCCTGCGCGCGGGCGGTGGCGACGAGGTAGCCGCCGGCGCAGCCGACGTCCAGGAGCCGGCCGGGAACGGCCAGCCGCCGCGTGCGCGCCAGCACACCGCGCAGCAGATCCCGCCGCTCCCGGTCGACCTGCTCGGGCGGGAAGCGCCGGGGATAGCGCACCTCGTACTCGCGGCGGACCTCGCTGCTGCTCGGCAGCGCGGCCACGCGGCGGACGCCGCAGCCCGCGCAGCGGTGGTAGCGGCGGCCGTCGTAGACCAGGCTCGAGGGCGCCAGCGCCGCGCCGCAGACCTCGCACGGCTCGAACACCGCCGCCGGCGCCGCCCGGTGGCCGGCCAGGTCGGCCAGCGTCTGCTCGAGGCGCTCGACCGCGTGCCGCCACCCGTAGCTCGACTCGGCGTGCCGGCGGCACGCCGTGCGCAGGCGGGCGGCGGCGGCGGGGTCGCGCTGCTGGCGGTCGAGGAAGGCCACGAGATCCGCCGCCATCGCCGGCGCGCCGAGGTCGCCGAAGACCAGGGCGGGATCGAGCGGCTCGAGCAGCTCGGGGGTGGCGCCCACGCGCGTGCCGAGCACCGGCGTGCCGCAGGCGAGCGCCTCGACGGTCACCAGGCCGAAGCCTTCCAGCTCGCGGGTGGGCAGCACGAAGGCGTCGGCCGCCTGGTAGTAGCCCGGCAGGTCGTCGTCGGGGACGAAGCCGAGTAACGTCACGTGCTTGTCGAGCCCGCGCGTCGTGACGAGCGTCTCGAGCGGCGCGCGCAGCGACCCGGCGCCGCCGATCAGCAGCAGCGCCTCGGGCACCCGCCGGACCACCAGCGCCATGGCGTCCACCAGCGCGTCCAGCCCCATGCGGGACTCGAGGTTGCGGATGGTGAGCAGCAGCGGCCGGTCCAGCGGCAGCCCCAGCCCGGCGCGCGCCTGGCGGCGGTCCGGCGCGGGCCGGAAGCGCTCGAGATCGGCGCCGCCGGGGATCTTCACGATGCGCTCGGCGGGGATTCGGTACAGCCGCCAGAGCAGCGAGGCCGAGAAGTCGCTCAGCACGTGGATGCGGGTGGCGCGCCGCAGGCAGGCGCGCTCGACGAGCCAGAGCGCCAGCACGCCCAGCGCCCCGGCGGCGCCTCCCAGGTGATGGGACGTCATCCGCCGACGCGAGCGGTACTCGAGCGGCGCCGGCGAGTGGAAGGTGTAGAGCGACGGCACCCGGCGGGCGGCCGCCGCGGCGAGCACGCCGTACCCGCCCAGGGGCTGGTGCACGTGCAGCACGTCGGTCCCGGCGAGCCATGGAACGGCGGCGCGCCGCGCCCCGAGGATCGCGCTCTGCAGGAAGCCGGCGGCGCCGTGGCGGCGGGAGGCGAACTCGTCGATCCGCACGCCGTCCCGCTGCGCGGCGCGCGCCGCCACGCCGGCCGGGGCGCGGCTGAGGACGCGGACGTCGTGCCCCCGCCCGGCCAGGCCGCGGGCGAGCTCCCAGAGCGCGCGCTCACCGCCGCCCTCCATCGTGAGCGGCGTGACGTCGGACACGGTGAGAACACGCAGGCGGCTCAGGCGAGCCTCCAGCGTCCGCCGCGGTCGAGGTACTCGCGCAGCCACAGCTCGGCCATCATCAGCGTCCACAGCCGGTCGGCGTGCGAGCGCCGGCCCGACTCGTGCTCGGCCCGGAGGCGCTCGACCTCGTCCACCCGGAACAGGCCGCGCCGGCGCACGTGCTCGGGATGCAGGAGGTCGTCCAGCAGCGGGCGCAGGTCGGTGCGCAGCCAGCGCGCCAGCGGGATCATGAAGCCCTGCTTGCGGTGGCTCAGCACGGCCGGGGGCAGCACGCCGGCGTAGACCGCCTTCAGCAGGCCCTTGAGCCGGAGGCCCCGCGTCTTCATCGCCGGCGGGATGGCCAGGCTCGCCTCGATCACGTGGTGATCGCAGAACGGCGCCCGCAGCTCGAGCGAGCTGGCCATGCTCATGCGGTCGGCCATCGCCAGCAGGTCGTCGGGCAGGTAGGTGGCGAGGTCCACGCGGAAGGCGCCGTCCATCGCGTCGTTCCAGCCCCGGGTGGCCCACGCCGCGCGGCCGGCGGCGTCCGGATCCCCGGCCAGGTGCGCGCCCAGCGCCGGCGTGGCCAGGGCCGCCAGCCCGGCAGGGTCGAAGAAGCGCGTCCACGCGAAGTAGCGCTCCGGCAGCGGCAGCTCGGCGCCGGCCACGAAGCGCACGACCCAGTCGCGCAGGTTGCGGCTCGTGTACGACTCGCTCAGCAGCCGCGTGGCCGCGGCCCCGGCCGGCCCGCGCAGCCAGCCCGGCAGCCGCATCCACGCCTCGGAGGCGCGCACGCCGAGATAGCGCGGGTAGCCGGCGAAGGTCTCGTCGCCGCCGATCCCGGAGAGCGCCACCTTGACGTGGCGCGCGGTGGCCGCCGCCACCGCGAAGGTGGCGATCGCCGAGGAGTCCGCGAACGGCTCGTCGAAGCCCCGCACGATCTGCGGCGCCAGCTCGGCCGCCTTGGGCTCCAGGATCTCCTCGTGGTGCTCGGTGCCGAAGCGCGCGGCCACCTGGCGGGCGAACGGCCGCTCGTCGTAGGAGGTGCCCGCCGCGCCGAAGCCGATGGAGAAGGTCGCCAGGCGCCCGCTCGTCACCTCCCGCATGCTCGCCACCACGACGCTGGAGTCGACGCCGCCCGACAGGAACGCGCCCAGCGGCACGTCGCTCTCCAGGCGCAGCCGCACCGCCTCGCGGATCTCGTGACGCAGCCGCGCCGCCAGCTCGGGGAACGCCGGGCGCGGCCCCGCGGCCGGCGGGGCCGGCAGCGACCAGTACCGCCGCGCCGTCAGCGTCCCCGCCGACAGCGTCGCGGTGTGGCCGGGCGGAAGCTTCAGGATGCCGGCGAAGGCCGAGCGCCCGGCCGGCGTGTAGCCGTAGGCCAGGTAGTGATGCAGGGCGGTCCCGTCGACGTCGCGTCCGGGGCCCGCATGGCAGAGCAGCGCCTTGATCTCGGAGGCGAAGGCGAACACGCCCCCGCCCTGCCAGTAGTAGAGCGGCTTCTTGCCGAGCCGGTCACGGGCCAGGAACAGCGCCCGGCGGTGCGCGTCCCAGATGGCGAGGGCGAACATGCCCCGCAGCCGCTCGACGCAGCGCGCGCCCTCGGCCTGCCACGCCGCCAGGATCACCTCGGTGTCGCTCTGCGTGCGGAAGCGGTGGCCGCAGGCCTCCAGCTCGGCGCGCAGGGCGCGGAAGTTGTAGATCTCGCCGTTGTAGACGATCGTGATGGCGCCGTCCTCGCTCGACATCGGCTGGCGGCCGGTGACCAGATCGATGACCGCCAGGCGCGTCATCCCCAGCGCCACGCCGTCGCCCAGGTGCACGCCGCGGTCGTCCGGGCCGCGGTGCTCGAGGGCGGCCAGCATGGCCTCCAGCGTGGGCCGGGCGGGCGCGCCCCCGACGATGCCGGCGATGCCGCACATCAGCCGGCCCTCCCCGCCGGCGCCGGCCGCGCGCCGGCCGTCGCCTCCAGCAGGTCGACGACGCGCCCGGCCGTGCGCTCGACCGTGAAGCCGGCGGCGCGCGCCAGGCCCCGCCGGGCGAGCGCGGCGCGCTCGTCCGCGGACAGCAGGACGTGCGCCAGCGCGGCGGCCAGCGCGTGCTCGTCCTCGGGGTCCACGAGCCGGCCGGCGTCGCCCACGACCTCCGGCAGCGCGCCACGCCGGCTGGCGATCACCGGCGCGCCGCACGCCATCGCCTCGAGCGCCGGCAGACCGAAGCCCTCCTCCAGCGAGGGCTGGACGACGAGCATGGCGCCTCCGTAGACGGCCGGCAGGTCGGCGTCCTCGACCCGGCCCGGCAGGACGACGCCGTCGGCGAGACCGAGCGAGCCGGCCAGGGCCCGCAGCGCCGCCGCGCCGGCGCCGTCGCCGCCGGCCAGCACCAGCCGATGCGCCGACCGCAGCGGCGCGGCGAGGCCCGCCCACGCCCGCAGCAGGCGCGGCAGGTTCTTGTGCGGCAGGAAGTTGCCGACGTAGAGCACGTACGAGGCGCCGAGGCCGTAACGCTCGCGCTGGACCGCCGTCGGCTTCCCCGGCCGGAACTCGGCGCCGAGCCCCACCGGGACGACCACGATGCGCTCGGCGGCGATCCCGAGCCGCGCGACGATCGCGCGCCGGCTGTGCTCGGAATCGGCGACGATCGCGCTGGCGCCGCGGGCGTAGAGCCGGGCCAGCCGCGTCATCGCGGCGTCGTAGAGCGGACGCCGCCGGCCGGGGTAGCCGATGAAGAACAGGTCGTGGATCGTCACGACCACCGGGCACGGCGCGGCCAGCGGCCGCTTGTAGTAGGGCGACAGGAACACGCCCACCCCGTCGCGGCGCAGCGCGGCCGGCAGCGCCGCCTGGTCCCACCACTGCGTCCACCGCGCGCCGAGCACGGAGGCGGTCACGCCGGCCGGCACGTCGTCCAGCCGGCTGACGCGGTCGCCGTAGACGACGCACGGCAGGCCGCGGGCGGCGGCGGCGCGCAGGACCTCCAGCACGTAGCGCCGGATGCCGGTGCGCACGCCGGGACGCAGCTCGCGCCCGTCGACGCCGACGCGCAGGCTCACGCGGCACCCCGGCCGGCGAGCGCCCGCGCGTAGACCGCGTGCACGCGCGCGGCGTGGGCGGCGAGAGCGAAGCGGGCGCGCACGTCGGCCGCCGCCGCGGCCACGCGGGCGGCCGTCGCCGCCTGATCGGTCAGCGTCAGCGCGATCGCCACCGCCAGCGCCTCGGCGTCCTCGGGCGGCACCAGGAGCCCGGTGACGCCGTCGGTGCACACCTCGGGAATGCCGCCGACCGCGGTCGCGACCACCGGCACGCCGGCCGCCATCGCCTCGATGAGCACGCGCCCGAAGGCCTCCTGCCGCGAGGGCAGGACGACCGCCGCACACAGCGCCAGCAGGTCGGCGACGTCGTCACGCCGGCCCGGGAAGCGGGCGGGGAGCCCGGCGGCCGCCGCGCGCTCGGCCAGCGGCGCCCCCAGCGGCCCCTCGCCGACGAAGAGAAACGCCGCCGGCAGCTTGCAATGCACGCGGACGGCCGCGTCGAGCAGCACGTCGACGCCCTTGCCGTGCTCGAGGCGCCCGAAGTAGCCGACCACCGGCAGCGCGGGGTCGAGCCCGAGCGCGCTGCGCAGCGCCGGGTCCGCCGGCCGCGGCGCGAAGCGCG
>DASWJN010000014.1:0-5005 GCA_036397135.1 Candidatus Methylomirabilota bacterium
TTCCCACAGGGCGCGCTCGTACCTCTCACGCGTCGTCTGCATCGCGGGCACTGCCGTCGTGAAGGCGGTCGAGGAGTCGCGCGACCGTTCCTTGAGCTGTTCGAGCCGGATCAGGACAGCATCCGAGCGCGGGAGCAACGCCACCGTCGTGCCGGTCAGTGGCGACGCGGCCCCTCGAGGCGTGCGGGACTCGGCCAGGGCATCTCCGGCGACGGCCCCGACGGCGCCGGACCGCCGGGCCGCCCGGTAGACCTCCAGATCGACGTCGAGCGCGTGGGCCGCCGAGGCGGCCAGCAGCAGCGCGGCGAGCAGCACTGCCGGCCTCACGCCGGCGTCGTGGCTGGCGGGCGGGTCCGCCAACGGTCGTGGGACCACAGCCACTGCTCGGGAGCCTGGCGGATCGCCGCCTCGACCGTCTGCGTACAGCGCGCCGTGAGCTCGATCACGGCCTCCTCCAGGCCACTCGCCACCGGCGGAGGCAGGGGCGCCTCGATCACGACACGGTGCCGGCCGCTGCCCTCGCGCCGGATGAAGATCGGGACGATCGGGGTGCTCGTACGAAGCGCCAGCAGCGCCAGACTCCGCGATGTCGACGCGGCGCGTCCAAAGAACGGCACGAACACCCCCTCCCGGCGCGCCGTGTTCTGATCGAGCAGGATGCCGACGAGCCCACCCCGGCGCAGGGCCTCCAGCACCGGCCGCAGCGCGCCCCGCTTGTCGATCAGCGAAACGCCGGTCTTGCGGCGCATCGCCGCGGCCAGCCCGTCGAGGGTCGGCGAGTCGAGGGCGCGGACGACGATGGCGAGGGGATAGCCGGTCAGTCTGTGGGCGGCGGCCAGGTACTCCCAGTTCCCGAGGTGCGCGGTGAGCACCAGAGCCCGCCCGTGCTCGGTCATGACGCGACGCAACCGGTCGACCCCGTCGACAGTGAGCTCGCCCAGCGTGGCCTCCAGGGGCCGGTCCAGCAGGCGGGCCAGTTCGATGAGCGTCATGCCGAAATGCTGCCAGGCGCGACGGGCCAGACGCCGCCGGGCGCCGGGAGTGAGGTCGGGGAACGCCATGGCAAGGTTGGCGAGTGCCACACGCCGCCGCCGCCGGAGCGTCACCGCTGCCAGGTCGCCCAGCCGCCGGCCGGTGGCGAGGGCGAGCGGGACAGGGAGTCGAGCGACGGCCGCGGCCAGGCCGCGAACGAGCGCTACGCCGAGTGCCGTCGCCGGTCCCGGAGGGTCGTTACCCATGCCCACCCGCCCGCACCATTGTAGAGAACGACGCGCCGGTCCTCCATCCGCCCGCCGCCAGCCGCGACCGGGGCGAACGTCGTCTAGCGGCCGCCGGCCACTGCCCCCGCGCGTGCGTGGTCGCCAAACGGCGCGGCGGTGCCGCCCCCGATTCGCATGCCGTAGAACGAGCGCCACACGAAGACCGTCGACAGGGCGAAGAACACCAGGCTCAACGCGCGACCGAGGCCGGGGCCGTTGGCCCGGCTGAGGCTGACGGCCAGCTCCACAGCGAGCAGCCCGAAGAGCGTCGTGAACTTGATGACCGGGTTCATGGCCACCGAGGACGTGTCCTTGAACGGGTCGCCCACGGTGTCGCCGACGACGGTGGCGGCGTGGAGCGGGCTCCCCTTCTCCCGCAGCTCGGTCTCGACGATCTTCTTGGCGTTGTCCCAGGCCCCGCCCGCGTTCGCCATGAACACCGCCTGGTAGAGGCCGAACAGCGCGATCGAGATCAGATAGCCGATGAAGAAGTACGGCTCGAAGAAGGCGAACGCCAGCGTCGAGAAGAAGATCGTGAGGAAGATGTTGAACATGCCCTTCTGGGCGTACTGCGTGCAGATCTCCACCACCTTCTTGCTGTCGCTGACCGACGCCCGGGTGGCGCCCTCCAGGCGGATGTTGGCCTTGATGAACTCCACCGCCCGGTAGGCGCCGGTCGAGACGGCCTGGGTGGCCGCCCCCGTGAACCAGTAAATGACGGCGCCGCCGGTGATCAGGCCCAGCAAAAACGGCGGGTGGAGCAGCGACAGCTTGTCCAGGTTCTCGGTGAGGCCCGAGGTCAGCACCATGATGATGGAGAAGATCATCGTGGTGGCGCCGACGACGGCCGTCCCGATCAGCACCGGCTTGGCCGTGGCCTTGAACGTGTTGCCGGCGCCGTCGTTCTCCTCGAGCAGTTGCTTGGCGACTTCGAACTGCGGCTCGAAGCCGTAGTCCCGCTGGATCTGCCGGGCGACGTCGGGAATCTGCTCGATCACCGACAGCTCGAACACCGACTGGGCGTTGTCGGTGACGGGGCCGTAGGAGTCGACGGCGATCGTCACCGGCCCCATGCCGAGGAAGCCGAAGGCGACGAGGCCGAAGGCGAAGACCGCCGGCGCCACCATCAGCGCGCCCACCCCCTGGGTGCTCACCGCGTAGGCGACTCCCATGAGGACGACCATCACGATGCCCAGCCAGTAGGCGCTGAAGTTGCCGGCCACGAAACCCGACAGCACGTTCAGCGACGCGCCCCCCTCGCGCGAGGCGGTCACGACCTCGCGGACGTGGCTCGACTCCGTGGAGGTGAAGAGCTTGACGAGTTCGGGGATGATCGCTCCCGCCAGGGTGCCGCACGTGATGACGGTCGAGAGTTTCCACCAGAGGGTGCCGTCGCCCAGGTCGGGGATGAGGAGCCAGGAGGCGGCGTAGGTCATGACGACCGACACCACCGAGGTGAGCCAGACGAGCGACGTCAGCGGCGCCTCGAAGTTCATCCGGGTGGCGCGGCCGTAGCGCCCGCGCGCGATCGCCTCGTTGACGAGGTAGGACGCGCCGCTGGCGATCACCATGAGCACGCGCATCATGAAGATCCACACCAGGAGCTGGACCTGGACCGCCGGCTCCCGGACGGCCAGCAGGATGAACGAGATCAGCGCGACGCCGGTGACGCCGTACGTCTCGAAGCCGTCGGCGCTGGGGCCGACCGAGTCACCCGCGTTGTCGCCGGTGCAGTCGGCGATGACGCCGGGGTTGCGGGCGTCGTCCTCCTTGATGTTGAAGACGATCTTCATGAGGTCGGAGCCGATGTCGGCGATCTTGGTGAAGATGCCGCCGGCGATGCGGAGGGCGGCGGCCCCGAGCGACTCGCCGATGGCGAAGCCGATGAAACACGGCCCGGCATAGTCGCCGGGGATGAACAACAGGATGCACAGCATCAGGAACAGCTCGACGCTGATGAGCAGCATCCCGATGGACATCCCCGCCTTGAGCGGGATGGCGTAGACGGGGAACGCCTCGCCGTTGAGGCTGGCGAAGGCGGTGCGCGAGTTGGCGAACGTGTTGATGCGGATGCCGAACCAGGCCACGCCGTAGCTGCCGGCGATGCCGATCAGGCTGAAGAGCAGGATGACGAGGACGCGCGACGCCTCGAAGTGCAGCAGGAAGCCGAAGTAGAGGACGATGACGGTCCCGATGAAGGCCTCGAGCAGGAGGATGAACTTGCCCTGGGTGACGAGGTACGTCTTGCAGGTCTCGTAGATCAGCTCCGAGATCTCCCGCATCGAGGCGTGGACCGGCAGGTTCTTGAGCTGCCTGAAGATGACGAGCCCGAACACCAGTCCCAGCACGCAGACGCCGAGGCCCAGCATGAGCAGTGCCCGGCCGCTCACGCCCCCCACCTGCACCTGGTCGAGGGGGGGGATCCTGAGACTGGCCTCGCCGCCGGCGGCGGCCTCCGCGGCCGCCGGGAGCGCGACGAGGACGGCCAGCGGGATGGCAATGAGCGCGACGACGAGCACCGCGCGCAGGCCGGCCTGGGCGGTGCGGGCGATTGTCCGATCCATGCTCTCTGGTCTCCTGGCGGGGCGCGATGAGCGTCCGACTGCCTGCGACCACTTTACGCGACGCGTCGACGACGGTCAACGAGAAACAGGCCGAAATCGACTGGAAGTTGGCGAGTTGACAGGGTTTGTGCCTGCCCGGTACGATCGACTCGATGGTGACCTGTCCGTCCTGCCGAGCGACGACCGCGTGGCACGGCAATCCGAACCGCCCGTTCTGCTCGCTCACCTGCCGCCTGGTCGACCTCGGGCGATGGCTTGACGAGCGCAACGGTCTCCCGGCCGAGCCCGGCCCGGACGAGGTCCCCGGCGTCGCCGTGGAGGACGATGTTCCGTAAGACCTCGGGGGCGATTCTCTGCCCTTCCTGCGGCCGCCTCACCAACGCCGATGCACCGGCCTGCCTGGTGTGCGGGCGTCGCAATCCCGGAATGTGGGGCCTCGCGGGGCCGCTCCGGGCGCTGTTTCGCCGGCGGAGCTTCGTCGACATGGTCACCATCGCGTGCATCGTGCTCTACGTCGGCAGCCTCGTGGTCGATCCCCGCGGCGCGCTGCAACCGCGCGGGCTGTTCAACATCTTCTCGCCGAGCGTCGAGGCGTTGTTCGCCCTGGGTGCCGCCGGCAGCGTGCCCTGGCAGCTCGGACGGTGGTGGACCCTGCTGACCGGGATCTACTTGCACGGGGGCCTGCTCCACATCCTGTTCAACCTGCTGTGGATCCGGCAGCTGGGGCCGGCGGTGGAGGAGCTCTACGGGCCCTCGCGGCTCGTGGTGATCTTCACGGTGGCCGGGGCGATCGGCTTCGTCGCCTCCAACCTGCTCGGCCACCCGTTCACGATCGGGGCGTCCGGGTCGATCTTCGGTCTGCTGGGCGCGCTGGTGGCGTTCGGCCAGAAGCGTGGCGGGACGTTCGGCGCCATGGTCCTGCGCCAGTACGGGCAGTGGGCCCTGCTGCTGTTCGTGCTGGGATTCCTCATGCCCGGCGTGAACAACGTCGCCCACGCCGGCGGCTTCGTGGGAGGCCTCGCGGCCGGCCTCGTCCTGGCGCTCGCGGAACGCCGGGCCGAGACCGGATTCGATCAGCTCCTGGCGGCGGGCGCGATCGGCCTGACGGTGTTGGGCTTCGCGCTCGCGATCTGGAGCACGTTCGTGGGCTGAACGCACGCTTCGTGGCCTGAAAGCAAAAAA
>DASWJN010000015.1:0-1908 GCA_036397135.1 Candidatus Methylomirabilota bacterium
ATGCGCGTGATGACTGCGTTGCGCTTGCTTCGGGTGCTCAACGTACTGTGAAGTACGCCTCCGCGCCCGAATCTGCGCGCGCCTTGTCCTCACACGCCTCGCACACGCTCGCTACGGCGCCCGTTGAGAAACGCGGGCTAGGCGTCCGATGCGGCCGCTGCTGCCGACCGCCCAGCCGGTGGCATTCCCGGGCGGGCCGGGCACGATGCCCACGGCATGGAATCCGGGGCCTGGGACCGGCGTCCAGGTGTGGCCGTCGTCGCGCGAGTAGTCGGCGCCCGAGGGCCCGACGGCGAACAACGAGGGGGTCGGCGCGCCCGGCACGTAGGCCACCGCCGAGCGGAAGCCGGACAGCGCGGCGCCGGCGACCAGGCTCCAGGTGCGGCCGCCGTCCCGCGTGAGCGCGACGTTGTCGATCGCTTCCTGCTCGCGCCGGTAGTCGCCGCCGACCACGACGCCGTGATCGGCGTCGCGGAAGGCGATCGAGAAGATGCCGCTCGAGCCGCCGGCCGGAAGCGGCGTCACCGCGACTTCCCAGGTATCGCCGCCGTCCGTGGAGCGCAACACGCGCGCCTGACTGGCGGCCCCGGTGGCGGCCCAGACGTGGCGGCTTCCCCAGGTGGCAACGTTGGAGCCGCTGGCCGCGAAATACCCCTCGCCGGGAAGCGCCGGGGGCAGCCCGTCGGCGGGCACCGGCGGCCACGTGTCGCCGCCGTCGGCGGTTCGCACGATGATGAAGCGGCCGTCGACCGAATCGCTCACCGCGACGCCGCGGCGCGGGTCCCAGAAGTCCATGGCGTCGAAGAACGCTTGCGGCTCGGCGTTGACGAACTGGGTCTCCCAGGTGGCGCCGCCGTCGATCGTCTTGAAGATCCGCGAGTCGGCGCCGCTGCCGATGCTCAAGGCGTAGGCGAGGGACGCGTCGAAGGCGTCGATGTCCCGCAGGTCGAGCCCCTCGGCGCCGGCGATCGGACGCTCCTGCCAGGTGGCGCCGCCGTCGAGCGTGCGAAGGACGGTCGCGCGGGCGCCGCTGGCCCATGCCACCCGGGCGTCCACCGTGCTGAGGCCGCGAAGGCTGACGTCGGTGCCGCTGGATTGCGGGGTCCACGGCTCCTGGTTGGATGCCTGCCGGGCGGCCCGCGTGGCGAGACGGTGCTCCTTGCCATCGGGTGCGACGGACCTGGCGCGCGAGCCCAACGCCGGCGTCGCCAGGCAGGCGGTGAGGATGATCGTCACGAGGCGTAGCGTGTGCGTCGGCAAGCTCGGGTCCGGTTGAACGGGAGCGACGCCGGAACGCCGCCACCGGCGTGTGATGGCAGCGCGGATCGGCAAGTCAAGAACGTTCCTGGGCGTGATGTTAGCTCCTCGGGTGCCGGGATGGCATGGGCGACCCACTCGCGAGGTTTCGTCCGCTCGAGCATTGAACTCCCCACGGTGTTCGCTATACTGACCGTTGTTCTGGATGGTGAACATGGTCGCGAGCCCACAACCGCAACTCGTCCCCGCCGTCGATCGCGCCGTCCGCATGCTCGAGGCGCTGCGCTACAGCGAGCAGGGGCGTGGTATCTCCGAGCTGGCGCGCGACCTCGAGATCCCCAAGTCGAGCGCTTACCAGATCGCCGTCACCCTCGTGCATCACGGCCTGCTCGAGTGCGACCCGGCCACCCGCCGCTACCGGCCGGGAGCGGCGCTCTCGCGGCTCTCGACGGCGGCGCGCCTCAGCCTGCCGGAGCTGGCGCAGCCGTATCTGGAGCGGCTCGCCGCGCGCACCCGCATGACGGCGCTGCTCGGCGTCCGCGATGGCGACGGCGTTGTGCTCGCCGCCAAGCAGGAGAGCCCCGAGCCCGTCGGGATCAGCGCCCCGCTGGGACATCGGCTCGATGGCCGCGCCGGCGTGTTCGGCAAGCT
>DASWJN010000016.1:0-7569 GCA_036397135.1 Candidatus Methylomirabilota bacterium
CTCCTCGTGGACCGCGACGTGGTGACGACGACACAGCAGGGCCAAGTTGGTCAGCGTGGTGGGGCCCCCGTGCGCCCAGTGGCGGAGGTGATGGCCCTGGCCGGCGCGCACGCCGCAGCCCGGGAAGCGACAGCCGCGGTCCCGGTGATGGAGCGCCCTTCGTAGCGCCGGGGGAACCGTGCGCGTGCGGGCGCCGACCTCCAGCAGGCGCCCCTCGGCGTCGTGGCGCATCACCACCCGGCTGGCGTCGCAGGCCAGGCGCTGGGACGTTCCAGCGGGAACGCGCGCGCCGTCCTCCAGCACGGACTGGCCGGGGGCGGCCGCGTCGGCCAGGACGGCGGCGTCGACATGGACCACGACCTGGTAGCGCTCCGCCGGGGCCCCGGGGTCGAGGCCGTGATGCAGGGCGGTCTCGGCCAGCAGGGCCAGGGCGTCGGCCTGCTGCTGCTCCCTCGTGGGCGGGTCGGCCTCCGGCGCCGCCTCCCGCCGCTGCTGGTAGAGCGTCTCGCGGCCCGCGGCCAGCGCCTTGAGGAGCAGGGCGCCGACCTCGGGCGCCAGCCGTCCGTAGATCCGCACGGAGCCGTCCTCGTCGGGATACACGTGCAGGGCCCGGCTGGTGTGCTGCCGGACGGCGTCCCGAGCCTCGGCCTTGGTGTCCACCCGGCGCCAGCCGCGCACGATCCGCGCGACGTGCTCGGCGGTGCCCGCGCGCCCCACCGCCAGCAGCCGGCTTTCGGTTTCGGGGGTCGCCACGCGCGTCAGCTCGCGGACCTTGGAGTAGGACAGCTCACCGCGCGCCAGGGCCTGGGCCAGGAGCGGCAGCGTGCCCAGGGCGCGCGCCACGCGGACGTGCTCGCGGGCGGCGCCCGGCTGCAGGCCGGTGCGCCAGGTCAGCCAGGCCGCGCAGGAGCGCAAGCCGGTGTTCCAGCCGCCGCGGGCGTCGAACTCCCGGATGAGATCCAGCAGGCGGGCGGTGGCCGCGTCCAGGTGAGCGGCCAGCTCGGCGATCTCGTCACCGAGGCGCTCGAGCGCGGCGATGGGGTCCGGCGTGGCGACGATGTCGGGCGTGCGGAGGTCCATGGGCGCGTCCCCCTTTCGGCTGGAGCGACTCTACACCGCGCTTTTCAGGCCCTCTGGCAGGCGCGTCAGGCGGCGATCGCGACCGGCGCCAGACTTTTTCGTGCCGAGCCGCCGAAGGTGGCGCTGGGCGCGCGGGGGGCGCGCTGGGACGCCTTTCAGCCCGCGCTGCCGGCAGACGGCGGCTGCTCACGCATGATCGTGTCAAGCGGTATCTTTACAAGATTCCTGAAAGAGAAGATCGTCGTGACGGCATGTGGACGATATCAGACACCTGTAGGTATGGCGGCCCGGTCAGATCGCCGGCAGCATTATTACTACATGGGGGCCCCGAGATACCCCCAATGGTCATGGGCGCGGGCGCGCCCGCCCCGCACGATGAAATGCGGCCCCCCGAGGCTCGTAGTGCCCCGGCGCAGCCGGGACGGTGCTCGATCACCCGCCAGGGCCTCGGGCGCCGGAGTGGATCTCGGGGTTGCCGCGGTTCCAGGCGACGGCCTGCTTCACGCGGGTGATGCGCCAGCCCTGTGGTGTGCGGGTCAGCGTGTGGGTGTAGTGGGCGAGCGTGTCGAACGTGTTGTCCGATGACCTGGCCGGGTCCAGGCGGTGGATGAGCGTGGCCGACCCGCAGGTGGCCCGGTCGCCATCGAGCGTCACCAGGTGATTCGTGCTGAGGTGGTGGGTCTGAAGTCGCTCGAGGGCCTGGCGCCGGAGGTCGACGAAGGTCTCGGCGCGCAGGCGCTCGGGAGCGGTGCCACGCAGGTCGCCGTAGTCGGTCTCGACCTCGTCCGCGAAGCAGGCGCGGGCGGCGGCCCAGTCCTTGGCGTCGAGCGCCCGGGCATAGCGCACGATCGTGTCCACGATCTCCTGCCGATCGAGGAGGGCCTGCAGCGCAGCTTGCGTCATCAGAGCAGGATCGGCATCGGCGGAAGCCTCCCGCGATGCTCCCGATACGCGCGGACAGTGTCGCCGTGATCGAACGCCAGCTCGTGCAACGGCGGGAGGCGATCGAGGGGAATCCAGGCCACCGCCGACGACTCGTGGTCGGGCTCGCCGACTTCCTGGAGCGGCTCGACGACGAAGTCGAAGGCGACGTTCTGGCGGTCCTCGCCGGGCCGGTCGGGCCGCGAGTTGATGCGCAGCAGGCCCGCCACGCGCCCGGCCCAGCCCGTCTCCTCGCGCAGCTCGCGGAGCACGCCGGCGGCCAGAGTCTCGTCCCGGTCCAGAAAGCCGCCCGGCAAGCCCCACTTGCCGCCTTCCAGCAGGTGGCCGGCGCGCCGGACGAGCAGCAGGGCGCCGTCCCGCTCGACCACCGCGTGCACGACGACGTGCCGCAGCGCCGTCCCGTGGCCGTCCTCGAAGGTACAGGTGATCACCGGAGAGCGGGGATCACCTCGTGGGTGAAGATGCGCAGGGTGCGCTGCATGCGCTCCATCGGCAGCAGCCCGCCCGGATTCAGCTCGGCGACGATCCCGGTCAGCCCGAGGTCCTGCGCGATCTCGCCGAGGCGACCGACCAGGCCGCCGGCGGTCCCGACCGCCACCCGCGTCGCCAGGATGTCCTCGTAGGTCAGCTTCGACACCTGCTCGAATTTCGACTGGCGCCGGTCGGCGGGGCCGGTATCGCGCCGCCCCATGCCCGAGCGCAGCAGCTCGGCATGACGCTGGAAGAAGTAGGTGAAGTTCTCGTAGGGCTCCTCGCGGGCTTCCTTGTCCGTGGGCGCCGCGTAGATCGGGATGCGCAGGTAAACGTCGCCGTCGCCCGGGTGGCCCGCGTCGCGCCAGGCCGCGCGATACGCCGCCAGGTGCAGCCGCAGCTCCGGGATGTCGTGGTCGCGGAGCCCGACGAAGAGCGGCAACCCCAGGCGGGCGACGACCGGGAAGGTCTCCTTGGAGTTGGCGGCCATCCGGAGCGGCGGGTGCGGCTGCTGGTAGGGCCGGGGCCCGACGACGGCGTTGCTGAACCGGAAGTACCGGCCGTGGTGGCTGAAGCGCTCGCCCGTCCACGCCTTCCGCATGACCTCCAGCGCTTCCTCGAAGCGCTCCTGGCTCTCGCCGTAGGGAATGCCCAGGATGTCGTAGGCCCGCGGCGAGCCGCTCCGCCCGATGCCGAAGTCGAACCGGCCCTCGCTCAGCTGATCCACCGTGGCGACGTCCTGGGCGATCCGCAGCGGGTGGGCGAGCGGGACGACCTGCACGGCCAGGCCGACGCGCACACGCCGCGTGCGGGCGGCGATGAAGCTGGCGATGGCGAGGGGCGAGGAGCTGGCCGACCGCGCCGGGTTGAAGTTGATCTCTCCCAGCCACACGCCGTCGAGCCCCCCGGCCTCGGCGGCGGCGGCCAGCTCCAGGGTTTCCCGAAGCGCGGCCTGGTCGGTGTCCCCCGGGTGGCGCTCCTCGAGGAAGATCCCGAAGTGCATGGCGCCTGGACAATGCCCTACTCGGCCGCGGCTGTCAAAGCGCGATGTGCTATACCCGCCCCGGGGAGGGCAATCGCGTGCCGGCAACCGTCGTCATCGTCGGCGGGGGGGTGATGGGACTCAGCGCGGCCTGGCATCTGCGCCGCGCCAACCCCACGACGCGGGTGACCGTGCTGGAGCGCTTCCGGGTCGGCGCCGCCGCCTCCGGCGCCAGTGCCGCCGGCGTCCGCGCCATGGGCCGTGATCCCGCCGAGCGACCACTCGCGCTCGCGAGCCTGGCGCGCTGGCCCGACCTCGCCCGCGAGCTGGAGCACGAGACCGGCTACCGGCGCGGCGGCGGACTCCGGGTCGCGCTGGATGACGCCGCGTGGCGGGCGGCGCCCGGCTGGGTGGCCGAGCAGCACGCCGACGGCGTGCCCGTCGAGATCGCCGGCGCGGCGGCCCTCAAGGATCTCGCGCCCGGCCTGGCGCCCGGCGTGCTGGGCGGGGTCCACTGCGCGATCGACGGGCAGGCCGAGGCCATGACGACCGTCCACGCGTTCGCGGCGGCCGCTCGTCGTCACGGCGCACGCATCCAGGAAGGCGTGGGCACCGCCGCGCTGGTCGTCGAGCGCGGCCGCGTCGTGACGGTCACCACGACGACGGGCACGCGGGAGCCCTGCGACGTCGCGATCGTCGCTGCCGGCACGTGGAGCGCCGGCCTGCTGGGTCGTCTCGGCGTGCGGCCGCCGATCGAGACCAGGGCCCTGCAGATGCTGCTGACCGACCCTGCCCCGGGCGCGCTGACGCCCGTGATCAGCGCCTTCGACCGCAAGCTCAGCTTCAAGCAGCTCGCCGGCGGCGCCTACCTGATCGGCGGCGGCTGGCCGGCCGACGTCCCCGACGAGGCCGCCAATCGCTGGACGCTGCGCGAGGACAGCGTGCGGGCGAGCCTGGCGGTGGCGCGCGAGGTGTACCCGCCCGTCGCGGAGCTGAAGGTCGCGCAGGTCTGGGCGGGGCTGGAAGCCTTCACGCCGGACGGGCTGCCGGTGCTGGGGCCGGTCCCCGGACTCGACAACGTGCTGGTGGCCGCCGGGTTCTGCGGCCACGGATTCGCGCTCTCCCCCATGGCCGGCGACGTCCTCGCCCGGCTGGCGCTCGGCCTCGACGCACGCCCCGGACTCTGGCGGGGGCTGCGCGCCGACCGGTTCTCGGGAGGCTCCTGATGCTCCAGATCTTCGCGCTCTGTGGCGGCTACCTCGAGCTCCCCCGCGAGAGCATGATCCGTGACGCGCCGCCGTCGCGGTGGACGGTGCCGATCCCCTGCTTTCTCGTCGTGCACACCCGCGGGCGCCTGCTCTTCGACACCGGCCTGCACTGCGAGACGATGACGAACATGCTCGGCCGCTACGGCGAGGAGCGCGCCCGGCGCTTCGGCGTCCATTCCCGGGCCGGCGACGACGCCGTCAGCCAGCTGGGCCGGCTGGGCCTGACCCCGGCCGACGTGACGTACGTCGCCAACTCCCACTGGCACTTCGATCACTGCGGCGGCAACGAGTCCTTCCCGGACACGCCCATCCTGGTGCAGAGGCGGGAGATGGACGCCGCCCGCTCGCCGGAGGTGCTGGCGCAGGGCCGCTACCGACCGAGCCCCCCGGACTACGACCACCCGCTGCGGTATCAGCCCGTCGACGGCGAGCACGACGTGTTCGGCGACGGCACCGTCGTGCTGTTCCCGACCTACGGCCACACCCCCGGCCACCAGTCGCTGCTCGTGCGCCCGGACCGCGCCACCCGCCTCGTCGTCACCGCCGACGCCTGCTACACGCGCGAAAACATGGACCGCGACGTCCTGCCCACGATCGTGTCGGACGAGGCCGAGATGTCGCACTCGCTGCGCCGGCTGCGCGACCTGCGCGACAAGCAGGGCGCCACGACGTTCTACGGCCACGATCCACGGCAATGGCAGGGGCTGCCACGGGCGCCTCTCCCGCTGGCATGAGGCCTGCGCGGCGCGACCCCGCATGAGACGCCGCACCGCCCTCGTCGTGCTCACGCTGGGCCTCGCCGTGAGCTCCCCGCTCGGCCACGCGCAGACCACGGGAACGATCCCGCGAATAGGGCTGCTGCGCACCAATGCCCGCGGCGCGCCCGATCCGGCCGCGGAGGGGTTCCGGCGAGGGCTGCACGAACTGGGCTACGTGGAGGGCCAGAGCATCCAGCTCGAGTATCGCTGGGCCGAAGGCCGGCCCGATCGGCTGCCTGCCCTGGCGGCCGAGCTCGCCGCGATCAACGTGGACGTGATCGTCACCGGCGGTGAGCAGGCGATCCTCGCCGCGAAGCGGGCGACGATGACGATCCCGATCGTCATGGGCGCCAGCAACGACCCGGTCGGCGCCGGGCTCATCGCCAGCCTCGCGCGACCGGGCGGCAACGTGACGGGCATGACGATCCTGTCCGGCGAGCGCCGCAGGCGGCTCGAGCTGCTGAAGGAGGTGCTGCCACGCCTCTCCCGCGTCGCCGTGCTGTCCAACCCGGCATTTCCCGGCACGGCGCTCGACCTGCGCCAGACACGCGACGCCGCCCGAACGCTCGGGCTGACGCTGGAGGAGATCGAAGTGCGCCGGGCGGCCGACCTCGAGACGGCGGTGTCGGCCGCCCGCCAGCGGGCCCAGGCGGTCATCGCGCTGGCCGATCCGTTCTTCACGGCTCACCGGGCTCGCATCGTGGACCTGACGACCCGCCACCGCCTTCCCGGGATGTACTACTGGGCGGAGTTCGCCGAAGCAGGCGGATTGATGGCGTACGGGCCGAGCCTCCTCGACCTCTATCGCCGCGCGGCCACGCGCGTCGACCGCATCCTCAAGGGCGCCCGGCCCGCCGATCTCCCGGTCGAGCAGCCGACCCGGTTCGAGCTGACGGTGAACTTCAAGACGGCCAGGGCCCTCGACCTGGGCCTGCCGCAGGCCGTGCTCGTCCGCGCCGACCGGGTGATCCAGTAGCGCCGGTTCAGGTCGCCCGGCGCGTGCCCCCGTAGGCTTCGCTGGGGCCGATCTTGCTGTCGGCGAAGATCAGCCGGGCGCGCTTGTCGGTGACGGCCGACCAGTTCGCCAGCGCGGTCGGGCTCCACTCGGCGTCGGGCCGGGGCTCGTCGTCGAAGGTGCCGTGGGTGTCGGTGCCGCGCACCAGCAGGGCGGACTGGCGGACCGGCGGCGCCGTGGCCCACGTCGGCAGCATCTCCACCAGCAGCAGGAAGCGCCGGTCGGGGCCGACGTTCGTCCCCGAGCCGTGGACGAGCGAGTTGTCGAACATCGCCATCTCGCCCGGTCGCAGCGCGAAGTCGACGGCCTTCGACTCGTCGAACGCGTCGGTGATGAACTGGCCGCGGGCCAGGATGCTCCGGGGGTCGTCCTTCTCCTCGTGCTTCAGGATCCCCCACCGGTGGGAGCCGGGCACACCGCGCAGGCAGCCCTGCGCCGGACCGCAGTCCGAGAGCGCCAGCGCCCCGAGCACCACGGGCCGGGCGGCGCCATAGGCGGAGTCCTGGTGCCAGCCGGCGAAGGTCTCGCCATCGGCCTTCTTCACCCGCCAGGCCATGCTCCAGCAGCGAAGGTCGGGGCCGATCAGGTCCTCGAAGATGTCGAGGATGTGCGGGTCCTCGGCGATCTCCAGCACCCACGGGCAGAGCAGGTGCGACTTGGTCTTCATCTTCTTGATGTCGGGGACGCGAAGCTCCAGCGCCTCGAACCGCTCGCGGTAGTGCCGCGCGCGCTCGGCGCTCATCGCCCGCACGGGGTGGAGGCAGCCGTCGCGCTGGAACGTCTCGACCTGGGCCTGGGTCAGCACCTTGGGCATGGGCTCACGCCTCCGCTTCGACGAGGATCGGGGTGTCCTGCGCGGGCTTGTAGCCCATGTGGGCGGGGAACTCGGGGCCGAGCGGCCACGGCCGGGGGAACTTCAGCCACAGGCGCAGCATGTGGCGCTTCTGGTGCGGCTCGGGGCCGTCCACGAAGCCCGTCCGCGAGTGCAGGATCGTGTAGTTGTTGATGAACTGGATGTCGCCCGGCTGCAGATCCATGTCGAGGCGTAGATCG
>DASWJN010000017.1:0-17858 GCA_036397135.1 Candidatus Methylomirabilota bacterium
CAGTTCTCGGCGGCGAGCGCCTACATCGTCTGTGTTCTCGACCACTTCCTTTCTCACGGACCCGCAGCTGACGTCGCGCTAAGTGGCGGCCAGTTGCACCCCATCGCGCGGCGTGAGTGACGGTCTCGGTGACAGTCACAACCGGGCAAGTCCCGCGCGCGCGCCCTTCACCTGGCCTCACACAGGCTGGCTCTGGACGGTCGGCGCGATCGGCGACGGCGTCTGCGAGACCCTGTGCCAGGCGTACTGCAGCGGGCATGACGGATCCGCCCTCGGCTATTGCGGCCACCGAAAGGGACGCCATGCCGGACACACGTAGCCGAGCCCCGCTGAGGCCGCAGAAGCGGGCCGGCGGACGGCCTGAGTTGACAGGCCGGGACCTTTCGTCGACGATAGCCGCCAATCATGGAGCGCGACGCGGACGTCGTCGTCGTGGGTGCCGGCATCGTCGGCTGCGCCGCCGCATACTTCCTCGCCCGCCGTGGCGCGCGCGTCGTCGTCGTGGAGCGGGGGTCGGTGCCGGGCGAGCAGTCCCGAAAGAACTGGGGGTTCGTCCGCCAGCAGGGTCGCGATCCGCTCGAGCTGCCGCTCGTGATGGAGGCGAATCGCCTCTGGCGGGGCCTCGAGCGTGAGCTGGGCGCCGACATCGAGTGGGTCCAGGGCGGCAACCTCGCGCTCGCCGCCGACGAGAAGCGGCTGGCGCGCTTCGAGAAGTGGCTGCCGGTCGCGCGCGAGTTCGGGCTCGACACGCGCCTTCTCCGCGCCCGTGACCTCGAGGCCGTCGTCCCCGGCCTGGCCGGCGCCTGGGTCGGCGGCATGCATACGCCCGGCGACGGCCACGCCGATCCCGAGAAGACCACCGACGCGTTCGCGCGGGCGGCCGTGTCCCACGGCGCGAGCCTCCATCTCGAATGTGCGGTGCAGGGCGTCACCACGCGGGCGGGGGCCGTCGGCAGCGTCGTCACAGAGCACGGCGAGATCCGCACGCCGACGGTGGTGTGCGCGGCCGGCGCCTGGTCCGCGCGGCTGGCGCGCACGCTGGGCCTCGACCTCCCGCAGCGCTGGGTGCGCGGCACCGTCGCGCGAACGACGTTCGCGCCCGCCGTGACCACGTGCGCGGTCTGGGGACCCGGCGTGGCGTTCCGCCAGCGTCGCGATGGGAGCTTCACCATCGCGGCCGGCGGCGCCCTCGACCACGACGTCACGCTGGACTCGCTCCGACAACTGCGCTTCTTCTTGCCGAACTACTGGAAGAACAAGGCGCTGTTTCGCTTCCACGTGGGCCGCCCGCTGCTGGCCAGCCTGGCCGCCACGCTGCCCGGCTCGGCGGCGCGCCGGCGACCTCTGGTCTGGGACCGCGGTCTCGAGCCCCCACCGAATCCCGCGAAGGTGCGGCGCAGCCTCGTCGAGCTCCAGCGCGTGCTGCCGTCTCTTCCGCCGCTCGGCATCGCGCGGAGCTGGGCCGGCTACATCGACGCCGCGCCCGATCTCGTCCCGATGCTCGGCGAGGTCCCGCCGCTCCGCGGCTTCCTGCTCGCCACGGGCTTCAGCGGTCACGGCTTCGCGATGGGGCCCATCGCCGGCCGCCTCGTGTCCGAGCTGATCCTGGACGGCAAGTCCTCCCTCGACATCGCCGGGTTCCGCTTCTCGCGCTTCGCCGAGGGTGCCATCGGCAGGCCGCGCGACGTCCTGTGACGCCCCCGGGCACCACCCGCGCGAAGAACTACGCCATCGCCCTCGACGTCGGCGGCACCTTCACCGACGTCGCGCTGGTGCACGAGGCGAGCGGCCGCCTCTGGGTCACCAAGACGCCGACGACACCGCACGATCCGTCGGCCGGATTCATCGCCGGCATCGACAAGGCGCTCCGGCTCGCCGGCGTCGAGGCCGCGTCGCTGCGCCAGGTGCTGCACGGGACGACGACCGCCACCAACGCGATCCTCGAGGGCAAGGGCGCGGCCACCGGCCTCCTCACCACCGCCGGCTTCCGCGACGTGCTAGAGATCGGTCGCCACGACATTCCGCGGCGCGCCAACATGTTCGCGTGGGTCAAGCCGGCGCGGCCGGTCCCCCCCGAGCTGATCTTCGAGATCGCCGGCCGCGTCACCGTGGACGGCGAGGAGCTCGAGCCCCTCGACGAGAGCGCCGTGCGCGCGGCCGCCCGCCGGCTGCGCCAGGCCGGCGTGGATTCGATCGCCGTGTGCTTCCTGCACAGCTACGCCAACCCCGCGCACGAGCAGCGCGCCCGCGCGCTGCTCCTCGAGGAGCACCCCGGCGGGGCGGTGTCGCTCTCCAGCGAGGTGCTGCCGGTGTTCCGCGAGTTCGAGCGGTCGATGGGCACGGTCCTCAACGCCTATGTGCTGCCTCTCGTCGGGCGCTACGTCGCGCGCCTGGTGGGAGAGCTGCGCTCGCGAGGGATCGAAGCACCGCTGTCGATCATGAAGTCCAACGGCGGCGTCATCGGCGCCGACGTCGTCCGTACCCAGGCCATCCACACCGCCCTGTCCGGGCCCGCCGCCGGCGTGATCGGCGCGCGGCGGATCGGGGAGGCGGCCGGGTTCGACGACCTGATCTCCGTCGACGTCGGCGGCACGAGCGCGGATGTGTGTCTGATCCGCGGCGGCGAAGCGGAGGTGACCGTGGAAGGCCGGGTCGGCGCCTGGCCGCTCCACGTTCCGATGATCGACATCCATACCATCGGCGCCGGCGGCGGCTCCATCGCGCGCGTCACCGAGGACGGGACGCTCACCGTGGGCCCCGAGAGCGCGGGAGCGCAGCCGGGCCCCGTGTGCTATAGCGCGGGCGGCGAGGAGCCCACCGTCACCGATGCCCACCTGGTGCTCGGTCGCATCCCCTCGCACCTGCTCGGCGGTGAGATCGCGCTCGATGTCGAGCGGGCACGCCGCGCCATCGAGGAGCACGTGGCGCGGCCGCTGGGGCTGCCCCTGGCCGCGGCCGCGCAAGGCATCCTCGACATCGTCAACAACAACATGGTCGGCGCCCTCCGGCTGGTGTCGGTCGAGCGGGGCTACGACCCGCGCGACTTCGTGCTGGTGCCGTTCGGCGGGGCCGGCCCTCTGCACGGCGCCGATCTGGCCGCGCTCCTCGGCATGCGCACCGTCGTCGTCCCGCGCCACCCCGGCGTGCTGTCGACGTTCGGCCTCCTCGGCACCGAGCTGCGTAACGACTACGCGCGGACGAGCCTCCAGAAACCGCCCGACTACGACCTCGCCGCCGTCGCCGCCGTGTACGCCAATCTCGAGGGCCAGGCGCAGGCCTGGCTGGCCGCGGAGGGCGTGGCGCCCTCCGCGCGCCGGCTCACTCGCCTGGCCGATCTCCGCTATCGCCACCAGGGCTTCGAGCTCACGGTGCCGTGGCCCGAGCGTGACCTCGCGGTGGACGCGCTCGTCGCGCGGTTCCATGCCCGCCACCACCAGCTCTACACGTACGCGCTGGCCGACGCGCCGGTCGAGATCGTCACGCTGCGGGTGGCCGCCGCCGGCCGCGTCCGGCGCTTCACGCTGCCCGCCCTCGCCCGCCGCAGCGCGGCCCCGACCCGGCATCCGCGGCGGCGGCGCGTCCACTTCGCGGGCGTCGGATGGAAAGCGTGCCCCTGCCTCGATCGGGAGCAGCTGGGCGTTGGAGCCGTGGTGACGGGCCCGGCAATCGTCGAGCAGCTCGACACCACGACCGTGGTGCCGCCCGGGCACCGGGCCCGGGTGGACCGCGTCGGCAATCTCGTCATTCGAACGGTCGGGCAGACGGTCCGGCGCGGACGATGAGACGACGGCGGTCCCCGCGGCGGCGGCCCGTGCCCGCGCTCGACCCGGTGACGCGCGAGATCATCCGGGGCGCCCTCCGGGCCGCGCAGACGCACATGGAAGCGATCATCGAGCGCACCGCGATGTCGCCCTTCATCCGCGAGAAGAACGACTACTTCGCCGGCATCCTCGACGCGCGCGGCCGCGTGGTGTGCGGCACCATGGTGCCGCTCTTCGGCAATCTCACCCAGATCATCTTCGAGCAGTACCCACCCGACACGATGCGGCCCGGCGACCTCTACTGGTACAACGACTGCCACGGCTCGCGCGGGGGCGTCTCCCACTCGCCCGACATGGTCTTCGCGGCGCCGGTGTTCCACCGCGGCCGGCTCGTCGCCTTCTCGCAGACCTGGGGCCACTTCTGGGACATCGGCGGGATGCGGGCGGGCAGCATCTCGCCGGACGCGACGGAGATCTTCCACGAGGGCATCATCGTCCCCGCCGTCCGCATCTATCGCGAGGGCGTGCTGAACGACGAGGCGTTCCGCATCTTCCTCCGCAACTCGCGCTTCCCCGAGATCCTCAAGGGTGACATCCGCGCGGTGCTCGCCGGCTGCCGGCTCGGCGAGCGCCGGGTTCTCGAGCTGTTCGACCGCTTCGGGGCCGAGACGGTGCTGGCCGCGTGGGCGCTCTTCGAGCAGCAGTGCCGCGACACGATCCGCAAGACGCTGGAGTCCCGGATCCCCGACGGCAGTTACGAGAGCGAGGACGCGGTGGACGGCGACGGGATGAGCGATCGACCGTTCCACGTCCGGATGCGCCTCACCAAGGAGGGCGGCCGGATCACGCTCGACACCCGCGCGAGCGACGATCAGGCCCGCGGGCCGATCAACTTCATCATGCACCCGAGCGTGCCGAAGCTGATCGTGGGCATCTACCTCCTCTCGGGGCATCCCACGGTGTTGCTCAACGACGGCGCCCAGGACGCCATCGACGACGTCCTCGTGCGGCCGGGCAGCATCCTGCAGCCACACTGGCCCGCCGCGCTCGGCAACCGCGCGCACACCCTCGCCCGCGTGCAGTCCAACGTCCTCGCCCTCCTGGCCCTCGCCACCGGGGGCGACGTGCCGGCGCCGAACTCGGTCTACAACATCTACTTCCTGCGCGGCTTCGACCGTGCCCGGAACGAGTTCTTTCTCTGCAGCGACGGCGTGGCGGTGGGCTATGGCGCGCGGCCGTTCGCGGACGGCCTCGACGCCATCTACTACGTGGCCCAGAAGAACTACCCGGCGGAATTCATGGAGATGGTCTTCCCCCTGCGTCTCCGTCGCTACGCGCTCCACCAGGACTCGGGCGGGCCCGGGCGCTTCCGCGGGGGCGCGGGCGTGATCCGCGAGATCGAGCTGACCGCCGAGGAGGCGATCGTGGCCATCCGCCAGGACAACATCCTGTTCCCGCCCGCCGGCGTGAACGGCGGCCACGCGGGCCGGCCGGGCCGCTGCGTGGTGAACCCGGGCCGGCCCGACGAGCGGCGGCTCCTGCCGATGTCCGATGGCAACGTGCTGCGCAAGGGCGACGTGCTGCGTCTGTGCACCAGCGGGGGTGGTGGCTGGGGCCATCCCTTCGATCGGCCGCTCGAGCGCGTCCGGCGCGACGTCCTGGGTGGCGTCGTGTCGGGCGGCGCGGCCAGGGAAGATTACGGCGTGGTCATCGACGAGAGCGGGACGATCGACGTGGCGGCCACCGAGGCGCTGCGAGCGCGGTCGCGCGGGCCGGTGCGCATGTTCCACCGCGACGGCTACTTCGGCCCGCCTGTGGAGCCACGGCCATGAGCGGGCCGGCCCGGGCGGCGGTGGTGACGGGCGCCGCGCGGGGCATCGGACGCGCGACGGCGGCGGCGCTCGCGAAGGACGGCTTCCGGGTGGCCCTGGTCGACATCCGCGGCCCGGAGCTGCGGGAGACCGCGGCGCTGGTGCGCGACGCCGGGATGGAGGCGCTCGCCCTCGAGGGCGACGTCACGAGCTCGGTGACGACGCAGCGCCTGGCCGGCGACGTCCTTGCCGCCTGGGCCCGAGTCGACGTCCTCGTGAACAACGCCGGCATCTCGCAGCCCAAGGGGCTGCTCGAGATCACCGAGGACGAGTGGGACCGCACCATCGACACGCACCTCAAGGGCGCGTTCAACTGGTGCAAGGCGGTCGCGCCGACGATGTTGGCGCAGCGCGCCGGGCGTATCGTGAACATGTCATCGGTGAGCGCGCACACCGGCGCCGGCACCGCGGCCGTGAGCAAGTCGGCGTACTGCGCGGCCAAGGCCGGGATCCTCGGTCTCACCCGCGGGCTGGCCAAGGAGCTGGCCCCCCACGTGACGGTGAACGCGATCTGCCCCGGGCTCATCGCGACCGATCTCACTGCCGCCATGATCGCGCGCGAGGGCGCCGACACCCTCGTGCGCTCGATTCCCCTCGCACGGCTCGGAACGCCGGAGGACATCGCGCAGGTGGTCGTCTTCCTCGCCACCGTCACCCCGTGCTTCATGACCGGCGAGGTCATCGACGTCGACGGCGGGCAATGGGTGAACTGAACGATCGCGCCGTCGTAGTCACCGGCGCCGCCTCGGGCATCGGGCGCGCGCTCGCCACCGCGCTCGCGCGGCGCGGAACGCCGGTCGTGCTGTCCGACATCGACGCCGCCGGCGCCGAGGCCGCCGCCCGCACCATCGTCGCGGGCGGCGGTCGCGTGTGGGCCATCGCCGCCGACATCACGCGGCCGGCCGACGTCGAGCGGATGGTGGACCGGGCGCGACGGGACGCCGGCCCCCTCGGCGGCCTGGTGAACTGCGCCGGCATCTATCCGAACACGCCGTTCCTCGACCTGAGGGCCCAGGAGTGGGATGAGGTCCTCGCCGTCAACCTGCGCGGCCCCTTCCTCGTCACCCAGGCGGTGGCTCGCCGCATGATCGCCGATGGCAGCGGGGGCAGCATCGTGAATATCTCGTCCACGGCGAGCCGACTCGCGCGTGCGGGAATCGCCCACTACGGCGCCTCGAAGGCCGGGCTCAATCAGCTCACCGCGGTGACGGCCGTGGAGCTGGCGCCCCACGGCATCCGCGTGAACGCCGTCCTGCCCGGGGTGGTGGGGACGGAGCGGGTGTACGCCAACGCGGCGACCGGCGATGGCCGGGTCGAGCACGAGGCCAAGCTGGCGCGGATCCCCCTCGCCCGTCTCGCGGAACCAGCCGAGGTGGTGAGCGTCGTCCTCTTCCTGCTCGCGCCGGAGGCCGCCTACTGCACCGGCGCGCTCTTCACGGTGGACGGCGGCTTCACCCTCGGCATCCCGAGCGCTCGCTGACGCCCGACCGCCCTTGCCTCCACCGGCGGCCGTGCTGTACAATCCCGCCACATCGCCAGCGCCGCCGACATTTCGGGACTCTTGGAGGCTGCTCATGACCCACGGTCGTTCCTGGCTGACCCTCGTCCTCGTTCTGGTGATGCTCGCGGCGATCCCCTCGGCGCCGGCCATCGCACAGACGCGGTTCGTGTTCGCGAACGAGAGCCCCTACGACACCATGGACCCGCACGCGGTCTTCGACGTCGGGCGCGTGGCGGTGCGCTTGAACCTGTACGACGGGCTCTACCGCTGGCTTGACAATCCGCCGAAGCTCGAGCCGTGGCTGGCCGAGAGTCACACCGTCTCCCCGGACGGCCTCACCTACACCTTCAAGCTGCGCCGCGGGGCCAAGTTCCACGATGGGGCCGAGGTCACCGCGGAGGACGTGCGCTACAGCGCCGAGCGCATCCTCGCCCTGAAGAAGGGTGCGGCCGCCCTCCTCGCTACCATGATCGCCCCCGGCGCCACGAAGGCCCTCGACCGTCACACCGTCCAGTTCACGCTCACCAAGCCCGCGGCCATCTTCCTGGCCGTCGTGCCCGAGGTTCACGTGGTCAACTCGGCCCTCCTCAAGAAGCACGAGAAGGGCGGTGACTGGGGCGCGGCGTGGCTCATCGGCAACGAGGCCGGCTCCGGCTCTTACGTCATGACCCGCTACGACCCGGCGGTCGGGTTCATCGCCAAGCGTTTCCCTGGACATTTCATGCCGTGGGGCCCGAAGTTCATCGACGAGATCGAGTTCCGGACCGTGAAGGAGGACAACACCCGCGTGCTGGGGATGATCAAGGGCGACTACCAGGGCACCGGCGGCTACCTGCCCAACGACCAGGTGAAGCGCCTGCGCGAGGCGCCGAACGTCAAGATCGTCGAGCAGGAGTCGATGCGGATCATGATGTTCCAGATCAACAACCAGCGGGCACCCCTCAGCGACGTGCACGTGCGCCGAGCCATCAGCTACGCCTTCGACTACGACGGCTTCAACAAGGAGATCCTCGGCGGCAGCGTGGAGCGCAATCCCGTGCCCATCCCGAACAACATGTGGGGGGTGCCGCGCGACGTGAAGGGCTACAGCTACAACCTCGACAAGGCCAAGCAGGAGCTCGCGCTCGCCAAGGCCAAGGTCGATCGGCCGCTTACCGTGGGCTATCTCCAGGGTTTCAGCCAGACCGAGCAGGCGGCCACCGTCATGGCCAACGGACTTCGCAAGCTCGGTCTCGACACCAAGCTCACGAGCGAGGTGTGGCCCACGATGGTCGAGCGGATGAAGAAGCCGGAGACGTCGCCCGACCTCGTCGTCTACTGGATCAGCACCTACTATGCCGATCCAAACAACTGGATCGGCGAGATGTTCCACTCGGCCCAGTGGGGCACCTTCAAGGCCTCGAGCTTCTACAAGAATCCGCAGGTCGACGAGCTGCTCGACGCGGCCCTCAAGTCCACCGACCGCCAGGTGCGCGAGAAGGCCTACCAGGACGCCGCCCGGATTGTCGTGAACGACGCCGCGGGCGTCTGGATCTACAACACCAAGTACTTCGGCCCTTGGGCCAAGAACCTCGAGGGCATTCGCTTCAGCCCGATCGGCAACGGGCAGGAGATCCGCTGGCTGTATTACTCGAAGTAGCCGTCACCTGGTGGCGCGGGCGCGCTGAGCCATGAGGCTCCTCGCGCTCGCGCTGCACCGGCTCCTCTGGTTCGCACCCACCCTGTTCGGGTTGCTCGTCGTCACCTTCGTCATCTCGCGGGTGATTCCGGCCGACCCGGTGGCCCTGGTGGCGGGTGAGACGGCCACGCCCGCGCAGGTCGAGGCGCTCCGGCGCGAGCTCGGTTACGACCGCCCGCTACCCGTCCAGTTCGTCGACTACCTCGCGCGGCTGGGACGCGGAGATATGGGCGTGAGCCTCTTCACCCGGCGCCCGATCGTGGAGGACCTCGCGCACCGACTCCCGGCCACCATCGAGCTGACCGTGGTCGCCATGATCGTCTCCGTCCTCGTCGGCATCCCGCTCGGTGTCCTCTCCGCACTATGGCGCAACTCCCTGCTCGACCACGCCCTGCGCGTCGTCACCGTGTCCGGGCTCGCCATGGCCAGCTTCTGGCTCGGCATCATGCTGCAGCTCCTCTTCGCGATGCGGCTCGGGTGGACGCCGCTCAACGGCCGCCTGCCGGGCTTCCCCCCGCGGAACCTCACCGGCTTCTACCTCGTGGACGCCGCGCTCACGTGGGACTGGGGCACCTTCGGCGCCGCCCTGCAGCACCTCGCCCTGCCCGCGGCGACGCTCGCGTTCCCGGCGCTGGCCACGCTGGTGCGGTTCACCCGGGCCGGCGTCCTGGACGTCATGCAATCGAACTTCGCCCTCTACGAGCGCGCGATGGGACTGCCGCGCCCGCTCATCGTCTGGAAGTACATTCTCCGCTCTGCGCTCACCTCGACGGTGACGCAGATCGGCCTGCTGTTCGGGATCCTGCTCGCGGGTGCGGTGGTGACGGAGGCGGTGTTCGACTGGCCGGGCATCGGCACCTACGCGGTCGACTCCATCCTGCGCTCGGACTACAACGCGGTGATGGGCTTCACAGTCTGGGCCGGGGTGATCTTCATCGTCGTGAACCTGCTCGTCGACGTCGCCCACACCCTTGTCGATCCGCGGGAGCGCGCCTCATGAGACACATCGGCGGGGGCCTCGAGTGACCGCGGCGTGGTTCGTGGTGACGAGGCTGGCGCGGGATCGGTCGGCCCTGGTCGGGTTGGTGCTGATCGCGCTGCTGGTCCTCTCGGCGGCGCTCGCGCCGGTGCTGGCGACGCACCCGGACGATGTGTTCGAGCTGCACCCGTCCCAGCGCCTCGAGGCGCCGAGCGGCGCCCACTGGTTCGGCACCGACCGGATGGGCGCGGATATCTACAGCCGGCTCCTCTTCGGGGCGCGGATCACCATCCTCATCGGCATCATCGCGGTCGGCGCCTCGCTGGCCATCGGGGTCCCGATTGGCCTCGTCGCCGGCTACCACCACGGCTGGGCCAGCGATCTGCTCATGCGGGTCTCCGACGTCTTCCTCGCGGTGCCGCAGGTGGTGCTCGCCATCGCCATCGCGCAAACGCTGGGCCCCTCGCTCCCCAACGTCATCCTCGCGCTCTCGGTCACATACTGGCCCTGGTTCGCCCGGGTCGTCTACGCCGAGACGCGGGCCCTCCAGAAGGAGGTCTTCGTCGAGAGCACGGCCGCCCTCGGCGCCTCGCCGTGGCGGCTCACCGTGCTGCACGTGCTGCCGAACATCGCCTCGCCGATCATCGTGCGGGCGTCGATCGGCATGGGCTTCACGATCCTGACCGCGGCGGCGCTCGGCTTCCTCGGGCTCGGGCCCCCGCCGCCCACGCCGGAGTGGGGACGGACGATCGCGGAGTCGCGCGAGTTTCTGCCCGACGCGTGGTGGTACGCGACAGCGCCCGGCCTGGCCATCTTCCTCACCGTCATGGGCTTCAACCTGCTCGGCGACGGCCTGCGCGATGTGCTCGATCCGCGGCTGCGCCGGAGCGGCCCGGCCCGCAATGGCTGAGCTGCTCGCCGTCCGCGGGCTGCGCGTGGACTTCGCCACCGACCGGGGGCCGGCGCAGGTGCTCGACGGGATCAACCTGGACATCGCGACCGGCGAGGTGGTGGGGCTCGTCGGTGAGAGCGGCTGCGGCAAGACCACGCTCGCCCGCGCGATCCTCGGCATCCTGCCCGAGGGGGCGGCCCGCATCCGCGGCGGTGAGGTACGCTTCAGGGGGACGGACCTCCTGCGCGAAGACCCCGCCGCCGTGAACGAGCGCGTCCGCGGACGGGCGATCACGTTCATCCCCCAGGATCCGTTCACCTCGTTCAGCCCGCTCTTCCCCATCGGCACGCAGATCATGGACCTGATGAAGTGGAAGTCCCCGCGAGCGCGCAACGGTCGCCGGCCGTTGTCCATCTTCGGGCGCTATCCGCGTACGCGCTATCGTACAGACCGGGAGGCGGTGCTGGAGACCCTCCGCGCCGTGCAGATTGCCGAGCCGGCGCGCGCACTGCGCCGGCTGCCGCACGAGTTCTCCGGCGGCCAGCGCCAGCGCTTCATGATCGCGATGGCCCTGCTCCCGCAGCCCGATCTCATCATCGCGGACGAGCCGACCACCGCCCTCGACGTGACGATCCAGGCCCAGATCCTGCGGCTGCTGCGCGAGCTGGTGAAGGAGCGCGGGGTGTCGGTGCTCTTCACCACCCACGATCTCGGGACCGCGCACGAGATCTGCGACCGCGTGGTGGTCATGTACGCCGGCCAGGAAATGGAGGCGGCGCCGACTGACGCCTTCTTCGGACGCCCCGCGCATCCCTACACGCGGCGACTGCTCGCCAGCGTGCCAGGTCCCGATGGCGAGATCCGCGACATTCCGGGCGAGGTGCCGAGCCTGGTGACACCACCGTCGGGGTGTCGGTTTCATCCGCGCTGCGACTACGCGACCGCGGAGTGCCGTGACCAGCGTCCGGCGCTGCGCGCGCTCGCCAGCAGCCACGGCGTCCGCTGCCACCACCCTGTCGACGCGCCCGCCGGAGCCGACGCGTGAGCACGCCCGCGGCGCCGCTGCTGGAGCTCGTCGACCTCGCGCGCCACTTTCCGGTGCGCAACGCCTTCGGCCGCCGCGTCGGCTGGCTGCGGGCCGTCGACGGGGTGTCGCTCGCGGTCCGGTCGGGCGAGACGCTCGGCCTCGTCGGCGAGAGCGGCTGCGGCAAGTCGACGCTCGGCAAGACGGTGATGGGCAT
Source organism: Candidatus Methylomirabilota bacterium (assembly GCA_036397135.1). GTDB lineage: Bacteria > Methylomirabilota > Methylomirabilia > Rokubacteriales > CSP1-6 > AR5. The sequence continues at coordinate 11,924 of DASWJN010000017.1, forward strand.
CTACACGCCGACCGCGGGCGACATCCGCTTCGCCGGCCGCGAGATCGGACGGCTGCCCCGGCGCGCGCGGCGCACTGTCGCCAAGGATCTCCAGTATGTCTACCAGGACCCGGGCGCCTCGCTCGACCCTCGCTGGAAGATCGTGCACTCGCTGCACGAGCCGCTCAAGATCCACACCACGCTGTCCCGGGCCGAGCGGGACCGCGAGGTGCGTGCGATCCTGGCCGCGGTCGGGCTCCCGGACGCCCACCTCGACCTCTACCCGCACGAGCTCAGCGGTGGCCAGCAGCGGCGCGTGGGGCTCGCGCGCATTCTCACCCTCCGGCCGCGCCTGGTGATCCTGGACGAGCCGACCTCCGGGCTCGACGTCTCCGTCCAGGCCAGCGTGCTGAAGCTGTTCCGGAATCTCCAGGACGCGTTCGCGCTCACCTACGTGTTCATCTCGCACGACCTCTCGGTGGTGCGCGCCATGTGCGCGGGCATCGCCGTGATGTATCTCGGGAAGATCGTGGAGTTCGGCCCCACCGCCGGAGTCTTCGCGGGTCCGCGTCATCCCTACACGCAGTCGCTGCTGGCCGCGGTGCCGCGCATCGGGGGTCGCCGCGTCACCCAGGACTTCGCGCTGGTAGGCGAGCCGCCGAACCCGCGCGACGTGCCGAGCGGCTGCCGCTTCCGGACCCGCTGCCCCCTGGCCCAGGCCCGGTGCGCGGCGGAGGAGCCGCCGCTCCGCCCGCTCGACGGGCGCACCGTCGCCTGTCACTTCGCCTGACGAAAGGACCTCAGCGCGCCGGGATCTCGAATTCCGCAGCCCAGCGGTCGAGGAAGAGGGCGATCATCTTGCTCCGCTCGAGCAGCGTGGCCACCTCGATGAACTCCTCGTCGCTGTGCGCCCGGCTGCCCTTCGGCCCCATGCCGTCGAGGGTGGGGGTGATGGCCGAGGTGTGATTGCCGTCCGAACCACCGCCGGTCTTGATGGCCCGCACCTCGACGCCGAGCTCGCGTCCCGCCGCGCGCATGATCTCCAGGAGACGCTCGGTGCCCGGCAGCCCCGGCGGCCACGGCGGGAAGTCGATCTGCCCGTGGAAGCGGGCACTGGTGCCGGCCACGTGCGGCCTCTGGCAGATCTTCCGCATGGCGGCGATGGTGGCGTCCGCGTCCGCCTGGCTCCACGCCCGGAGATCGATCTCGGCGGCGGCGTGGGCCGCGACGACGTTGGGGCGCTCGCCACCGCGCACGGTGCCGACGTTCACGGTGACGCCCGTGCCGAAGTCGGTCAGCGCGTGCAGCGCCGCGACTTTCTGCGCGAGGTCCCCGATGGCGCTCGCGCCCAGCTCGGGCTGGAGCCCGGCGTGGGAGGCCTTGCCCTTCACCTCGAGGTAGAACGTCCCGGCGCCCTTGCGCGCCATCACGTATTCGCCTCCGGGGCGCGCCGGCTCGAGGATGCCCACGCTGTGCGCCCGCTTCGCCTCGGCCTCGATCACCGGCCGGGAGGTGGGCGAGAGTCGCTCCTCGTCCGAATTGAAGATGACGGCGACGCTCGTCTCGGCCCAGGCATGGGTGCGCGCCTCCTGGTGCGCGCGCAGCGCGTAGAGCAGGGCGGCGAGCCCGCCCTTCATGTCGTACACGCCGGGCCCCCACGCGCGCCCCTGCCCGTCGATCCGGAACGGCCGCTGCTTGGCGGTGCCGGACTGGAACACGGTGTCGTAGTGGCCGACGAAGAGAAAGCGCTTGGGGCCCGCGCCCCGCTTCTCGCCGACGAGGTGGTCGCCGAAGCGCTCGGCGGCGACCCGGCGGAGCGTGAAGCCCAGGCGCTCCAGCCGCTCGGCGAGGATGGCACCGACGCGGTTCACGTCCATCACGTCGTCGGTGCCGCTGTCGTGGTTCACGAGGCGCGCGAGGAACTCGAGCTGCTCGTCGCGCCAGCCGTCGAGCCGGTCCAGGAGATCTCGCATGGCCGATATGGTACCGTGGGCGTCGTCAGGAGGGAACGCTCGTGCAGATCGGCGTGGACATCGGCGGCACCTTCACGGATATCGTGGCTCTGGACCGGACCGGCCGGCTCGCGCTCACCAAGGTGCCCAGCACGCCCAAGGACCTCCTCGACGGCGTCGCCGCCGCCACCGCCAGGGTGCTTGCGCTGGCCGGCGCCGCGCCGGGCGACGTGGAGCGATTCATCCACGGCACCACCGTTGCCACCAACGCCGTCCTCGAGCAGAAGGGGGCGACGACCGCCATCGTGACCACCGAGGGCTTCGAGGACGTGCTCGAGCTCGGGCGGATGAAGCGCGCGCGCATGTACGACCTCGACATGGACCCGGAAGTCCCGACGTTCCTCGCGCCTCGGCGGCGCCGGCTCGGCATCCGCGAGCGGCTCGACGCCAAGGGTCGCGTGCTGGTCCCGTTGCACGAGGCAGACGTGCGAAAGGCGGTGGAGGCCCTGTGCGCGCAGGGGGTGTCGGCCATCGCGGTGTGCTACCTCTTCTCGTTCCTGAACCCCGCGCATGAGCGGCGGACGCGCGACATCATCGCGGAGCTCGCGCCGGACATCAGCGTCTCCCTCTCGTCGGAGGTCGACCCGACGTTCCGCGAGTACGAACGGCTGTGCGTGACCGCCTTCGACGCCTACCTCGGCCCGGTGGTGAAGCGCTACCTGGCGGGGCTCGCCGACACCCTGCGCGGCCTCGGGGTGCCCGGCGTGCCGCTGATCATGCGCTCGCGCGGCGGCATCGTGTCGGCGGCGCTGGCCGCGCAGCAACCCGTCACGCTCTTTCTCTCGGGGCCGGCGGGTGGTGTGATCGGCGCCGCGTTCGCCGCCGAGCGCTCCGGGGTGCGCGATTTCGTGTCGCTCGACATGGGCGGCACCAGCAACGACGTGGCGCTGGTGCGGGACGGCCAGCCCCTGCTCGTCAGCGAGGGCTCGATCGGGTCCTACCCGGTGCGCACGCCGATGGTGGACGTCAACACGATCGGGGCCGGCGGCGGCAGCATTGCGTGGATCGACGCGGTCGGCGGGCTCCGGGTGGGGCCGCAGAGCGCCGGCGCCGAGCCGGGGCCCGCCTGCTACGCGCGCGGCGGCCACGAGGCGACCGTGACCGATGCCAGCGTCGTGCTCGGCTATCTGAATCCCGCGCGCTTCGCGGGCGGCGCCCTGACGCTCGATGTGGCCGCGGCCGAGCGCGCCGTGGCCGTCCTCGGCCGCCGGCTGGGCCTCGACCCTGTCGCCGCCGCGGCGGGCATCCATCGCGTCGTCAACGCCCGCATGGCGGACCAGATCCGCCTGGTGACGATCAAGCGCGGGTACGATCCGCGGCAGTTCGCGCTCGTAGTCCTGGGCGGCGCCGGCCCCGTGCACGGCGCCGCCCTCGCCGAGGAAATGGGCATGGCGGAGGTCGTCGTCCCCGAGGCGCCCGGCGTGCTCGCCGCCTTCGGCCTGCTCGCCGCGGCGATCGAGCACCACCACGTGCGAACGCTCCAGGCGCGCACCGACGTGGCCGACCTCGGCGCCATCAACGGCTGCCTCGGCGAACTCAATGCCGCCGGCCGCGCGCGCATGCGCGAGGAAGGCGTGGCCGCGGCGGACGTGCGCGTGGCCTACGCGGCCGACATGCGGTACGTGGGTCAGGCCTACGAGCTGGAGGTGCCGATTTCGGCGCCCGTCACCGCCGCCGGCGTGCCCGCGATCGTGGCCGCGTTCCACGCCGTGCACGAGCGCGTATACGGCTACGCGCGCGTGCAGCAGGCGGTGGAGTTCGTCAACTTCCGGGCCGTCCACACGTTCCCGCTGCCGCGGCCCGCAGTGAGGCCGGCCGCGCGCGCGACCGGCACGCTGGCCGAGGCGCAGGTCGGCGAGCGCGGCGCGTACTTCGGCCGCTTCGTGCCGACCGTGATCTACGAGCGCACGCGGCTGCCGCTGGGCGCTCGCCTCGCCGGACCGGCCATCGTGGAGCAGACCGATACCACCACCGTGATTCCCCCCGGCGTCACCGCGCTCGTGGACGAGGTCGGCAACCTTCGCCTGAGGAGAGCCCGATGACGATCGACCCGATCCTCCTCGAGGTGCTGCGCAACCGTCTCGATGCCATCGCCGACGAGATGGAGCTGACCCTCCTCAAGAGCGCGGCCTCACCGATCGTGAAGGAGGGCCTTGACGCGTCGGCCGCGCTCTTCAACACCCGCGGCGAGACCATCGCCCAGGCGGCCGCCATCCCGATCCACCTCGGCGCACTGCAATTCGCGGCGCAGCGCATCGTCCGGGCCTTTCCCCCGGACGGCCTGCGCGACGGCGACGCGTTCCTGCTGAACGATCCGTACGACGGCGGCACCCACCTGCCCGACATCACCCTCGCGGTGCCGGTCTTCGCCGACGGCCGTGCCGTCGCGCTCGCTTGCACGATGTGCCATCACCAGGATGTGGGCGGCCGCACGCCGGGCAGCGTGCCAACGGACGCCACCGAGCTCTACCAGGAGGGCGTCATCATCCCGCCCACCCAGCTCTTCCGCGCCGGGGATCTGGATGAGAACCTGTTCCGCCTGCTCACCCGCAACGTGCGGCTCCCGGAGGTGTTCACCGGCGACCTCATGGCCCAGGTGGCGGCGGGGCGGCTCGGCGGCGTCCGCCTGCGCGAGCTGTTCGCCGCGCACGGCGCCTCGACGGTGGAGGCGTACATCGAGGAGCTGCTCTCGCGGGCCGAGCGCCTCACCCGCGCGCAGATCGAGGCCATCCCCGACGGGGACTACGCCTTCGCGGACTGGCTCGACGACGACGGCGTGGACATCGGCCAGCCGGTCAAGATCGCAGTGACGCTGCGCGTGCGCGGCTCGGCGATGACGTTCGATTTCACGGGCAGCGACCCCCAGGTCCGCGGTCCGTTCAACTCGGTACCGGCCTCCACGATGTCGGCGGTCTACTACGCGGTACGCGCGATCTCCGACGCCTCGATCCCCAACAACGGCGGCTGCTTCCGCGCGGTGGACGCAGTGCTGCCGGAAGGCACCATCGTGAACCCGCGGCCGCCGGCGCCGGTGAGCTGCCGCACGGCCACCATCAAGCGCATCGCCGACACGATCCTCGGCGCGCTCGTGGGCGCGCGGCCCGGCAAGATGCCGGCGGCGAACTCCGGCACCCTGCTCGTGATGGCGTTCGGAGGCCGCGACCCGGAGACCGGCCGTCCGTTCGTGGCGAGCGAGCTGGCCGCCGGCGGCATGGGCGCCCGTCCCGACAAGGACGGCATCGATGTCATCGAGACCGACGTCTCCAACTGCATGAACATCCCGGTGGAGTCGCTCGAGATGAACTTCCCTCTGCGTATCCCCCGGGTGCGCCTGTGGAACGGCTCTGGCGGCGCCGGGCGATTCCGCGGCGGCCTCGGGCTCGAGAAGGTCTTCGAGGCGACCACCACCGACGTGACGGTGTCCCACCGCGGCGAGCGCTTCGCGTCGTCGCCGTGGGGTCTCGAGGGCGGCGCGCCGGGAGCCCGCGCGCACGCGTTCATCCTCAGAAAGGACGGCACGCGCGAAGACCTGCCCTCGAAGAAGATGATCGTGCTCCATCCGGGCGACCAACTCTGGGAATACATCGCCGGCGGCGCCGGCTACGGCGACCCGCTCGACCGCGATCCAGCGGCGGTCCTGGCCGACGTGCTGGATGGCAAGATCTCGACAACGGCGGAGTACGGCGTCGTCCTCACCCCGGATGGCGCCGCGGTGGACGAGGTGAAGACGAAGGAGTGCCGCGAGGTCCTCGCCCGCCAGCGCCTGGCCGGTGGCGGGCGTTAGCCCCCGGCACGACGGTGCCACCGCGCTGCTCACCGGCGCGGTCGCCGCGGCGGCGGAAGCGATTTCCGGACCGATCTGGAACCAGAGCACTCCAGTGCTCCCCAAGTGCCCGATTCGATCGGTGGGTCGTCAAGGACTCGAGCCGTGGACCCGCTAATTA
>DASWJN010000018.1:0-39229 GCA_036397135.1 Candidatus Methylomirabilota bacterium
GGTCGTGAGGATCGCCGCCCACGTGCTGGAGGCGGCCGTCGAGGACCTGGCGCTGGCCGGCGGGCAGGTCGCCGTCCGCGGCCTCCCCGGCCGCGCCGTGGCGCTGTCGGAGGTGGCGCGGATCGCCCACCTGGAGACCCACCGGCTGCCGCCCGATCTGGAGCCCGGCCTGGACGCCACACGCTTCTACGACCCGATCCGCGGCACCTTCGCCGCCGGCGCTCAGGCGGCGATCGTGGAGGTGGACCCGGACACGGGCGCGCTGGCGATCCGGCGGTTCGTGTGCGTGGAGGACACCGGGCGCGTCATCAACCCGCTCATCGTGGAGGGCCAGGTGCACGGGGCGATCGCCCAGGGCATCGGCGGCGCGCTGCTCGAGCATCTCGTGTACGACGCGGCGGGACAGCTCCTGACGGGGACGCTGATGGAGTACGCGCTGCCGACGGCCGCCGCGATTCCGGCGCTGGAGACGGACCACGTCGAGGAGCCGGCGGCCAACCTGGCCGGCGCCCGCGGCGTCGGCGAGGGCGGCACGCTCGGCCCGGCGGCGGCGCTGGCCAACGCGGTGGCCGATGCGCTGGCCTCGTTCGGCGTCGAGCCGGTCGAGCTGCCGCTCACGCCGGCGCGGCTGTGGAGCGCCTGCGCGCGCGCCCCGCTCAGCGCGCCGGCGGCGCCTCCACGAGGCCGGCCAGGATCGCGGCGATCCGCTGGAACGACTCGCGCACGCGCGCGGCGCTGACGCCGGCGGGCGCCGTCGCCGCGGCGCGCGCCACCGGCTCCGCGTCGTCGTAGGCCAGGCGCATCGCCACCGACGCCCGCGCGTCACGCCGGCCGACCGCGAAGTCCACGAGGTTGTAGTACCGCCAGATCGCTTCCAGGAAGCGCGACGCGGTCGCCGCCGGGGCCGCCCCGGCGGCGAGCAGGCGGTCGGCCTCGCGGGCCAGGTCGCGGCCGAGGGCGCAGAAGAAGACCATGAGGCCGCGCTCGACCTCGGCGGCATCCCCGGCCTCCAGCGCCGCCCGGGTGCGCGCCTCGAGTCCCGCCGGCAGCGCAGCGGCGCGGGCGCGCATCTCCGCGCGCAGCGGCCCCGCCTCGAACAGGCGGCGGGCCACGTCGAACTTCCCCGCCTCCACCGAGAACTTGACCTGCTTGAAGTTGGTGGTGACGGCGTTGTCCCTGGGCGTGTAGACGCCGGTGTGGTGGGCGGCCGCCGGCGCCGTCGCCAGCGCCACCGCCAGCAGGGCGCCCGCCAGCCCGATGACGCGCGTCATCGGCGCGCCAGGCGGAGGCCGGTGAGCGCCGCCAGCCACACCAGGGCGACGATCGTCGCGCCGCCGAACGGGATCCAGAACACCCACTCGGCGATGAGCTTGCTCTGCTCCACGCCGTAGGCGGGAATGAGCGCGCTCCAGAGCAGATAGCCCAGCGGATAGCCGACGCCCCCGGCCGCGAGGAGGAGGACGAGGGTCCGCCGCACGGCCGGATGCCGGGCCAGTGTCGCGGCCGTCGTGGTCGTCGCGATGATCACCAGCGCCATGCCCTCGGCATGCATGTGGAAGAGCCGGAGCCCGGCGTCGAAGCGGAAGAGCGCCTCGTCCAGGGCGCGCTCGTCCACGTCGCGGACGCCCACCAGGCCGTGGACCATCGGTCGCGCGAGCATCTCGGTCCGCGCCCAGCGCGCCAGCTCGACCTTGAACCGCGCCATCGAGGCGCCGCCCACCTCGGCCGCGACCAGCAGGACGACGGCGGCCAGCAGGACGCCGCGCGGCGGCAGCCGCCACGTGGGCTCGCCGGTCGAGGGGGGGGCCGGCCGGCGCATCGACGTCCCCCGACGGGCCAGCGAGACGGCGAGGCCCAGCAGGCCGGCGATGGCGGCCAGGCCGAGCGGGGTGAGCACCCACGCCTCCGCGAGCTCGATCCCGCTGTCCCGGCCCAGCTCGAGGACGGCGAACGCGTAGGCGAGGTAGCCGAGCGGGAACAGCGCGCCGGTCGCCAGCAGCGTGTAGAGCGCGGCGCGGGCCGGGCGGCCGCGCACGAGGCTGGCCACGAGCGCGGAGGCGAAGAAGAGGACGAGCCCCATCCCCTCGGCGTGCGTGTGGAAGAACGACAGCCCGGCCTCGACCGCGAAGACGGTCCGGTCGCGCACGTCGTCGTCGTATTCGGCCGAGCCCGTCAGCCCGTGGGCGACGGGATTCGCCATCACACGGGCCGCCGCCCAGCCGGCGGTGGCCGGCCGGAGCTGGGAGAGCAGGGCACCACCGAGCTCGCCGAGCGCGATGACCAGCACGGCGAGGAGGACGACGGCGAGCGGCGGCCGCTTCACGGTGGCGCGACCGTATCACCGGGCGGCCGGTTTGTCATTATGCGGCGGGTGTGGCAAGGTTGCCGCGCCAGGGAGGGCCGCATGCGCAGCGGGGACGAGTACGTCGCGAGCCTGAGGGACGGCCGGGCCGTGTTCCTCGACGGCGAGCGCGTCGACGACGTGACCAAGCACCCGGCGTTCGCGGAGCCGATCCGCCGCGTGAGCCGGACGTTCGACCTCGCGCGCGCCGCCGAGGCCCGGGACGCGACCACCTACGTCGACCCGGCCACGGGCCGCCGGCACAGCGCCATGTGGCTGGTGCCGCGCTCGGCCGACGACCTCGCCGCCCGCCGCCGGGTGCACCGGCTGTGGGCGGAGCCGTCCTACGGCCTCATGGGGCGCACGCCCGATCACGTCGCCTGCGTGCTCAGCGCCTTCGCGGGCTGGCGGCAGCTGTTCGACCGGGGCGGGCCCCGCTTCGGCGACAACGTCGTGCGGTTCCATGCGCGGGCGCGCGAGGAGGACCTCTACGTCGCCTACGGGATCGTGCCGCTGCAGGTCGACCGCTCCCAGCCCGCCCACCGCCAGCCCGAGCCGTTCCTGTTTCCCGGCGTCGTCGCGGAGCGCGACGACGGCCTCGTCGTGCGGGGCTGCCAGGGCATCACGACCGCGGCGGTGCTGGCCGACTGGATGCTCGTCTCGTACATCACGCCGCTCCAGCCGGGCGACGACGACTACGCCGTCTCGTTCGTGACCCCGGTCGCCGCGCCCGGCATTCGCGTCCATCCGCGGCGTCCGTACGCCCAGGGGACCACGAGCGTGTTCGACTATCCGCTGTCGTCGCGGTTCGACGAGGTGGACGCGACGGTCGTGTTCGACGACGTGGTCGTGCCGTGGGAGCAGGTGTTCATCCACCGCCGGGTGGATCTGGTCAACGCCCAGTTCCACGAGACCCCCTCGCACACGCTGGCCAACTTCCAGTCGCTCGTGCGCTTCACCGTGAAGCTGGAGTTCATGGCGGGGCTGGCGCTCAGGCTCCTGGAGGTGCACGCGGGCGAGCGCAAGCCCGAGGCCCAGGCCTCGCTCGGCGGCGACATCGCCGCCCTGTGCGCGGCCTTCGACGCCATCGTGCAGGCAGCCGAGCGCCATCCGCTGATCCTCGAAGGCGTGGCGCGGCCGCACCCGCAGTACGTCTATGCCGGCATGAGCCTGCAGCGGAGGCTGATCGTGGACATGCTCCGGGCGATCCGCGAGCTGGCCGGCGGGGCCTTCCAGCAGCTGCCGTCGTCCGAGGCCGGGTTCTCGAGCCCCGAGACCCGCCCCGATTTCGAGCGGTTCTTCCGGGGGGCGACGGCGACCGCGCGCGAGCGCGTGAAGCTGCTCAAGCTCGTGTGGGACTTCGTGGGGACCGAGTTCGGCGGGCGCCAGCTCCAGTACGAGATGTTCTACTCCGCCTCCCAGCCGGTCGTGAACACGCGCATGTTCCGGGCGTACGACTGGGCGCGCGCGACGGCGGTGGTCGACCGGTGCCTCGGCGAGTACGCGTGACGCTGCTTGAGCGTGGCGACGCTCCCGCGCCGGGGACCGGAGGCCCGGGGACCTGGGCGCGCCCTCCGGCTCGCCTCGATCGCGGCCGCGGGGCTCGCGCGGCCCCCCATCCCCCAGAAGGGGCTGGGGGGTGCGCAGTCGATCGTTGGCGGCGCGCTCGCCCCTCCCGAAAGAATGCTTGGCGGCTCGGCTCGCCGGAGGGCGCGCCCAGGTCCCCGGGCCTCCGGTCCTCGGCGCGGGCGTGTCAGCGCACTCGACCGTGTCAGCGCCTTCGGCGAGGATCGCTCGCGTGACGACCTTGGGGCTCGTCAACATCGGCGCGCTGGCCACCGGCGTGCTGGCGGCGCCACGCGCCGAGGTCGAATCGCTCCTGGTCGAGCAGGGGCGGATCGGTGCCCGCGGGGCGGCCAGCCGGACGGCGGCCGGGCGGGCCGATGTCGTCATCGACTGCCGGGGGACCACGGTCATTCCCGGGCTGATCGACTCGCACTGCCACGTCGTGCTCGGAGACTATACGCCGCGGCAGAAGACGGTGGACTTTCTCGATTCGTATGTCCACGGGGGGATCACGTCGGTGGTGTCGGCGGGGGAGGGGGTGCATGCGCCGGGACGGCCGCACGATGCGGTGGCGTCGAAGGCGCTGGCGATCGCGGCGGCGAAGTGCTTCGAGGGGTTTCATCCCAACGGGATGAAGGTGAACGCCGGCTCGGTGGTGCTGGAGCCGGGGCTCACCGACGAGGATTTCGTCGAGATGGCGACGCACGGGGTGCGCCACGCCAAGTACGGCTTCGGGGGCTACGCCCACCCGCGGGAGGGGGAGCCCGACATCCGGCGGGCGCAGAAGCACGGGCTGTGCGTGATGTCGCACAGCGGGGGGAACTCGATCCCGGGGTCGAGCCCGATCACCCACGACGTGCTGCTCCACCTCCGGCCCGACGTGTGCGGCCACGTCAACGGCGGCACCACGTCGCTCGACGAGGACGGGCTGCGGGCGATCGTCGGCGAGACGGAGATGGCGCTGCAGATCGTGCAGGCCGGCAATCTCAAGTCGGCGCTCTTCATCCTGCGGCTCGCCGGCGAGGCCGGCGCGCTGCCCCGCGTGTGCGTCGCCAGCGACACGCCCACCGGGACGGGGGTGATGCCGATGGGGGTGCTGAAGAGCGTCTGCGAGCTGGCCTCGCTGGGCGATCTGGCGCCCGAGACCGTGATCGCGCTCGCCACCGGCAACAACGCGCGGGTGTTCCGCCTCACGACCGGGACTCTCGCGGTCGGGGAGCCGGCCGACCTGGTCGTGTGCGATGCGCCGGCGGCCTCGCGCGCCGCCGACGCGCTCGGCGCCATCGCGCGCGGCGACATCCCGGGGATCTCGGCGGTGGTCATCGACGGGATCGTGCGGGTGGGCCGCAGCCGCAACACGCCGCTCGCCAAGCGGCTGGCCGCGATCACCGGCGCGGCGGTGGCGGGCGCGGGGCACTGAGGGACCCGCCGTGCGCTTGACACGAACGCGCGGGGCTGGCTAGAGTGCGACGCCCCTCATGAGCTCAAGCGGCTGGATCGGCAAGTCGGTGCCGCGCGTCGAGGACGGGCGGCTGCTGACGGGCCGCGGCACCTTCATCGACGATCATCCGCCGGTGGCCAACCTCTGCCACGCGGCCATCGTGCGCTCGCCCCACGCGCACGCCCGCATCCTCGGCTACGACCTCACGGCCGCGCTGGCCATGGACGGCGTGATCGGCGCCCTCACGGGCGCCGACGTGGCCGCCGCCTGCAAGCCGTTCGGCGTTGGCGTCACGACGCCCGTGCACTACTACCCGGCGGCCACCGACAAGGCGCGCTTCGTCGGCGAGCCGGTCGCGGTGGTCGTCGCGCGTGACCGCTACCTGGCCGAGGACGCGGCCGAGGCGGTCGGGGTCGACTACGAGCCGCTGCCGGCCGTCGTGGATCCCGAGAAGGCGCTCGAGCCCGGCGCGCCGATCCTGCACGAGAGGGTCGGCTCCAATCTGGCCGGCCACCGGCGCCTCGTCTACGGCGATCCCGACGCCGCCTTCGCCGGGGCCGACGTGGTGGTCCGCGAGCGGTTCCGCTTCCCGAAGTACGGCTCGACGCCGATCGAGACGTACGGGGTGATCGCGCGCTGGGACCCCCTCGACGGGGTGCTGACCGTCTGGTCCAACTTCATGGGGCCGTTCATCATGCACCCGCTCGTCGCACGGGTGCTCGGGCTGCCCGAGAACCGGCTGCGCTTCATCGTGCCGCCCGACATCGGCGGCTCGTTCGGCATCAAGAGCAGCATCTACCCGTACCTGGCGCTGATCGGCCTGGCCGCCATGAAGCTCGGAGTGCCCGTGAAGTGGATCGAGGACCGCCGCGAGCACCTGCTCGCCTCCTCCAGCGGCACCGACCGCATCGCCTGGCGGGAGGTGGCGGCCACGAACGACGGCACGATCCTGGGCATGCGGTTCAAGTGGTATGACAACGTCGGTGGGTACATCCGGAGCCCGGAGCCCGGCTGCAGCTTCCGCCCGACCGGCAACTTCGTCGGCCCGTACCGGTTCCAGAATCTGGAGGTCGACGCCTCGGTCGTCATGACCAACAAGAGCCTCACCGGCCCCAACCGGGGCTACGCGTGCGGGCACCTCTACTTCGAGACCGAGCGGATGATGGACCTGCTCGCGGAGCGGCTCGGGATCGATCCCGTGGAGGTGCGCCGCCGCAATCTGATCGGGGCCGAGAGCTTCCCGTATCGCACCCCGACCGGCGGACTCTACGACAGCGGCGACTACGGCCGGGCGTTCGAGCGCGCGCTGGAGCTGGCGCGATACGACGAGCTGCGGCGCGAGCAGGCGCGCGCGCGGGCGGCCGGGCGGTACTACGGCATCGGGCTGGCGCTGGCGGTGGACCCGTCGGTCTCCAACATGGGCTACGTCGCCACCGCGCTCGACCCGCAGTTCCGCGCCAAGCCCGAGTACCTCCCGAAGTCCGGCGCCGTCGACTCCGCCACCGTGAAGATCGACCCGCTGGGCCGCCTCATCGCGATCCTGGGCACGACGCCGCAGGGGCAGGGCCACCAGACGATCGTGTCGCAGATCGTCGCCACCGAGCTGGGCGTGGCGCCGCGCGACGTCACCGTCGTGGACGAGATGGACACCTTCACCCGCGTGTGGTCGATCTCGTCCGGCACCTACTCCAGCCGGTTCGGCTCGGTGGGCACCAGCGCGGTCGCCCTGGCCGCGCGCAAGCTGAAGGCCAAGCTCGTCGAGTACGCGGCCCACCTGATGGACGCGCCGGTGGAGGCGCTGGAGTTCCGCGACGGCGGCGTCCACCGCAAGACGGGAACGGGCGCGTCGTACTCGATCAAGGACCTCGCCGGACGCGCCCACTGGAACACCGAGTCGCTGCCCGACGGGATGGAGCCGGGGCTGGCGGCCACCGCGGTGTTCGGCTTCACGGTGGCCAGGGCGGTCGACGCCGAGGACCGGGTCAACTCGTCCAACACCTACGGCTTCATCGCCGAGGTGATGGCGGTGGAGGTGGATCCGGCCACGGCCGCCATCACGATCCGGAAGTACGTCACCGTCCACGACGCCGGCACGATCATCAACCCGATGATCGTCGAGGGCCAGATCTACGGCGGCGCGCTGCACGGACTGGGCGGCGCCCTCTACGAGGAGCTGGCCTACGACGACGACGGCCAGCTGCTCACCGGGACCTTCATGGACTACCTGGTCCCGACGGCCACCGAGGCGCCGGAGATCGAGATCGAGCACGTCGTGTCGCCCTCGCCGCTGACGACGCTCGGCTCCAAGGGCCTGGGCGAGTCCTCGTCGATGACCGTCCCCGCCGTCATCGCCAATGCCGTCAGCGATGCCCTCAAGCCGCTCGGGATCGGGATCACCGAGCTGCCCATGACCCCCAGCCGCCTCCACGCCCTGATCCGGGCCGCGCGCGCCGGCAAACCCGCGTGAAGCCCCCGCGCTTCGAGTACCACGCTCCCCGGAGTGTCGACGAGGCCGTCGACCTCCTCGGGCGGTACGGCGGCGACGCCAAGGTGCTGGCGGGCGGCCAGAGTCTGATGCCGATGCTGAACTTCCGGCTCACGCGCCCGGCCGCGCTGGTCGACGTGAACAGGATCGCCGCGCTCGCCTACGTGCGCGAGGACGACGGCATGGTCGCCTTCGGAGCCATGACGCGCCAGCGGACGATCGAGTTCTCCCCGGAGGTGGCCCGGCGGCTGCCGCTGCTGCGCGAGGCGACGCGCTGGGTCGGGCACCTGCCGATCCGCTCGCGCGGCACCATCGGCGGCTCGATCGCCCACGCCGATCCCTCCGCCGAATACCCGGCCGTGCTGACGGCGCTGGAGGGGGAGGTGGTGGCCCAGGGCCCACGCGGCCGCCGGACGCTCCGGGCCGCCGAGCTATTCGAGACCTATCTCACGACGCGGCTGGCGCCCGACGAGCTGCTGGTGGAGGTGCGGCTGCCGGCCATGCCGGCCGGCGCTGGTCACGCGTTCGAGGAGTTCGCCCGCCGGCACGGCGACTTCGCCATCGTGGGCATCGCCGCCATGGTCGTTCGCGACGGCGCGCGGTGCCGGACGGCCCGCCTGGCCACTGCCGGCGCCGGCCCGGTGCCGCTGCGCCTGCGCGCCGCCGAGGAGATTCTCGAGCGCGACGGCCTCGGCGACGCCGCGATCGCGGCGGCGGCCGCCCGGGCCGCCGAGCTGGTGCAGCCGGACTCCGACGTTCACGCCTCCGCCGACTACCGCCGCCACCTCACCGGCGTCCTCACGGCCCGCGCGCTCACGCGCGCAGTGGAACGGGCGCGGTGACCGATCTCGCGACCGTGCGCCTCACCGTCAACGGCACGCCGCGCGAGGGCCGTTGCGCTCCGCGCAAGCTGCTGGTCGATTTCTTGCGCGAGGACCTGGCACTGACGGGCACGCACGTCGGTTGCGAGCACGGTGTCTGCGGGGCCTGCACGATCCTCGTCGACGGGGAGGCCGCGCGCTCGTGCCTGATGCTGGCCGTCCAGGCCGACGGCGCCCGGCTCACGACCGTCGAGGGTCTGATGACGGACGGCGCGCTGCACCCGCTCCAGGAGGCCTTCCGGGATCACCACGGGCTGCAATGCGGCTTCTGCACGCCCGGCATGCTGCTGACCGCGCTCGACCTGCTGCGCGTCAAGCCCGAGCCGAGCGCGGCCGACATCCGCGAGGGGCTGTCGGCGGTCCTGTGCCGCTGCACCGGCTACCACGGCATCGTCAAGGCCGTGCAGGCCGCCGCCCCCATCCTGCGCGCTCGCGCGGAGCAACAAAGCCGCCCCTGAGCCGGTAACCACACGCTCCCGAGCGCCACCCCCTCCACCATGGGAACCCACCGTGAGAACCCGGGGCTCCTCGGCGATGGGCCGCCTCGAGGCCCGAGCGGGTAATCGAGGCGCGTCCCGGCTCCGCCGGGGCGCGACGAGCATCGGGGGGTCTGGGGGGCCCTTTCGGGGCCCCCCAGTCAATCAATCAATCGAGCCGGGCGACCGCGTCATCGAGCGCCTCGAAGGTCACCGGCTTGGACAGCACGAAGTCCACGGCGGTGCGCCGTCCGATCGTCGTCTCCGGCACGTCGCCCCAGCCGGTGACGACGCCGACGGGCAGGCGCGGGCGCCGCGCCTTCACTGCGCCCGCCAGCTCCCACCCCGTCATGGCCGGCATCACCAGGTCGGTGAGGACCAGGTCCACGCCGGGGTCCTCCTCGAGGCGGCGGAGCGCCTCGGCGCCGCCGCCGGCCGTGAGCACGGTGTGGCCCCGGGTGGCGAGCATCTCGGCCAGCGCGGCTCGCACCTCCTCTTCGTCGTCCACGAGCAGGATGCGGAGCGCGCGGCGGGGCAGCGCGGCCGCCGGCGCCGCCGGCGGCGCCGTGCCGGCCGGCACCGGGAGAGTGACGCGCACCGTGGTGCCGCGGCCTTCCTCGCTCTGGATGGTCAGCTCACCGCCGTGGCGGCGTGCGATGCCGAAGGCCACGCTGAGGCCGAGCCCGGTGGCTTTCACGCCCTTGGTCGTGAAGAACGGCTCGTGGGCGCGCAGCCGCACGTCCTCCGGCATGCCCACGCCCGTGTCACTCACCGTCAGCATGACACCGCCCTCGCTCGGTCCCGCCTCCACCGTCAGCCGGCCACCGCGGGGCAGGGCGTCGACGGCGTTCAGGACGAGGTTGGTGAGCATCTCGCGCAGCGCGGCGGCGTCGGCCGGGATCGGCGGCAGCGGCGCCACCCGCGATTGCACGCTGATCTCGCTACCCTGGGCGCGGGCGGCGTCCTGCCAGCGACCCCGCGTCATCTCCAGCACGTCGGTCACGATCTGGCCGAGGTCGACCGTGCGGGGCTCCGCCGTGCGCCGCATGCCCGCGAACTGCTGCAGGCGACGCACGACCTCGGCGCCGTCCTTGGCCGCCCGCTCGATGATCTCCAGCGGCCGGGCCAGCCGCTCCTCCTCGACCATGCGGCGCAGGAGCTGGATGCGGCCGACCACGATCGTGAGCAGGTTGTTGAGGTGGTGGGCGGCGCCGCCGGCCAGCTCGCCGAGGGCGCGCAGCGTCTCGCCCTGCACGAGCTTGCGCTGCATCGTTCGGAGGTCGCCCAGCGCCCGCTGCGTGTTCTCGTACAGGCGCGCGTTGTCGAGCGCGATGGCGGCCTGGTCGGCGAACGAGCCGAGATAGGCCAGCTCGTCGGCCGAGTAACGACGGTGCGCGCCGGTGTGGAACGTCAGCACGCCGAGGACGGTGTCGCGGATCTTCACCGGCAGACCGAGGTAGGTGACGATGCCGCTCTCGCGGTCCCCCGCCGCCAGCAGGGCCGCGAGGTCGTCGGTGGTGTCGGCGATGAACACGGGCTCGCCCGTGACCGCGACCCGTCCGGAAGAGCTTTCGCCGAGCGGCACCGCGACGTCCGGCGGGATCGAGTGACCGACCTGGGCGCCCAGGCGCAGCGTGGCGCTCTCGCGGTCGAGCAGCAGCAGCCTCACGTGAGGCGTGCCGGCGATCGCGGCCGCCTCCTGCACGATGCTCTCGAGGATCGTCCTGGTGTCGAGCCCGCCCATGAGCGTGCGAACCGCCCGCAGCAGCGCGGCCAGCTCCTCGGCGCGGCGCAGCGAGGCGCCGTGCAGCCGCGCCTGCTCGATGGCCACCGCGGCCTGCTGGGCCACGCCGGTCAGCAGCCGCACCTGCCGCGGATCGTGCGTGCGCGGCTCGGGCCAGAACACCGAGATGGCGCCCAGCACCGTCTGCTTGCTGATGAGCGGCACCGCCAGCGCCGACCGGCGCCCGTCGCGGCGCACGATGTCCCGCAGCGGTTGCCCGGTCCCGGCGGCGGCGTCGTCCATGGGCAGGGGCTCGCGTTCGAGATCGGCGACGAAGAACGGAGCGCGGGTCTGGGCGGCCATGCCGGCCGCGCCCTGCCCGAGCGCGATCGACACGTCGGGCCAGTCGGCGTTGAACCCTCGCTGCGCCCGCACGCGCAGGCGCTGGCCGGCGGGCTCCAGTTCCAGCAGCGCGCACTGGCGGGCGCCGCTCAGCCGCACGACGGCCTCGACGACCGCGTCGAGCACGGTCGGCAGGTCGAGCGTGGACGTGAGCGTGGTGCCCACCTCGCGGAGCACGGCCAGCTCGCTGGCCTGCGCCTGCGCCTCCCGGTAGAGCCGCGCGTTGTCGGCCACCAGCGCGATCTGACCGGCGATGGCGCTGGCGAGATCGACCGCCGAGCGCTCCCACCGGCGGCGCACGCGAGCCGTCAGGCGCAGGACGCCGATCACCTCGCCCGTGCGGACGATCGGCACCACCAGGACCGTGTCGTCGACCTCGACCGGTCGCCGCCGCAGCGCCGCCTCCGCCTCGCCCAGCGGCGCGTCGGGCGGCACGTCGCCGTCCGGCCACAGCGAGATCGCGCAGTGCTCCGCGTCCAGCGCGCGGGCGGTCCGCCGGCTGAGATCCTCCAGCGAGACCGGCAGGTCGAGCGTGGCGCCCAGGGTCTCGGCGGTGGCCAGCAGGATCTCGGTACGCTCGGCCCGTCCGAGCTGCTCGGCGTAGAGGCGCGCGTTGACGATGGCCGGCGCCGCCGGCACGCAGAGCGTCTCGGCGCGGGCGAGGTCGGCGCGGGTGAAGGCGCGCGCGCTCCGGCGGAAGAGCGCCAGCGCGCCGAGCGGGGCCGCGTTGCCCAGCAGCGGCACGCCGAGAAACGAGCGGACTTCCTCGACCTCGAGCCAGCGGCGCATCGCGGGCTGGGCGTCGCCGGGCAGGCGGCGCAGGACGAGCGGACCCGGGCGCTCCGTGATCCAGCCGAGCACGTCGCGCCACGGGGGCTGCTCCAGGCGCGCGACCACCTCGGGCCGTTTGAAGCCGACGTCGCCGCGCAGCACCAGCTCGGCGCCTCCGCGCTCGAGGAGCCACACGCCGGCGGCGTCGGCCGCCAGGTAGGCCTGCGCCATCTCCGTCAGCCGGCCCACGAGCCGGTCGAGGTCGAGCGTCCCTCCCAGTGCGCGGGTGGCCTGGGTCAGGAGGGCGATCCCGAATGCGGACGAGCGGGCGGGGCGGGGCTCCGGGCTCACCGCGTCAGGCGGGCCCGAACCCCACGGCCGTCTGGCCGTTGCTCATCAGCGGCCGGAAGCGCACCGGCAGCCCGACCGCGACCTGCTCGATCGGGATGCCGACCACCCGGCCGAGGATCGACACGCCTTCCGTCAGCTGCACGGCGGCGATCGCGTAGGGGACGTCGGCCGCGTGGGCGCGCGGCGCCACCCGGATGACCGTGTAGCTGGTGATCGTGCCCCGGCCGGACAGCGCCACCGGCTCCCACGCGCGTCGCGCGCACGAGGGGCAGAACTCTTTCGGCGGCATCGCCAGCTCGCCGCAGCCGCCGCACCGCACGGCCGTCAGCTGTCCCTCGCGCGCCTTCTCGAAGAACTGGCGCAGCGTGATCACCGGCTTAGTCACGGCCGAACAGGGAGACGAGCACGGTGGCGGTGTTGCCGCCGAGCGTGTGGGTGAGGCCGACGCGGGCGCCGTCGACCTGACGGGCGCCCGCCTCGGCGCGCAACTGCGTGACGATTTCGGCGATCTGGGCGGCGCCGGTGGCGCCGATGGGATGGCCCTTGGCCTTGAGGCCGCCCGACGGGTTGACCGGCACCTTGCCCCCCAGGCTCGTCCACCCATTCTCGGCGGCGATGCCGCCGGCGCCCGGCTCGAACAAGCCGAGGCCCTCGGTCGCGACGATCTCGGCGATGGTGAAGCAGTCGTGCAGCTCGACCACGTCGACGTCCCCGGGGCCCAGGCCCGCCTGCCGGTAGGCTGTCGCCGCCGCCCGCTCGGTGGCCGGGACTCGCGAGAGGTCGCGCTTGTCGCCGATGAGCATCCAGTCGGAGGCCGCCGCCGAGGCCAGCACCCAGATCGGCCGGCGGGTCTTGCGCGCGACCTCCCCGGAGACCAGCACCAGCGCGGCGCCTCCGTCGGTGAACGGGCAGCAATCGTAGAGCTTCAGCGGATCCGCCACGAGCGGTGAGGCGAGGACCTGCTGGAGCGTGATCTCCTTCTGGAACTGCGCCTTCGGATTGAGGACGCCGTGCTTGTGGTTCTTGACCGCGACCGCCGCCATCTGGGCCTCGGTGGTCCCGTACTTCGTCATGTGGGCGCGGGCGACCAGGGCGAAGACGCCCGGGAAGGTGAGGCCGAGCGTCTGCTCCCAGCGCGCGTCGGAGGCGTAGGCGAAATACTCGGTGGACTCCTCGGTCGTCACGTTGAGCACCCGCTCGGCGCCGCCGACCAGGACGACGTCCGACGTGCCGGAGGCGATGTCCATGACCGCGTGGCGGAACGCGGCGTGCGAGGACGCGCAGGCGGTCTCGAAGCGCGTGGTGGGAACGGTCGGGATCCCGAGGACGGAGGCGGCCTGGGGCCCGGTGTGCAGCTGCTTCTCGGTCTCACCGCCCACGACGTTGCCGTAGTAGAGCGCCTGCACGGCGCTGGCCGGCAGTCCGGCGTCGGCGAGCGCGTCGGCCGCCGCCTCGGCGAACAGCTCGGCCGACGTTCGATCGTGCTTGCCGAACTTCGTGACCCCGACCCCGATGACCGCGACTCGCCGCATGCGTCCTCCTGACGGTGACGGTGTGACGACGAGCCCAATCATAGCAGAAGTGACGCACCGCGCCGTCCTGGTGGAGTCCGTCCGCGCCCCCGCCACGGCATTCTCTGTGCCTGCGCGGCCGGTGTTTCGCCGGATAATCGCGTCGTCGCATGGAGAGGGGGCGACGGCCGTGCTGACCGAGGAGGCGCTGATCGTCCTGGCTGCGATCGGCGCCTGCGGTCTGCTCGTGCTCGGCGTGCTCGAGCTGATGTGGCCCACCCGGCCTCGCCATCCCCTCCGGCGGCCCCCGCCGGCGGCGGATCGTGCCCTCCGGGTGCGCCGGACGAGCGCGCTGGCGCGGCACGCGCTCGACCCCGGCCTCAGCGGCTACCTGCGTCGCGCCCCCGACACGCCTTCGGCCGCGCTCGAGCCGGCCGCGGCCCGGGCGCCCGACGAGTCGATCGCGGAAACATGTCTCGCTCTGCATCGAGAGGGCCGTCACGCCGAGGTGATCGAGGTCGCCACCGCCGCGCTGGCTCGCGCGCCCCGGGGACGCCGCCCCGCCGGCGCGGAGGAGACGGCGGCGTTGTGGAGCGTGGTGGCGCTCGCCCGGCAGGCGCTCGGCGAGCCCGCCGAGGCGCGGGCCGCCCTCGAGGCGGCCATTGGCACGGCGCCGGCGGCCCGGCGGTCCACGTACCAGCGGGAGCTCGCGGTGCTCGCAGAGAGCGCGGCGCGGGATCTGCTCGCCGAGGCGGAGCGACATCCGAGGCTGGAGACCGAGGAGTGCTTGACGGCGATCCGCGGCG
Source organism: Candidatus Methylomirabilota bacterium (assembly GCA_036397135.1). Classification (GTDB taxonomy): domain Bacteria; phylum Methylomirabilota; class Methylomirabilia; order Rokubacteriales; family CSP1-6; genus AR5. The sequence continues at coordinate 14,755 of DASWJN010000018.1, forward strand.
CCGCCGCATGGCTGGAGGGCGGCACGGCGGCGATGCCGACCGATTCCGCGCTCGCCGAGCTGACCGCGGCCGCCCAGGCGATGCTCTGGCCCGCCTGGGAACGTACGGTCATGGCCCTGGTGCGGCGGCAGGACTTTCGCGCGGCCCGCCGTCTGCTGCGCGAGGCGCTGGACGACCCTCGCTTTCCCGTGGCCCGGGCCGAGACCTTTCGCGGCCTGTTCTCGGGGACGTTCAGCGGCGAGATCGGGCAGCTCACGGCCCAGGCCATCCGGAGCGTGCAGGACGCCCGCGAGGCGGATGCGCTCGGTACGCTGGAGCGCGCCGAGTCGCTGCTGGGGACACTGGCTGACGAGGCGCTGCCGCCCCGGCGGCGGGAAGAGGTGGACCGGCGCCTGTGGTGGGGCTATCGAACGCTCGGCGAGCGGAGGGTCGAGGCGGGCGAGTGCGAGGCCGCGGTGGAGCCGCTGTTCCACGCCCTCGGCTACGAGGTGGGCCCCGAGCGGCACCAGGAGACGCGCGCGCTGCTGGTGCGCGCGCTGGCCGGCGTGGCCGACGTCCGGGCGCTGACCATCCGCGAGCTGGCCGACGCCGGCGATCGGGAGGCGGCCGTCGTGCAGTGCGACAAGCTGTGGGCGCTCCTGCGCAGCGCGAACGGCCGGGGACTGACCCCGTCGGAGCTGACCGGGGTGTCTCTCGAGGTCCAGCGGTTGTTCGAGAGCCTCGGGCGGTGAGCGTGCCGGACCGACCGCCGGCCTAGCGAGGACGTCTCGGCGGCACGCGGTTTGCGCCGACGGGGCGGCCATGACGCGCCACCTCTCCTTCGAGGCGCACGGCGGTGCCGACCTGACGCGGGGCTCCATCCAGTTCGTCGGGACGGCCACCGTCCTCATCCGCTACGCGGGTTTCACGGTCCTCACGGACCCCAACTTCCTGCACCGCGGCGAGCAGGTCCGGCTGGGCTATGGCCTGCGTTCCCGCCGCCTGACGAGTCCCGCCATCGAGATCGACGCGCTGCCGCCGCTCGATCTGGTGGCCCTGTCGCACCTGCACGAGGACCACTGGGACCGGGTCGCCGAGGCACGGCTCGACCGCTCGCTGCCCATCGTCACGACGCCGCAGGCGGCGACGGCGCTGCACGGCCGGGGGTTCGCCGCGGTCCAGCCGCTGGCGACGTGGGAGACGCTGGCCTGCGCCAGGGGCGCGGCGCGCCTGCGGGTCACCGCGATGCCGGGCCGCCACGGCCCGCGGCTGGTCTCGCGGCTGCTCCCGGACGTCATGGGCAGCCTGCTCGAGTACGAGACCGTCGACGGTCGCCGGCTGCTCAGGATCTACGTCACCGGCGACACGCTCGTGCACGAGCGCATCCGGGACATCCGCGCGCGCTACGCGGACATCGACATCGCGTTGCTGCACCTGGGCGGCACGCGCCTCCTCGGCGTCCTGGTCACCATGGACGGCCGCCAGGGGGTGGAGCTCATGCAGATCGTGAAGCCGCGGATGGCGATCCCGATCCACTACAACGACTACACCGTGTTCAAGTCGCCGCTCTCCGCGTTCCAGGACGCGGTGACGGACGCCCGCCTGGAGGATCACGTGCACTACCTTCGCCACGGCGACGCCTTCGCGTTCGAGGCGCCGGGCGAGCGCCTCGCCCGGCCTGCTTGAGTGGGGGGCCCCGAAATGGCCCCCCACACCCCCCCGGCGCTCGTCGCGCCCCGGCGCAGCCGTGGCGCGCCTCGACCATCCGCGCGGGCCTCGTGGTGGCCCCAGGCCGAAACGCCCCCGGCGCTCGTCGCGCCCCGGCGCAGCCGTGGCACGCCTCGACCATCCGCGCGGGCCTCGTGGTGGGCCGATACCCGTTCGGCCAATGCTGGTTCAGGCGGGGACGGTGATGGAGCGAACGAAGTCGCGGTTGAGCGTGAGGCCGAGGCCGGGACGGTCGGGAGCGAGCACGTGGCCGTCCACCAGCTCGAACGGTTCCTCGGTGAGGTCGTGCAGCAGCGGGTTCTCGCCGCGCGAGAACTCGAGCGTCGTCACGCAGGGGGTGGCGACGGCGAGGTGGAGGCCGGAGGCGAAGAGGACGGCGCCGCCCCACAGGTGGGGTGCCATGGTGAGCCCGTGGGTCGCCGCCAGCGCGCCGATGCGGAGCGTCTCGGTGATACCGCCGGCGATGGCGACGTCGGGCTGCAGGACGTCCACCGCCCGGGCCTCGATCAGGTCGCGGAAGGCGAACCGTGTCTGCTCGGTCTCTCCGGCGGCGATCGGGATGTCGGTGGCGGCCCGCACTTCGGCTTGACCAGCCACGTTGTCGGGAGAGACCGGCTCCTCCAGCCAGGCGAGGTCGCAGTCGGCCACCTTGCGGGCGAAGCGCTGGGCCTCGCGCACCGACCAGGTGCCGTGGGCGTCGACCATGAGCGCCACGTCAGGTCCCAGGCTCTGGCGGGCCTCGCGCACGCGCGCGGCCGAGTCGTCCACGCTCTTGTCCTGCAGGCCCACGCGCATCTTCACCGCGCGGTGGCCACGCTCCACGTACTGGCGAAGCTGCTTGCCGACGCCGCCCACCGGCGCCCAGCCGCCCGAAGCATACGCGGGGATGCGGTCGCGGAAGCGGCCGCCCAGCAGCCGCCACACCGGTTGACCGAGCGATTTGCCCAAGAGGTCCCACAGCGCAATGTCCACCCCCGAGAGGGCCGAGATCGTGATTCCCCGGCGTCCCACGATCGGGAACGTCCGTCCCTCGCGCGTGGCGTAGTGGGCGCGGGTGCCGTTGTAAACCGCCTCCCAGAGGGCGGTCACGTCGCGAGGGTCGCGGCCCACCAGCAGGGGCGTCAGCTCGGCGTGGACGAGGGCGACGAGGGCCGAGTAGTCGCCAAGGTTGCCGACGCCGACTTTGGCTTCGCCCAGACCGGTCAGCCCGTCGTCGGTGTCGATCTCGATCAGGCAGGTGTTGAACGAGTCGTTGAGGCCGAAGTCGCTGCGGTGCTGCCGGTCGGGCGGGATGGGCGCGCGCAGCCAGGCCGCGCGGACGGCGGTGATCTTCACGCGATCACGGCTCGGTGCTGCGCCGGCGGATCTCCTCGAGCAGGGGCTCCGGCACGCGCAGGAAGGCCTCGACCACGGCCGGGTCGAAGTGCGAGCCGGCGCAGCGCTTGAGCTCGGTCTTGGCGGCGTCGAACGGGATGGCCTTGGAGTACGGCCGGTCGAACGTCATGGCGTCGAAGGCATCGACGACCGAGAAGATGCGGGCGCCCACCGGGATGTCCTCGCCGCTGATCCCGCGTGGATAGCCGCTGGCGTCCCATTTTTCGTGGTGCGCGTAGACGATCGGGATCGCCCCGCGCAGGAACGGGATCTTCTCGATCAGCTTCCGGCCGATCTCCGGGTGGGTGCGCATGATCTCCCACTCCTCGGAGGTCAGCGGCCCCGGCTTGAGCAGGATCGAATCGGGGATGCCGATCTTGCCGATGTCGTGCAGCAGCACGCCGTGGGCGAGGTCGCGCAGCTCGGACTCGGGCATGCCGTACTCGCGCGCGGTGGCGAGCGCGTAGCCGTGGACGCGGCGCGAGTGCGACTCGGTGCCGACGTCACGGGTGTCGAGGGCCGAACCCAGCGCCTCCAGCGTCGCCCGGTAGGTCGACTCCAGCTCGCGGTAGGCGGCGGCCAGGTGGTGGGTGGCCTGCTCGACCCGGCTCTCCAGCATGGCCTGGTACTGCCGCCGCTCGACCAGCAGCTGGCGGCGTTCGAGTGCCCGCTCAGCGGCGATGAGCAGCTCGTCGACGTTGACCGGCTTCATGATGAAGTCGTAGGCGCCGAGCTTGAGGCTCTCGATGGCCGTCTTCACGTCGGCAGCGCCGGTCAGCACGATCACGGCGGCGTCGGGGTCGACCTCGCGCACCTGCTGCAGCAGCTCGATGCCCGTCATGACCGGCATCTTGAGGTCGGTCACGGTGAGGGGCGGGCGGACGGTCCGGAACATCGTGACACCCTCGCGACCATCCTGGGCCAGGCTGCAGTTGTAGCCGGCCGTCAGGAAGATCTGGTGCAGGACGTCGCGGACCTGGCGATCGTCGTCGACGATCAGGATGTCCCGAGGAGTCTCCACGTCACGGCACCCTCTGGGGTGACGGGCTCGCCGCCACCTGGTTCTTGCCGGCCCGCTTGGCCGTGTACAGCGCCTCGTCCGCCGCCCGGAACAGGTCCTCGGCCGTGCCCGCCTCGTCGTCGGGCAGACTGGCCACGCCGAAGCTGGCCGTGATCACCTTGCCGTGCGAGAAGGGATGCTTGGCGACGACCTCGCGGATGCGGTCGGCGTAGAGCCGCGCGCCCGCCTTGGAGGTCTCCACCAGCAGCACCGCGAACTCGTCGCCCCCGTATCGGGAGACCACGTTGATGCCGCGCGAGTGCTTCATGAGGATCTGGGCCACCTCCCGCAGCGTGTCGTCGCCCACCGTGTGACCGAACTCGTCGTTGACCGCCTTGAAGCCGTCCAGATCGAGGAGGACCACCGACACCGGGTGGTTGAAGCGGCGGTAGCGCGACAGTTCCTCCTCCAGGCGCAGCGAGAAGAAGCGACGGTTGTAGAGGCCGGTCACCTCGTCCTTGAAGGAGGTCTCCTTGAGCCGCGCATTGGTGGACTCCAGCTCCTTGTAGGCGGCATCCAGCCGGGTGGCGAACGTGTTGATCTCGGCCGCCTGCTGCTCGATGGTGGTGAGCATCTTGTTGAACGTCGTCATGAGCGTCCCCACCTCGTCCTGCCGCCGCTCGAAGCCGGTCAGCGCGCTCTCGCTGGCCATGAGGGTGCCCATGCGGGCCACGATGCGGCCGAGGTCCCAGATCACCCAGATCCCGGCCAGCACCCCGACCACGGTGAAGACCACCAGCAGCTGCAGGCCGCCGAACTTCAGCGTCTCGCCGGGGCCGAGGCCGGGCAGCACGTGGACCAGGACGACGAAGGCCAGCACCAGGACGGGAATCACGGACGACAGGACGATCGCGACCAGGACCTTGCTCTTGATTCGCGCGCCCGCGCGCGCGACGTCGGATGCAGCGTCCGGCATAGGAAGCATTATTCTAGTTGCCGCTCGGACGTGTCAATGTAAGAATTTTCGCAGAGTTATGAGCCCCGTCGCCAACCACAAGCTGGACTGTGTCGGGCTGTTCTGCCCCATGCCCATCCTCAAGACGCGCGACGCCCTGAAGGCGATGGCCGTCGGTCAGGTGCTCGAGATGACCTCCGACGACCCCGCCTCCGAGGCCGACATGACGAGCTGGACCGCGCGCACGGGGCATGAGCTGCTGGAGATCGAGAAACATGGCGCGGTCTTCCGGTTCGTCGTCCGAAAGACTCGATAGAGCGGCCGCCCCCGCCGGGGCGCGCGTGTACCTGGACTACGCCGGGTTCTCGCCGGTCGATCCCCGCGTCGTCGCCTTCATGCGCCCGTTCCTGGAAGGCGGCGTCGGCAATCCCGCCGCGCTGCACTCGCACGGCCTGGAGGCGCGGGCCTCCCTGGAGGGAGCACGCGCCAAGGTGGCGCGCCTGGTGGGCGGCGCCCCCGCGGGCGTCGTCTTCATGGCCAGCGCCACCGAGGCCAACAACCTGGCGATCAAGGGCGTCGCCCTGCGCGCCCGGGGCCGGCACGTCGTCACCACCGCGATCGAGCACATCTCCGTCGTGAATGCCTGCCGCGACCTCGAGAAGCAGGGCTGGAGCGTCACCTGGCTGCCGGTGGACCGGGAAGGGTTCGTCGACCCGGCCGCCGCCGCCGCCGCGCTGCGGGACGACACCGCGCTGCTCTCGGTGATGGCCGCCAACGGCGAGATCGGCGCGCTGCAGGCGGTGCGCGAGCTGGGCCGGGTGGCCCGCGCGCGGGGCGTGCCGTTCCACGTCGACGGCGTGGGCGTCGTCGGCCGGCTGCCGCTCAGCGTGGAGGACTGCGCGATCGATCTGCTCGCGCTCTCGTCCAACGATCTTTGCGGGCCGCCGGGGGCCGGCGCGCTGTGGATGCGGCCGGAGGTGGCGCTGGCGCCCATCATCCTGGGGGGCGGCCAGGAGGGCGGGTACCGCTCGGGGACCGAGAACGTGCCCGCGATCGTGGGCATGGGCGTCGCCGCCGACCTCGCGCGCAACGAGCGGGCGGGTGAGGTGGCGCGGCTCACTCCGCTGCGCGACCGGCTGCTGGACGGCCTGCTGGAGCGCGTGCAGGGGGCCCGGGTCACCGGTCCCCGCGGCGCCCACCGCCTGCCGCACCACGCCAGCCTCGTCGTGCCCGGCGTCAAGGCCGACGCCGTGCTCCTCGAGCTGGACCTGCGCGGCGTCGCGGCTTCCTCAGGGTCGGCCTGCAACCTCACCACCGGCGAGCCGTCGCACGTGCTGCGGGCGATCGGTTGCGCGCGCCCGGAGTACGAGGGCTCGCTCTGCTTCACCCTCGGTCGCTGGACCACGCCCGCCGAGATCGATGCGGTGCTGGACGTGCTGCCCGGCGTCGTCTCCCGGCTCCGCCGCCTCGCCGCCCGGTGAGGCTCTTCCTGTTCGACGTCGACGGCACGCTGGTGACGGCGCGTGGCTCCGGCCGTGCTGCATTGGCCCGGGCGCTGGCTTCAACCTATGGCACCACCGGGCCCATAGAAGCCTATGATTTTCGCGGAAGAACCGACCAACGCATCGTACGGGACCTGATGCGTGACGCCGGCCTGGACGACGCCCGTGTCGCGGCCGGGCTGCGGGCGTGCTTCGAGGCCTATGTCAGCGAGCTGGAGGCCCTGATCGGCGACGGCTCGCGGGTCACGATCCTGCCGGGCGTCCGTGAGCTCGTCCGTGCGCTGGCCGGCCGCGACGACGCGGTGGTAGGGCTGCTGACCGGCAACATCGAGGCGGGCGCCCGCGTGAAACTCGCGCCGACGGGGCTCTGGGACCTCTTCCGGGTCGGCGCTTTCGGCTCTGACGACCTGGACCGCCGCCGGCTGCCGGCCGTCGCCTGCGAGCGCGCGCACCGTCTGACCGGCCGCCGGTTCGCGTTCGAGGAGGTCACGATCATCGGCGACACCCCTCTCGACGTCGACTGCGCCCGCGCCTGCGGTGCCGTGGCCGTGGCGGTCGCGACGGGCTTCCACCCGTCCCAGGACCTGAGAGCGTGCGCGCCCGACCTGTTCTTCCCCGACTTCTCCGACGTCGCCGCCACGCTGGCCGCGCTCACCGCCCCGCGCTGATGCGCCTGGCCCTCGTCTACCTGCACGTCGTCGCCGCCACGATCTGGGTCGGCGGCCTGGCCTATCAGACCCACGTCCTTCTCCCCCCCGCCCGCCGCGGCGGCGTCGCCCCCTTCGCGGCCTCCGCCCGCCGCGCCCGCCCGGTGACGTGGGCGGCCATCGCCGTCGTCGTCCTGACCGGCTTCTACAACGTCACCCAGCTCGGCTCCCTGGAACGGGTGATGGACTCCGGCGCCGGGCTGATGCTCGCCGTCAAGTTCATCCTGGTGATCCTCGCCGTCGCCCTGGCCAGCCAGCGCGACTTCGCCCAGGTGACCCTCCTCAACGCCGCCGTCGCCTCGAACGACGACCCTGGCCCTGCCCTGCGCGCCATCACGCGCCTGGACCGCATCGTCCTGCTCCTGACCCTGATCGTCATCTACCTCGGCCTCGCCGTCTCCCGCAGCCAGTAGGGTCGAACCCGCGCTCCACGGAGTCACGTCGATGCGCCTCCCAGCCGGTCGAGCGACGACTCCGAGGGCCAGGGTGCGCCTTCAAGGTGGTGGGAGCGCACGCGACGGGAGCGGCGGGCGGGGTGTGGTGGGCCCGGCGGGACCCGTTCCCCGCCGCCCCAGACCGTGCGCATCGCGTCGATGGAACCCAACCGCAACCACGTCGATGCGCCCTCCCAGCCGGTCGAGCGACGACTCCGAGGGGTAGGGCGCGCCTTCGAGGGGGTGGGAGCGCACGCGACGGCAGCGGCGGGCGGGGTGGGCCCGGCGGGACCCGTTCCCCGCCGCCCCAGACCGTGCGCATCGCGTCGATGGAATCCAGTCGCACCGATGTCGATGCGGCCTCCCAGCACGTGGTCCCGCCGGGCCCACCCCACCCCGCCCGCCGCGGCGGATGGCGTGTTCGCGCGCCCGGCGTCAGAGGCCCGTGATCTTGATCCCGGAGTTCTTGAGCTTGTACCGCCGGTTGATGGTCGCCAGCACCGCGGTGATCCCCTCCAACGGTCCGGCGTTGCTGAGCGGCCCCACGTCGAGCACGCGCAGCCCCATCGAGCGCCCGAGCTGGGCCACCGTCTCCTTGGCGCCCGCGTCGTGGCCGCAGATCAGCAGGTCGCACTCGATCGAGTGAGCGGCCTCGGCCAGCTCGTGGGCGGCGATGTGGTGGAAGGCCCCCACCACGCGAGCGTCAGGGAGGAGCGCCTGGACCTCCTCGGCCGACGAGCCGGCGGCGGGCGGCGTGAACAGCCGGGGGCCGCCGAACGTGAGCGGCACCACGGTGCTGATGACGACTTTGCCCTGGCTCGCCTCCCGCACCTCGGGCAACGTGTTGGCGAGCCCGTTGGCCGGCAGCGCGATCACCACGACCTCGCCGAGGGCGGCGGCCTCCCGGTTGGTATGGCCGACGATCGGAATGGCGTGGGCGACGTCGCGCAGGTCGGCGGCCTTGCTCTTCGCCCGCTCGGCGTCGCGGGAGCCGATGACGATCGAGTGCCCGAGCTTCGCCCAGCGCACGGCCAGGCCGGCGCCCTCCTTGCCGGTGCCGCCGAGGATCGCGATGTTCACGGAGATCTCCTATCGGAAGAGGTCGCGGGCGGGATCGCGCAGCAGCACCTTGGAGCCTTCCTCGCTCGGCGCCAGCGGCAGGCCGCGCACGATCGCGGCCGGGATGCGGTCGAGCTTGCCCATCACCGGCTCGGCGGCGGCCGCCAGCTCGTCGGCGACGGCCAGGATCGTGGCCTGCAGCGGCCGGCCGGCCGGATCGCGCTCGCCGAGATAGCTGCGCAGGGGCGCGAAGCCGGCCACCCCGATCGCGACGTTGACGAGCCCCTCGCGCCACGGCCGGCCGAACGTGTCGGCGACGATCACGTGGATCTCCGCGTTCGCGCGGGCACGGACGGCGTCCCGGAACGCGCGCGCCGAGCGGTCGGGGTCCTCCGGCAGCAGCGCCACCATGTCGGCGTCCACGTTGGACTGGTCGACGCCGGCGTTGGCGCACACCCAGCCGTGGCGCGTCTCGGTCACCAGCACGCCGCGGTCCATGCGGACGATGCGGCGCGACTCGCGGAGGATCACCTCGATGAGCCGGGGGTCGCGCCCCAGCTCGGTGGCGAAGGTGGCGGCCATCGTCGAGGGCGTCACCTCGGCCAGGCGCAGCAGCCGGCCCTCGGACTTGGAGATGATCTTCTGGCTGAGCACGAGCACGTCGCCGCCGGCCAGCGGCGTGCGCTGCCGGACGGCCGCCTCGACCACGAGGCCCGCCACGTCGTCGCCCGGCCGCACCTCGCCGATGCCCTCGATGCCGATGACCTCGTAGCGCGGCGGCATCTCAGGGGAGCGCAGGCGCCGGGCGGGCGGCGATCCGCCAGCCCGCGACGAGCCGGCCGCTCTCGGTGGCGGTTCCCTCGGCGAGCAGGGCGGCGAGATCATCGGGGGCGTCGATGTCGAGGCCGAGGCCGGGCAGGGACACGACGCGCGGCTCGACCCGCAGGGCGCGCGCGGCGGCCAGGTGGTTCGCGAACGAGGGCTCACCGAAGCGCAGGGGCACGGCGGCCGGCGGCGCCAGCAGCGCGCCGTTGGTGCCGAGTCCGGAGCGGGAGGGCCCGAACACGGCGGCCGGCGGTGGACCGAGCGCGGCCACCAGCGTCCGGATCTCGGCGGCGGTGACGCAAGGGACGTCGCCGGGGATCGTGAGAAAGGCGCCGGCGCCGCGGCGCACCGCCTCCGTCTGGGCGGCGGCGACGGCGGCCGTGTGACCGCGGTTCTCGGCCTCGGCCAGCGGCTCGGCCCCGAGACCGCGGGCGATCGTGGCCACCTCCGGCTCCCGGGTGACGACCCAGACGTGGTCGAGGCCCGCGCCGCCGAGAGCGCGCAGGACGTCGGCCAGCATCGCCCGCGCCAGCTCACGGCGCTCCGAGGCGTCCAGCACGCCCATGAGGCGCTGCTTGGCGTTGACGAGATCCTTGACGGGAACGGCGGCGACGATCACAGAGCCGGGCCCTCGCCCATACGCAGGCAGTGTACCGCCGCCGCGGCGCGGCGGCCGGGGGTGGTGGTCATGCCGCCTCGAGAACCCGCCGGGCCAGCGCCACCTCGCGCGCGCGGTCGGTCATCATCACGTCGGCGACGATGGGGCGCACGCCGGCGCGCTCGAGCGCGGGCGCGGCCTCGCGGTCGCGCGTGTCGATCAGCAGCGCCGACAGCCACGGCGCGTAGGCGGCGGCCACGCCGAGGGGGGAGACCTCGAGGCCGCGGGCGCGCATGAGCCGGCCGGCGGGACCGCTCACCGGGGCGCCGCCGACGATCGGACTGACGCCGAGCACCGGCGCCCGCGCCGAGGCGAGCGCCGCGGCGAGGCCGGGCACGGCGAGGATGGGTCCGACGGACGTCACCGGATTCGACGGGGATACGACCACGAGGTCGGCCTCGGCGATCGCCTGCAGCACGCCCGGTGCCGGGCGGGCCGCCGGGGCGCCCTCGTAATCCACGGCGACGACCTCGCCGAGCGCCCGGTCACGCACGAAGTACTCCTGGAAGGTCAACGTCGCCTCGGTCGTGCGCACCATGGTACGCACCGGCTGGTCGCTCATCGGCAGGATGCGGGCGGAGACGCCGAGCCGGGCGGCCGTGCGCGCGGTGATCGCCGAGAGCGGCTCGCCCGCCCGCAACGCCGCCGTGCGCGTGAGGTGGACGGCCAGATCGCGGTCGCCGAGGCTGAACCAGGTCGGCGCGCCGAACGCCGCCATCGTCTCCAGGCAGGCGAACGTCTCGCCGGCGCGGCCCCAGCCGCGGGCGACGTCGAGCACGCCGGCCAGCGCGTAGGTGACCGTGTCGAGATCGGGCGAGACGTGCAGCCCCCACATCTCGGTGTCGTCGCCGGTGTTGCCCACGACCGTGAGGTCGCGGGGCCCCAGACAGGCGGCGAGGCCGCGCAGCAGCTTGGCGGCGCCGGTGCCGCCGGCAAGCGCCGTGACGCGCACGGCCGCCGCGGTCAGCCCTCGGCCGCTTCGCGGAGCGTCCAGAGCGCGCTCCCGCCACGCCACGCGTAGAGGCCGGCGCCGGTCCGCCCGGCCAGCGCCGGCGGTAGCGCGACCTCGGGGACGGGGATGAAGCCGAAGCGGACCCAGACGCGGTCGAGACCCTGCGGCCGCGCGTACAGCGTGGCGACGCCCAGCGCGGTGGCGTGGTCGAGCGCCGCCGCCAGGAGCTGGCCGGCCACCTCCAGCGGGTCAAGTGGCTCCGCCGCCGGTCCGCCGTCCCGCGTGTCGACCACGGGGCCGTGGAGCATCGCGGTGGTGGCATGGCGCTCGGCCCCCACGGCGCCCACGAGGCGTTCGCCGCCGGCCGCGGCGGTCCACGCGCCCCACGCGAACGCGAGTCGTTCCGGCCACGGCATCGCGGCGAAGTCGAACAACGCGCGACCGCGCTCGGTATCCGCCAGCGGCCGATAGCCGACGCCCTGCCACACGCGAGGGAGGGTCGCCGCTGCGAGAGAGGGAGCGACCACCGGTCGGCCACCGGGCGCGGGCCCGTCGTCCGGCGGGGTCGCCGGCTGGTGAGCGGCGGGCCGTCGGCCCCCCGCCCGGCCGCCTGTCCTACTTCTTCCCAAGCACCGTGTCCTTCAGACTCTTGGCGAGGCGGAACTTGCAGACGCGCTTGGCGGGGATCTTGATGGGCTCGCCCGTCTGCGGATTGCGGCCGATGCGCGCCTTCCGGTTCGCGAGCACGAGCTTGCCGAAGCCCGGCAGGACGAACGCGCCACTCTTCTTCGCTTCGCGGGACGCGAGGACCAGCGTTTCGTCCAGGACGCTCTCGATCTGCTTCTTCGAGAGATTGGTTTTTTCGGCGAGCGCAGCCAGCGTTGCGGATTTCGTCATCGTCTTCGCCACAGGAAGCCTCCTATCGGTCCGGGTGAGTGAGTGCGAGACGCATTAGTACCACAGCCCACCGAACACGGCTACCGCTGCGTGAAGCGAAATTCACCGGAGGCGATCAGGCGCCGATACGATCCGAAGCGGGCCTCGACGTCCTCGACCGCGTCGAGCGGCGAGACGGGATCGTCACCCTGCTCGTACGTGCGCACCGTGCGATACAGCGTGTCGCGCTCGGCCGGGAGGCGGCCGGCGTCGCGGATCCAGCGCCGCAGCTCGGCCGGGCCGACCAGCTGCCCGTACTGCGCGCCCGCCGAGGTGGAGATGGACTCGTTGATCAGCGTACCGCCGAGATCGTTGGCGCCGGCGTCCAGCAGCGCCTGCGCGAGCTTCGGTCCTTCCTTGACCCAGGAGGCCTGGATGTTGCGGAGCACGGGGCCGAGGATCACCCGGGCGAGGGCATGCATGCGGATGACTTCGACCCCGGTGGCGCCCGGACGGACGCCCGGCACCAGCGCCTTGGAGTACATCGGCGCCTCGCTGTGGATGAGCGACAGCGGCACGAACTCGGTGAAGCCACCGGTGTCCTTCTGGATCGAGCGCAGGAGGGCCATGTGCCGCACCCAGTGCTCGGGCGTCTCGACGTGCCCGTACATGATGGTCGACGTCGTGCGGATGCCGAGGGCGTGGGCGGTGGTGATCACCTCTACCCACTGGTCCACCGTGATGCGGCCGCGGGCGATCGCATCGCGGATGGGTTGATCGAGGATCTCCGCGGAAGTTCCTGGAAGCGTTCCCAGCCCCGCCGCCTTCAGCTCCGCCAGGTAGTCCTTGATCGGCAGTCCCGACCGCACCGATCCGTACAGCACCTCTTCCGGCGAGAAGGCGTGCAGGTGCAGGCCGGGCAGCGCGGCCTTCAGCGCCCGCGCCAGGTCGATGTAGAAGCGCCCGTCGAGCTTGGGCGGCAGCCCCGCCTGGATGCACACCTCGGTGGCCCCCAGGTCCCACGCCTCCCGGGCTCGCCGCACGACCTCCTCGACCGGCAACAAATACCCCTCCTCCTCGCGATGATCGCGGGAGAACGCGCAGAAGCCGCAGTGCTTGATGCAGACGTTCGTGAAGTTGATGTTGCGGTTGACGACGTAGGTGACGGTGTCGCCGGCGTGGCGGCGCCGCAGCTCGTCGGCGGCCAGGGTGAGCGCGGCCAGGTCGCGCCCGGTCGCGCGGGCGAGGACGTCGGCGTCGGCCACCGGGATCTCGGCGCCGTCCAGCACACGGCCCAGGATCGCCCGCACGGCGCGCGAGACGCGGTCGAGAGTGTCGATCAGGCTACCAGCGTCGCCAGTGCTCATGCGAACTCCTCACGAGGCCGTCGGAGTCGGTCAGCGCCGCCACCCGGGGCCGCAGCCGCTCGTCGAGGAACTCGGCGCGCGTCGCGTACTCGGGATAGATCGCCAGCCGCTCGCGGAAAACGAAGCCATGGCGCTCGGTGGCCTCGCGCAGCGCGCGCAGGCCGGGCCAGGGCTTCTCGGGGTTGATGTGATCGGGGGTGAGCGGCGAGACGCCGCCCCAGTCGTTGAGGCCGGCCGCCAGCAGCCGGGGATACGCGCCCGGCGTCAGGTTGGGCGGCGCCTGGATGTTGACGTCGGGGCCGAGCAGCAGCCGCGCCACCGCGACCGTGCGCAGCAGGTCCTCCAGCGCCGGCTCCGGCGCGTCGCGCATGGGGATGCGCGGCTTGGCCCGGAAGTTCTGCACGATGACTTCCTGGACGTGGCCCCAGCGCTCGTGGAGCTCGCGAATGGCGACGAGGGCATCCACCCGCTCGCGCGGGGTCTCGCCGATGCCGATGAGGATCCCGGTGGTGAAGGGGATGCCGAGCTTGCCGGCCAGCGCGATCGTGCGCAGGCGGCGGGCGGGCACCTTGTCGGGGGCGTTGTCGTGGGCGAGCCCGCGGCCGAGCAGCCGGTCGGACACGGTCTCCAGCATGATCCCCATGCTGACGTTGACTTCGCGCAGGGCGGCCAGGTCGCGTTCGCCCATCACCCCCGGGTTGGCGTGGGGCAGCAGCGACGATTCCCGCAGGGTGAGGTCGCACGCCGCGCGCAGATAGGACAACGTGGTGCGGTGGCCGTGACGGCGCAGGAACGCTCGGTGCTCGGCGAAACGCGCCTCCGGCTTGTCGCCGAGCGAGAACAGCGCCTCCTTGGCGCCGAGCCGGGCGCCGGCCTGCACCAGCGCCACCACCTCGTCGGGCGTGAGCGTGTGGGCGCCAGGCTCGCCGGGGTCGCGGCGGAAGGTGCAGTAGCCGCAGTAGTCGCGGCACAGCGTCGTCAGCGGCACGAACACTTTCGCCGAGAACGTGACCGTGCGCCCCTGCCCCCGGTCACGGACGTCACCCGCGCGCGCCAGGATCTCGCCGAGCGCCTCGGCCGGGCTCTCGATCAGGGCACAGGCCTCGGCGTGCGAGATCACCGCCGGCCTCCTCGACGTCGGGATTTCTGTAGCGGGTGCCGCGAGGCCGCCTTCGACCGTGGGTGGCCCGATCGCGAAGGTCGCCGGCGCCGTGTCCCCTTGGGGCCCTCGGTATCGTCGCCCCTGTCCGCTCGGGCAAGTTTCGGCCCGACGTCGTGGGCGAAGCGCTCGAGGTTGTCCAGCGCCGCGCGCAAGTCGGCGTGCGTGAAGTCGAACACGAAGTGGGTGACGCCGACGGCGGCGTAGCTGCGGATGTCGGCGATCACCTGGTCGGCCGTGCCCTGGAACATCGGCCGGTCACCGGCCGGCGGTTTCAGGCCCTTGGCCCGCACGTCCATGGGCACGCGGAGGCTCAGCGTGATCGATTTGGGATCCCGCCCCGCGCCCTGCGCCCAGGTGTGCAGGCGGCGGACCGCGGCTGCGTACGCCTCGGGCGGCAACATCGCCGGCGGCCGCATGCCGATCGGATGCCAGCCGTCGCCCAGCGTGGCGGCGCGGCGGACGGCCGCGTCGGTGTGACCACCGATCCACACCGGGATGCCGCCGGGCTGGACCGGCTTCGGCAGCGCGTGGACCGCGCGCACGCTCGCCCAGCGCCCCTCGAACGTCACCGGATCCGTCGTCCATGCCGCCCGCATGAGCCTCACGTACTCGTCGGTGACGGCACCGCGCGCTTCGAACGGCGGCGCGCCGAGGGCCTCGAACTCCTCGCGCAGCCAGCCCACGCCCGCCCCCAGGATCAGCCGCCCGCCGGAGAGCCGGTCGAGCGTGGCGAGCATCTTGGCGGTGACGACGGGATGGCGATAGGGGATGACGAGCACGCTGGTGCCCAGCCGCGCGCGGGAGGTGGCGTGGGCCAGGCAACCGAGCATCGCCAGCGGCTCCAGGTAGTCCTGGGCGGCGCCGCCCGGCAACTGGCCGGTCGGCGAGTAGGGATACACCGAGCGCGCCATCGAGGATGGCAACACGACGTGGTCGGTGACGAAGATCGAGGCATACCCGAGGGCGTCCGCCTTCGTGGCGATCCTCAGCACCTGGTCGGGCTTGGCCAGGGGGCCACGGCCGGGAAGCGCGATGCCGAACTCCACGAAATCCCTCCGAAAGACGCCGGGTGGTGATGCCGGCGCTCATAGTAGGCCACGCGTGCAGGCATTGCAAACCGGCCGCCGCAATGTCTTCGCCCGCGCCTGCCGCCCGCGTAGACTAGAGCGACATGGGCATCCGGGTCAGCGCCGGTGCCGGAGCGGCATGACGCCCGCGGCGTTTGCGGCGAAGATCCACGAATGGCCGCGCGGCACCCGCGTCCCCTCGGCCGGCTCGACATCGAGCCCGAGTTGACGCAGTTGACGGGGCTCTTCCATGCCGGTGCTATCATCGCGCTGGCCGACGAGACGGTGACGGCGGCCGCGATGTGGGAGACGAATCCCACCGCCGAGTCCGTCCCGAGCAGTTTCGGCCGACCGTGCAAATGTCCGTGAACTTGATCAAGAACGCGAACCGGGGCACCCTCGTGGCTGAGGTGGAGATCGTGCGCAGTGGACGACCCACGCTGGTCGTCGACGTGCGCGTCTCGGACGAGCGACGGAAGCTGTTCGCGAAGTTCGTCGCCACGCTCCTGGCGCCGGCCCCTCCGGCGGTGACCGCTCCCGCCGACACTCCGGGCCGGTAGGGGCAGGCAGGACGGCATGCGGCTGGCGTCGAAGATCTTCCTCGGGTTCTCCCTCGTGATCGTGGTCCTCGCCGCCGTGGGCGTGCTCAGCCTGCGCGCGATGGGCCGGTTGGTGTCGGTGAACCGGGAGATCGCGGGCGAGACGCTGCCGGCCCTGCATCTGACCACCGGGGTGCGCGACACGCTGCTGACCATGGCCCGGCTCGAGGCCCGCTTTGCCGTGTTGCACGACGGCCGCTACGCGGCACTGTGGCGCGAGAGCGCCGAGCACGCCCGAACCGACCTCGCCCGCCTGGAAGTGTTCGTCCGCACGAGCGCGGAGGCCGGACACCTGGAGGCCGCCCGGCAGGCCTTCGAGATCTACCACGCGGCCGTCGCCGCCGAGCAGGAGCGTCTCCTGGCCGACGGTGAGCGTGCCCCGGCGGCGCCGCCGGAGCGGCGCCTGATCGAGCGGGTCGAATCCGAGCTGGAGGCGCTCCAGCAGGCGACCCAGGCGCGGGTGACGCGCGCGCAGAGCGAAGCGGCGCGACTGGAGCGACGGACCTGGAACGGGGTCGTGGGGGCGCTGGCGGCGGCCCTGGCGCTGGCGCTGGTCGCGACCGCGCTGATCGCCCTGCGCATCACGCGGTCGCTGCGGCGGCTGTCGGCGGCCACCGCCGCGGTGGCGGCCGGCTCGTTCCGGGAGCCGATCCCCGTGGCCGGGCGTGACGAGGTCGCGGTGCTGGCCCGCTCGTTCAACACGATGGCGGACCGCCTGCGCCAGCACGACGAGCTGAAGGAGGAGTTCTTCGCCACGCTCTCGCACGAGCTCCGCTCGCCAATCACGTCGGTGCGCGAGGCGGCGCACCTGCTGGCCGACGGCATTCCCGGCCCGCTGGTGCCCAAGCAGCTCCGGCTCGTCGAGATCATCCGGCGCTCGACCGACCGGCTGCTGCGGCTGGTGAATCAGATCCTCGACGTCTCGCGGCTGCGGGCGGGGCTCCTGCCGCTCGAGTATGCTCCCGTCGACCTGGCGCGCCTGCTCGCCCGCGTGGTGGACGAGCTGCGCCCGCGGGCCGACGAGGCCGGTGTCGCCCTGGAGCGCGAACGGGTGGGGACGCGCTTCACCGTGATGGGCGACGAGGATCGGCTGGTCCAGGTGGTCGTGAACCTGCTGGCCAACGCCCTGCGGTTCACGCCGGCGGGCGGCCGCGTGATCGCCCGGGTCGTGGACGCGGCCGACGAGTGCGAGATCCAGATCGAGGACACCGGCGTCGGCATCCCGGCGTCGGAGCTCCCCCACATCTTCGAGGCCTACCGCCAGGCCCATCTCGGCAAGGGCGGCACCGGTCTGGGCCTGGCCATCGTCCGCGGGCTGGTGCAGGCCCATGGCGGCCGGGTGACCGCCGAATCGCAGCCGGGCAAGGGGAGCCGCTTCACGGTGCTCCTGCCCCGGGAGCGTGCGGCGTGAGCGGGCCACGGAGCCTCGCCGCCGGCTCGGTCCTGCTCCTCACCGTGAGCGGCTGCGCCGGGCTGCCGCCGGCGCGCGGTGATGCGGCGCTGGACCGGGCCGACCGCCTCGCCCGCGAGGGCGCGTGGGCGGAGGCGGCGGGCGCCTACGGCGAATACCTGGAGCGGTTCCCTGCCGGGGCGGCGGCACCCCGCGCGGCCGCCAGCCGCGACACCCTGACGGCGCTGCTGGCGGCGCGGGTGGAGCTGGCCCGCCTGCGCGAGGAGATGGCGCGGCTTCGGGACGACCTGGCCCGGCGCGACAGCGACCTGGTGCGCGTGCGCCAGGAAGCCGACAAGCTGCGGGACGACCTCGAGCGCCTCAAGCAGATCGACATGAAGCTCGAGCGCCGCCGATGAAACGCAAGGTGCTGGTCGTCGACGACGACGCCGCCATCGTGGAGGTGCTCGAGATGCGGCTCGTCACGATGGGCTTCGACGTGACGGCCACCGCCGATCCGCAGACGGCCGTGGCCGCCGTGGAGGGGACGCGGTTCGACGTGGCCCTGCTCGACCTGCGGATGGAGCCGACCGACGGCATCGCCCTCATGGAGGCCGTGCACGCCCGCCAGCCGCGGCTGCCGGTGCTGATCATGACCGCCCACGGCACCATCGAGACGGCCGTCAACGCCGTCCAGCGCGGCGCCTTCGACTACCTGACCAAGCCCTTCCTGCGCGACGAGCTGCGCTCCAAGCTCGCCCGGGCGCTGGCCAGCCGCCGGTGGGCCCGCGACCGGGAGCGGCTGCTGGCGGTGGGGCAGACGCTGGCGTCCTCCGGCATCATGGCCCGGGTGCTGGACGCCGTGGCCCAGGGCGCGGTGGAGACGACCGAGGCCGAGCGTTGCGTCGTGTTCCAGCAGGAGCACGGGCGGCTGGTCCCGATGGCGAGCGCCGGCTCGGCGCCCCCGTCGTGGCCCGCGCTGGAGGCGGCGGCGGCGGCGGCCATGACCAAGGGCATCCCGGTGACGTTCCCCGGTCACGAGGCCGGCGCCGTGGTCGCCGCGCCGCTGGTGGTGCAGCGGGGGCCGGCCGGCGCGGTCGTCATCGAGACGGCGCCCGGCATCGAGCCGACCGACGACGACCTCGAGCTGCTGGCGCTCTTCTCCTCGCAGGCGGCCGTGGCCGTGCGCAACACGCACGAGCTGGAGCGGCTGCGCAGCGGCGCCCTGGCCGCCCTCGGCCGGATGGCGACCGAGGTGGCGCACGAGCTCAAGAACCCGCTGGCCGGCCTCCGTCTCTACGCGCGCCACCTGGAGGCGCGGCTCGGCAAGACGGGCGACGCCGACGGCGCCGGGCTCGCCCAGAAGATCACCGCCACCGTCGACCATCTGGCCACGGTGGTGCAGGAGATCACCGCGTTCGGGCGCCCGCCCGAGCTGCACCGCATCCCCACGGCCCTGCACGCCCTGCTCGACGAGTGCCTGGCCTTCGCCCAGGCCCGGTGCGAGACGCCGCGCATCGAGGTGGTCCGCGCCTACGACCCCGCCTGTCCGGAGGTCGCGCTCGACGCGCGCGAGCTGCGCAAGGCCTTCCTGAATCTCATCCTCAACGGCCTGGAGGCGCTGAACGCCGGTGGCCGGCTCACGGTCTCCACCGCCTACTCGGCCGAGACGCGGTCGGTGACGGTGGTCGTGCAGGACACTGGAGTTGGCATGAGCGAGGAAACCCTGTCACGGATGTTCGACCTGTTCTTCACCACCAAGCCGCAGGGCACCGGCCTCGGCATGGCGCTGGCCCGGTCGGTCATCGACCTGCACGCCGGCGAGCTGGCCATCACCAGCACGGTGGGCAAGGGGACCCGGGTGACGGTGCGGCTGCCGGTCGAGGCGCCGCCCGCTCCCGACGGAGCACAGGCATGAGACACACGATCCTGGTCGTCGACGACGAGGCGTCGATCGCCGACGGCCTTCGGCTCACGCTGGAAGCGGAGGGGTACTCGGTGCGGATCGCCGGGTCCGTCCGCACGGCCCTGGCCTCGGTCGCCCAGGCCGACGCCCACGTCGCCATCGTCGACCTGATGCTCCCCGACGGCGATGGCCTCGCGCTCACCCGCGAGCTGAAGACGCGCGAGCCCGCGCTCGAGGTGATCGTGATCACCGCCTACGGCTCCGTGAAGAAGGCGATGGAAGCCACCAAGGGCGCCGGGGCCTTCCACGTCGTCGAGAAGCCCTTCGAGCCCGACGAGGTGCTGGGGCTCGTGAAGAACGCGCTCGAGCACCGGAAGCTCGCGGTCGAGAACACCGAGCTGCGCCGGCGGCTGGTCGAGCAGACCGCCGACAGCGAGATCCTCGGCTCCGCCCCCGGCATCCAGCGCATGATGGAGACCATCGCCTCGGTCGCCGACACCGATGCCAACGTGCTGATCATCGGGGAGAGCGGCACCGGCAAGGAGCTGATCGCCAATGCCCTGCACGAGCGCAGCGCGCGCCGGGATGGCCCCTGGATCAAGATCAACTGCGCGGCGCTGCCCAAGGATCTGATCGAGTCGGAGCTGTTCGGCCACACCAAGGGTTCGTTCACCGGCGCCACCACCGAGAAGGTCGGCCTGCTCGAGGAAGCCCACAAGGGCTCGCTGCTGCTCGACGAGATCACCGAGATGCCGGTCGACCTGCAGGCCAAGCTGCTGCGCGTGCTGGAGGAGCGGGTGGTGCGGCGGCTGGGCGGCGCCAAGTCGATCCCGGTCGACTTCCGGCTGCTCTCCTCGACCAACCGCAGCCCCGAGCAGGCCGTCAAGGAAGGCCAGCTCCGCCAGGATCTCTACTTCCGCATCAACACCGTCACCATCGCGGTGCCGGCGCTGCGCGAACGGCGCGAGGACCTGCCGGTCCTCGTCCGCGCCTTCCTCGACCGGTACAAGGCCAAGCACCAGCGGGCGATGGACGGGATCGAGCCGGAGGCTTACCGTCGCTTGCTGGCCTACGGGTGGCCCGGCAACGTGCGCGAGCTGCAGCACGCGCTCGAGCGGGCGGTGCTGGTGTCGCGCGGCCGCGAGCTGACGCTGGCCGACCTGCCCGAGTCGCTGCAGCACGGCGGCGCCGCGGACGGCGGCCTGGCCGGCACCATCGCCCCGTCGGAAGTGCCGGCCGGCTCCCTGGAGGAGATCGAGCGCGCCTCGATCCTCAAGGCGCTCGACGCCACCCGCTGGAACAAGCAGGCCGCCGCCGCGCTGCTCGGCCTGCGCCGGCCCACGCTGTACTCGAAGATGCGCAAGCACAACATCCCCCAGAGAAGGCCTTAGCTCGCAGGGGGGCGTGGCCCCCTTGCGCTGTCGACGGTCGCCGGTGAGTCCCCTCGGGTGCGCCCGAAACGCGAGCAGCGCGTGCGCGTTGCCTAATTCGTAGGCAAACAGGGGTCGACGGCGACTCCGCCTCAGGCTGTAACTCCCCGATGTTGCGGGTCTTGCTGGATGCTCAGGGCGGCATGGGCGTTGCGTAGGGCGGTTGGCCCGGAAGGGGGGACCATGAAGAAGGTGGAGGCGGTCATCAAGCCGTTCAAGCTGGACGACGTCAAGGAGGCCTTGACCGGCATCGGGATCATCGGGATGACGGTGTCCGAGGTGCGGGGGTTCGGGCGGCAGAAGGGGCACACGGAGCTGTACCGGGGCGGGGAATACACGGTGGACTTCCTGCCGAAGATCAAGATCGAAGTCGTGGTGCCGGATCACTTCGTCGACAAGGTCGCCGAGGTGGTGGCGGCGGCGGCGAAGACCGGCAACATCGGCGACGGCAAGATCTTCGTGACGCCGGTGGAGACGGCCATTCGGATCCGCACGGGCGAGCGCGACCAGAGCGCGCTCTGACAGGAGGACACGGTGAGACGGTTCACACTCGCACTGGCAACGTTGCTGGTCCTGGCCACGCTCGGGGTCGCCCTGGCGCAGTATCCGACGGCCCCGCCGCCCGCCGCCGACAAGCCGGCGGACGCCGCCCCGGCGCCGGCCGCGACGCCCGCTTCGCCCGGCGCCCCCGCCGCCGGGGCGCCCGCCCCCGCCTCGACGATCGACAAGGGCGACACCGCCTGGGTCCTCACGTCGGCCGCGCTCGTGCTGATGATGACCGCGCCCGGGCTGGCCCTGTTCTACGGCGGCATGGTACGGCAGAAGAACGCGCTCGCCACGCTGATGCAGAGCTTCATCATCATGGCCGTCATCTCGGTCCAGTGGGTGCTGTGGGGCTACTCGCTGGCCTTCGGACCCGACGTGGGCGGGATCGTGGGCAACCTCGACTGGGTCGGGCTGCGCGGCGTCGGCCCCGAGCCCTTCGACACCTACTCCAAGACCATCCCCCACCAGGCCTTCATGCTCTTCCAGATGATGTTCGCGATCATCACCCCGGCGCTGATCACCGGCGCATTCGCCGAGCGCAAGAAGTTCTCGGCGTTCCTGCTCTTCACGGTGCTGTGGGCCACGTTCGTGTACGACCCGCTCGCCCACTGGGTGTGGGGCGACGGGGGGTGGCTCAAGACGCTTGGGGCGCTCGACTTCGCGGGCGGCACCGTCGTGCACATCTCCTCGGGCGTGTCGGCGCTGGTCTGCGCGATCGTGCTCGGCAAGCGGAAGGGCTACGGCCACCAGCCGATGCAGCCGCACAACCTGCCGCTCACCGTGATCGGAGCGGCGCTGCTGTGGGTCGGCTGGTTCGGCTTCAACGCCGGCAGCGCGCTGGAGGCCAGCGGGCTGGCCGCCAGCGCGTTCCTGGCCACCAACACCGGCGCGGCCGCGGCCGCGCTCGGCTGGATGTTCACCGAGTGGATGACGCGCGGCAAGCCGACGGTGCTCGGCGCCGCCTCCGGCGCGGTGGCCGGTCTCGTCGCCATCACGCCCGCCGCCGGGTTCGTGGGGCCGGTGTCGTCGATCGTGATCGGGGCGATCGCGGGCGCTCTCTGCTACAGCGCCTGCAACCTGAAGTCGAAGCTCGGCTACGACGACTCGCTCGATGTCGTCGGCGTGCACGGCGTCGGCGGCACCTGGGGCGCCGTCGCCACCGGGCTGTTCGCCTCCAAGGCGGTGAACGGGGCGGGCGGTGACGGGCTGTTCTTCGGCAACCCCGGCCAGCTGTGGACGCAGATCGTGGCGGTGCTGGCCACGTTCGCCCTGGCCATCGTGGCGACCTGGATCATTCTCAAGGTCGTGGACGCCACCGTGGGGCTGCGGGTGACGGAGGAGGACGAGGTCGCCGGTCTGGACCTCTCGCAGCACTCGGAGACCGCCTACGCGATGGGCGGCGGCTCCTACAGCGAGTTCGCCTCCGGCAGCGGCGCGTTCGGGGAGGCCATGCGGGCGACCGAGGCCAAGGCGAGGCCGGCGCACTGACGCTTGATTTCACGAAACCGGTTCACTAAGGTAGTCCGGCCGGCGGCCCCGGGAGGGGTCGCCGGCCGTCCCACTCACACCTCACGCGGGAGAAGGAGTTCGGCATGACCCCCAAGGACGTCCTCAAGCTGGCCAAGGAGAAAGGCGCCAAGATCGTCGATCTCCGGTTCATCGACCTGCCCGGTCTCTGGCAGCACTTCTCGATCCCCGTCTCCGAGCTCAACGAAGGCATCTTCGAGGACGGCCTCGGCTTCGACGGGTCGTCGATCCGGGGCTTCCAGACGATCGACGAGTCCGACATGCTGCTGATCCCCGATCCGTCGTCGGCCCAGATGGACCCGTTCACCGCGGTGCCGACGCTGGTGCTGATCTGCAACGTGAAGGACCCGGTCACGGGCAAGTGGTACACCCGGGACCCGCGCTACATCGCCCAGAAGGCGGAGGCGTACGTCAAGAAGAGCGGCGTCGCCGACACGATCTACATCGGCCCCGAGCTGGAGTTCTTCTTCTTCGACTCGATCCGCTTCGACCAGAACTACCACTCCGGCTACTACTTCATCGACTCCGAGGCCGGCGCCTGGAACACCGGCAAGGAGGGCACCGCCGAGCAGCCCAACCTCGGCTACAAGCCGCGCTACAAGCAGGGCTACTTCCCGGTCCCGCCGATGGACAAGTTCCAGGACATCCGGTCGGACATGGTGCTGGCGCTGGAGAGCGTCGGAGTTCGTGTCGAAGTCCACCACCATGAGGTTGCAACGGGTGGACAGACGGAAATCGACATGCGCTACGACACGCTGACGAAGATGGCCGATAAAGTCCTCTGGTACAAGTACTGCGCGAAGAACACCGCGCGCAAGTGGGGCAAGACGGCGACGTTCATGCCCAAGCCCCTGTTCCAGGACAACGGCTCCGGCATGCACACCCACCAGTCGCTGTGGAGGAACGGCAAGAACCTCTTCTACGAGCGGGGCGGGTACGCGGACATCAGCAAGACCTGTCTCTACTACATCGGGGGCATCCTCAAGCACGCGCCGGCGCTGCTCGCGCTGATCGCGCCGTCGACCAACTCCTACAAGCGCCTCGTCCCCGGGTATGAAGCGCCCATCAACCTGGTGTACAGCCAGCGCAACCGCTCCGCCGCCATCCGGATCCCGATGTATTCGAAGTCGGAAGGCGCGAAGCGCATCGAGTTCCGGACTCCGGACCCGACTTGCAATCCCTATCTCTCCTTCGCGGCGTGCCTGATGGCGGGCCTCGACGGCATCGCCAACAAGATCGATCCCGGCAAGCCGGTCGACAAGGACCTCTACGAGCTGCCGCCGGCCGAGCAGAAGAAGATCAAGCAGCTGCCGGGCGACCTGGCGATCGTGCTCGACAACCTCGAGAAGAGCCACGACTGGCTGCTCAAGGGCGACGTCTTCACGCCCGACGTCATCGAGACGTGGATCGAGTACAAGCGCAAGAACGAGGT
>DASWJN010000019.1:0-11604 GCA_036397135.1 Candidatus Methylomirabilota bacterium
CCCCCCCCCCCCCCCCCCCCGCGCCGGCGGCGCCGGCGCTACGCGCGCTCGACCATGTAGATGTTCTGCAGCATGCTGATGTAGATGTTGCCGTCGACGACGACCTCGCCTTGCTTGTTGCGCTCCAGGCCGCGAACGACGGCCTTGACCGCCGCGTAGCGGACGACCCACGCCGCCGGCACGTATCCGACGTCCGTCTGCATGATCTCCTCGGCCTTGGCGTAGTGAGCCATCCGCTTCTTGTTGTCGCGGGTGTCGCGCCCAGCCTCCAGCTCGCGGTCGAAGGCGTCGTTGACCCAGGCCTGGCGCCGGCCGGTCGTCTTCTTGCCATAGAACGTGTCGAAGTACTCGTTGTGCGGGTCGGGGTAGTCCATGAACCAGCGGATCCAGATGAACTGGAGATCCTGCTTCCAGAGCCGGTCACGGAACACCCGAGGTTCCAGGACCTCCAGCTCCGTCTTCATGTTGAGGTGCTCGAGCAGCGTGGACTGCACGGCCTCCGCCAGGGGCTTGCTGCCGAGCGCCTCGTCGCGCATGGACAGCGCGATCTTGGGCCAGTTGCGGCCGCCCTCGAACGGCGTGCCCTTGAGCTGCTCCATGGCCAGCTTGGGATCGAACTTCTGGAGGGCGCGGGTCTTGGGGTCGTCGAGCGCGCCCGGGAAGCCGGGCGGGATCATCGAGTGGGCCGGGATGGCGAAGCCCTGGGCGACCTTCACGATGTTCTCGCGGTCCACCGCATGGGCCACGGCCCGGCGGACCTTGACGTTGTCGAACGGCGCCTTCGTCACCTGGGGGAGCAGGTACCAGGTGCCGGGGTACGGATAGCGGACGACCTGCTTCTGCGTCCGTGGATCGGACTGCAGGCGCCGGAGGTCGCCGCTCTGCAGGAGCGTGAGGTCCAGCTCGTTGTTCTCGTACGGCAGGGCGCCCGACGCGACCGGGACGATCGGGATCGTCACCTTGTCGAGCGTGATGTCCTTGGCCCCGAAGAAGTGCTTGTTCCGGCGCAGCACGAGCACCCGGTTGTGCTCCCAGGCCTCGAGCACGAACGGCCCGTTGGACACGATGTTGGCGGCCTCCGTCCACCGGTCGCCGTGCTTCTCGACCGACGGCCGGTGGGCCGGCAGTGCCGCCAGGTAGGCGGCCAGCACCGGGAAGTAGCCGCGCGGTCCTTCCAGGGTGACCTCGAGCGTGGAGTCGTCCTTGGCCCGCACCCCGACCTGCGAGGCGTCGGTCAGCTGCTTCTTGTTGAGGGCCTCGCCGTTCTTGATGTCGTAGAGGAACGACGCGTAGGGGGCCGCGGTGGCCGGGTCGAGCTGGCGTTTCCACGACCACTCGAAGTCGCGCGCCGTGAAGGCGCTGCCGTCCGACCACTTGGCGTCCTTCCGGATCGTGAAGGTCCAGACCGAGCCGTCGGTGTTGGCCGTCACCCGGCTGGCGACGTACGGCACCGCCTGGAAGTCGACGTTGAACCGCATCAGCCCGGCCCACAGCTGGGGCGTGCCGCTGCAGTAGAGGTCTTTGTTGAAGTCGTGGCTGGACGGGTCCTGCTGATAGTACCCGCCGCCGCCGAAGCGGAAGTGCTGTTCCTTGGCCAGCTTCTCGCCCGGCGCCAGCTTGGGCGCCGCCGAGGCCGGCCGGGCGTTGAAGCCGGCCGCGCCGATCGTGGCGAGGCCGGCCGCGACCCTGAGAAAGTCGCGGCGGCCGACGCCGCCGGCGCTCAGCCGCTCGGCCAGCAGGTCCATCTGCGCATCGGAGATCCGGGGGAGCCTCATGGTGACCTCCTGGGTTGGTAGCCTACTTCATCTTCGGATCGAGCGCGTCGCGCACGCCGTCGCCGAAGAACGTGAACGACAGCATCGTGATCGCGATCGCAATCGACGGGAACACGCACAGGTGCCAGTACGACCGGATGTACTGCTGGCCCTCGCCGACCATCTGGCCCCACGAGGGGGTCGGCGGGTTGATGCCGACGCCGATGAAGGACAGCGCGGCCTCGGTGAAGATCGCCTCCGGGATGCCGAACGTGACGGCGACGACGATGGGCGTGAGCGCGTTGGGCAGGATGTGCCGGGTCAGCAGGCGGGCGAAGCCGGCGCCCAGCCCCCGGGCCGCGTCGACGAACTCCTTCTCCTTGAGGGCCAGCACCTGCGCCCGCGTCTGCCGGGCGATGCCCACCCAGCCGGTGAGCCCGATCGCGATGAAGATGTTCGTGAGCCCGGCGCCGAGCATCGACATGACGAGGATCACGAACAGCAGGCGCGGGAAGGCGTACATGACGTCCACGAAACGGGTCAGGAAGAGGTCGACGCGGCCGCCCAGATACCCCGACAGGGCGCCGATCGGCACACCGATCAGCACCACGATGACCTGGGCACCCAGCCCCACCAGCATCGACACCCGCGCGCCGTAGATCATCCGCGACAGGAGATCGCGGCCGAGCTGATCGGTGCCGAGCGGGTAGTCGCGCGAGGGCGCCTCGTTCAGGCGCCCGAAGTTCGTCTTGGTGTACGGCAGCGGTGTCAGCACGTCCGCGAAGATCGCCGTCAGGCACAGCAGCGCGATGACGATGCCGCCGCCCATGGCCAGCCGATTCCGCATCAGCCGCCGCCGCGCGTCTCGCCACAAGCTCGATGACCGCGCCCCCCCTGATGCCGCCGCGGTCGAGGGCGGGTTCTGCCCGCGCCATTCTTCCCTGGAGGAGGCCGCCGGGGCCCCCTCCGACTCAGTACCGGATGCGGGGGTCGAGAGCGCCATAGGTGAGGTCGACGACGAGGTTCATGACGGCCAGGAACGCGCCGTACGTGAGGACGACCGCCATGATCATCGGATAGTCGCGGCCAGTCATCGACAGGACGAAGAACTGGCCCATCCCGGGCACCCGGAAGATCGATTCCACGAAGAACGACCCCGTGCCGACCGCGGCAAACAGCGGCCCCAGCAGCGTGACGACCGGGATCAGCGCGTTCTTGAGCGCGTGCTTGAAGATGACGGGGGCCTCGCTCAGCCCCTTGGCCCGCGCGGTGAGCGTGTAGTCGGCCCGGATGACCTCCAGCATGCTGGCGCGGGTGAAGCGGGCGATGATCCCCATCGGCGCCATCGCCAGCGTGACCGTCGGCAGCACCCAGTTGCGCGGCGAGTCCCAGCCCCCGGTCGGGAACAACGGCACCACGAACGAGAACAGGATGATCAGGAACACCGCCAGGACGAAGTTGGGCACGGCGACGCCGACCGTGGCCAGCGACACGGAGAGGTAGTCCCAGCCGCGGTTCTGGTGGACCGCGGCCAATATGCCCAGCGTGAGTCCACCGGTCACGGCCAGGGCCAGGGCCATCGAGCCGAGAAACAGCGATACCGGAAAGGTCTCGCGCAGGATCTCGTTGACGCTGCGGGTCTTGTACACGAAGGAGTTGCCGAAGTCGCCGCGGGCCGCATTGGCGACGAAGATCCCGAACTGTTGCCAGAGGGGTTTGTCGAGCCCGTAGTGCTCGGCCAGGTTCTTCTGGGCCTCGGGGGAGAGGGGGTTCGCGCCCTCGGCGACCGGGTCCAGCGGGCTGCCGGGTGTGGCGTGCATGACCAGGAACGTCACCAGCGCCATGGCCAGGAGGGTGGGGATCAGCCACAGCACCCGGGACAGGACGTATTGGAACAACCAGGCTCCTCCGGTTGCCGTGCCGCTGCGCGGCGGCAGGCGAGTATCCTACTATTTGGCAAGCGGTGGGGGGAGTCAAGGAGTTAACGTTGACTCGGGGCGGGTCGCCGCCGCAGACTCTTCGGGCTGGCCGGCACCGGCTCCGGGGCGGGCTTGTCGGGAGGGAAGGCCGTGCGGGAATGAGGGCGGAGGAGCGGCGGCTCAAGGAGGCCCAGGAGCGCAGCGCCCACTGGCGCCGGTGGGGTCCCTATCTGAGCGAACGGCAATGGGGCACCGTTCGGGAGGACTACAGCCCCTCTGGCACCGCCTGGGAGCATTTCCCGCACGAGCACGCCCGCTCGCGGGCCTACCGCTGGGGCGAGGACGGCTTGGCCGGCATCTCCGACAACCACGCCCGGCTCTGCTTCGCGACCGCGCTCTGGAACGAGCGCGACCCCATCCTCAAGGAGCGCCTGTTCGGGCTCACCGGCAACGAGGGCAACCACGGCGAGGACGTCAAGGAATACTACTTCTACCTCGACTCCACGCCGACCCACTCCTACATGAAGTGGCTCTACAAGTATCCCCAGGCCGCCTACCCCTACACGGAGTTGGTGGAGGAGAACCGCCGCCGGGACCGCCGGCAGCCCGAGTACGAGCTGCTCGACACCGGCGTCTTCGACGACGACCGTTACTTCGACGTGATCGTCGAGTACGCCAAGGCCGCGAGCGACGACATCCTGGTGCGGATCACGATCACCAACCGGGGGCCGGAGGCGGCGCCCCTGCACCTGTTGCCCACGCTGTGGTTCCGCAACACGTGGTCGTGGGACCGGGGCTCGCTGCGGCCGCGCCTGCGGGAGAGCGCCTCGCGGCCGGGGTGGCGCGCGATCGAGGCCGAGCACGTTTCGCTCGGCCGGCGCTGGCTGAGCGTGGAGGGCGCCGCCGACCTGCTGTTCACCGAGAACGAGACCAACAAGCAGCGATTGTGGAACGTGCCCAATGCGTCGCCCTACGTCAAGGACGCCTTCCACGACTACGTCGTCGGCGGGCGCCAGGACGCGGTCAACCCGGCCCGCGTCGGGACCAAGGCGGCTGCCCACTACCGCCTTCGCCTGGGCCCCGGCGAGACGACCATCGTCTGCCTGCGCCTGGCTGACACCGCTCCCAGCCGGGAGCCCTTCGGCCGGGCCTTCGACGCCACCATCGCCGAACGCATCCGCGAGGCCGCCGAGTTCTACGAGCGCTTCGAGCACCAGTCGGGCTCCGAGGACGCCCGGGGCGTGATGCGCCAGGCCTTCGCCGGCCTCCTGTGGAGCAAGCAGTTCTACCACCTCGACCTCAAGCGCTGGCAGGCGGGCGATCCCACCGAGCCGATGCCGCCCGCCTCGCGCCTGACCGGCCGCAACCGCGAGTGGGGGCACCTCTACAACGAGGACGTCATCTCGATGCCGGACAAGTGGGAGTACCCGTGGTACGCCGCCTGGGACCTGGCGTTCCACACCATCCCGCTCGCGATGATCGACCCCGAGTTCGCCAAGTCGCAGCTCATTCTCTTCCTGCGCGAGTGGTACATGCACCCCAACGGCCAGATCCCGGCCTACGAGTGGGCGTTCGGCGACGTCAACCCGCCGGTGCACGCGTGGGCGGTCTGGCGTGTCTACAAGATCGACCGCCGCGTGTCGGGAGTGGCCGACCGCCTGTTCCTCGAGCGCGTCTTCCACAAGCTGCTGCTGAACTTCACCTGGTGGGTGAACCGCAAGGACGCCGAGGGCAAGAACGTGTTCCAGGGCGGCTTCCTGGGCCTCGACAACATCGGCGTCTTCGACCGCTCGGCCCCGCTGCCGGGCGGCGGCCACCTCGAGCAGTCGGACGGGACGTCGTGGATGGCCATGTACTGCCTCAACATGCTGGCCATCGCGCTGGAGCTCGCCGCCGAGAACCCGGCCTACGAGGACGTCGCCTCGAAGTTCTTCGAGCACTTCGTGTACATCGCCAAGGCGATGAACGAGCTGGGCAACGGCATGACCCTGTGGGACGAGGAGGACGGCTTCTACTACGACATCCTGCACATGCCGGGCGACGTCCGCCAGATGAAGGTGCGCTCGATGGTGGGGCTGATCCCGCTCTTCGCGGTCGAGACCCTGGAGCCGGAGATCATCGACCGCCTGCCGGGCTTCCGGCGGCGCATGCAGTGGTTCATCGACAACCGGCCCGAGTTCCGCAGCCACGTCGCCACCAGCGTCGGCCCCCACGGCGGCGTCCGCCGGCTCCTGTCGATCGTGCGGCGCCCCCAGCTGTTGCGCGTGCTCGCCTACATGCTGGACCGCGACGAGTTCCTGTCGCCGCACGGCATCCGCGCCCTGTCGCGCTGGCACCACGACCATCCCTACCTCATGTCGGTGGACGGCACCGAGCACCGGGTGCACTACGAGCCGGCCGAGTCCGGCACGGGGGTGTTCGGGGGCAACTCCAACTGGCGCGGGCCGGTCTGGTTTCCGGTGAACTACCTGCTCATCGAGTCGTTGCAGCGGTTCCACCACTTCTACGGCGACGACCTCAAGGTCGAGTGCCCGACCGGCTCCAGCCGCCTGCTCAACCTGTGGGAGGTCGCGGCCGAGCTGTCGCGGGGCCTCACCCGGCTGTTCCTGCGCGGGCGGGACGGCCGCCGGCCGATCTACGGCACCTGTGAGCGCTTCCAGCAGGATCCGCACTGGCGTGACCTGATCCTCTTCCACGAGTACTTCCACGGCGACGAGGGCCGCGGCATCGGCGCCAGCCACCAGACGGGGTGGACGGGCCTGGTCGCCAAGCTGATCGAGCAGAGCGGCGCATGACCACCCTCGAGGCCACCACCCTCGACGCCTATCTCGACGGGGGCCACGGTCCCGACGCCGCCGACCTGGCCGCGCTGCTGCGGGCCCTGGCCGGGGCCGGCGTGACGATCGCCGACGAGCTGGCCCGGGCCGCGCTCATCGGCCAGCTGGGGACGACCGGCGGCACCAACGTGCAGGGCGAGAAGGTCAAGAAGCTCGATCTCTGGGCCAACGACGTCGTCGTGCCGGCGCTCGGCGCGACCGGACGCGCGTGTACCCTGGTCTCCGAGGAGATGGAGGAGATCCGTCACGACCGCGGGCAGTGCGGGTCGGCCGGCTTCATCGTGTGCTTCGATCCCGTGGACGGCTCGTCGAACCTCGATGTCAACGGCATCGTGGGGACCATCTTCTCGATCCTCAGGAGGCGGGCGAGCGGCCTCGATCACGCGCCGGCCGACGTGCTGCAGCCCGGCACGGCCCAGGTGGCCGCCGGGTACATCATGTACGGACCGTCCACCCTGCTCGTGGTCACGACCGGCGACGGCGTGCACGGATTCACGCTGGACCGGGCGCGGGGGACGTACGTGCGCACGCATGCCAACGTCCGCATCCCGGCCCACGGACGCGCCTACAGCCTCAACGACGGCAACTGGTCGCGCTGGCCGGCGGGCGTGCGGCGCTTCGTCGAGCACCTGCGCGAGACCGACGTGGCGACCGGCCGGCCCTACACGGCGCGGTACGCGGGATCGCTGGTCACCGACGTGCACCGTACCCTGCTGGAGGGGGGGATCTACCTGTACCCCGAGGACGCGGCCGCCGGCGGCAAGCCGAGCGGCAAGCTGCGGTTGATGTACGAGGCGGCGCCGATGGCCTGGCTGATCGAGCAGGCCGGGGGCCGGGCCTCGACCGGCCGCGAGCGGATCCTGGACCTGGTGCCCACGTCGCCGCATCAGCGCGTGCCGCTCGTGATCGGCAGCGCGGAGGATGTCCGGCTCGCCGAGGAATTCTACGCCGAGAGGCGCTGGTAGAAGGAGGACAGGAAGTGGCGATCACCGAACGCGTTCGCGAGATCCTGAGCTGGTACGGCAGTGACAGCCCCGGCACGCTCACCAACCTGGCGCGCATGCTGAGCGCCGGCACGCTGGGCGGGACCGGGCGCATGGTCATTTTGCCGGTCGACCAGGGCTTCGAGCATGGGCCGGCGCGCAGCTTCGCGCCCAACCCGGCCGGTTACGATCCGCGGTATCACTTCCAGCTGGCGATCGACTCGGGCTGCAGCGCCTACGCGGCGCCGCTCGGCTTCCTGGAGGCCGGCGCCCGCGAGTTCGCCGGCCAGGTTCCGCTCATCCTCAAGCTCAACAACCACGACGTGCTCTACGAGGAAAAGGACCCGATCCAGGCCATCACCGGGTCGGTCCGCGACGCCCTCCGGCTCGGCTGCGTCGCCATCGGGTACACGATCTATCCCGGGTCGACCCATCGGCTGGACATGTACACGAAGCTGCGCGAGCTGGCCGAGGAGGCCAAGACCAACGGGCTGGTGGTCGTCGTGTGGTCGTATCCGCGTGGCTCCGGCCTGTCCAAGGAAGGCGAGACCGGCATCGACGTCACCGCCTACGCCGCCCACATCGCCGCCCAGCTCGGCGCCCACGTCGTCAAGGTGAAGCTGCCGTCGGCGCACCTGGAACAGGCGCCGGCCAAGAAGGTCTACGAGAGTCACGGCGTGCCGGTGGGGACGCTGGCCGAGCGGGTGCGCCACGTCGTGCAGTCCACGTTCAACGGGCGGCGGGTCGTGATCTTCTCGGGCGGGCCGACCGCCGGCGACGAGCAGGTGTACGACGAGGTGCGCGCCATCCGCGACGGTGGCGGCTTCGGCTCGATCATCGGGCGCAACTCGTTCCAGCGCAAGCAACCGGAGGCCCTGAAGTTCCTCGGCACCATCATGGGCATCTACGCCGGCACCCACAAGTGATCCTCCTCGCCGGGGACGTGGGCGGCACCAAGACCGCCCTGGCGCTGTTCGACAAGACCGAGCGTGGCCTGGCCCCGGTCCGCGACGACGCGCTGCCCAGCCGGGGGTTCGACTCGCTGGAGGCCGCCATCGACCGGTTCCTGGGCGCGGGGTCACGGCCGGCGTCGATCGCGGCCGTGTGCCTCGGCGTGGCCGGGCCCGTGGTGGACGGTCGCTGCGTGGCGACCAACCTGCCGTGGGTGATCGACGAGCGGGCGTTGGCCACCGCGATTCCCGCCGCCCGGGTGAAGCTTCTCAACGACCTGGAGGTGGCCGCGCACGGCGTGATGCACCTGCCCGACAGCGAGCTGCGCACGCTGCAGGCCGGCGTCCCCCGGCGCGGTAACCTCGTCCTCATCGCCGCCGGCACCGGGCTGGGCGAGGCGATCATCGTGCGTGACGGCGAGCGCCGCACGGTCATCGCCAGCGAGGGCGGCCACGGCGATTTCGCGCCGCGGGGCGAGCTGGAGGACGACCTGCTCCGCTTCCTCCGCAAGGAGTTCGGCAGCGTCTCCTACGAGCGGGTGCTGTCGGGGCCGGGCCTCGTCAACGTCTATCGCTTCCTGCGTGACACCGGGTGGGCCCGGGAATCCCCCGCGGTGGCCGACCGCATGCGCGCCGGCGACCCGGGCGCCGTCATCAGCGAGCTGGGCCTGACCAGACGCGACGCGCTCTGCGACAAGGCCCTCGACATCTTCGTCTCGGTGTACGGGGCGGAGGCGGGTAACCTGGCGCTCAAGGCCATGGCGACCGGCGGCGTCCTGGTCGGCGGCGGCATCGCCCCGCGGATGATCGAGCGGCTCGCCGCCGGCGGCTTCGTGGCGGCCTTCCGCTCGAAGGGCCGACTGTCGCCGCTGATGGAATCCCTGCCGATCACCGTCGCGCTCAATCCGCGGGCGCCGCTGCTGGGGGCGGCCCGCGTGGCGTCGGAACTATGCTGAAGGCTCTCCGCCGGCCGGCCGCCTTGCCCCGGCCGGGCCGCCCGATTAGAATTTTCGGGGAGCCGGGTCCCCGGGCCTGCACCACCGCGAACTTTCGGGGGGATGACTCGCGATGATCTCCTATCACGGCCTCACCGACATCGGGCGGCGGCGGCCGCTCAACGAGGACGCCATCCACGCCGGCGACGGCCTGTTCGTCGTGTGCGACGGCATGGGCGGGCACAAGGCCGGCGAGGTGGCGTCGCAGCTCGCCACCGAGGTGATCGGCGCCTTCGTCAGGCGCTCCAGCGCCGACGCGGAGATCACCTGGCCCTACGGCCTCGATCCGACGCTGTCGTTCAACGGCAATCGCCTCCGGACCGCGGTCCAGCTCGCCAACCGAGCGGTCTTTCGCAAGGCGGCGTCGTCGGACGACTACACGGGCATGGGCACCACGGTGGTGGCGCTGCTCCTCTCGCCGAACGGGCCCCGGATGACGTTCGCGAACGTCGGCGACAGTCGGATCTATCTCATCCGGGCGGGCGCGATCCTCCAGCTCACCCACGACGACTCCTGGGCCAACCTCGACTGGCGGGGGGGCCCCGACGACACGGACACGGTGTCGATGAAGAACGTGCTCACGAAGGCGCTGGGAGCGCGGGAGGACGTGGATTTCGAG
Organism: Candidatus Methylomirabilota bacterium; assembly: GCA_036397135.1. Classification (GTDB taxonomy): domain Bacteria; phylum Methylomirabilota; class Methylomirabilia; order Rokubacteriales; family CSP1-6; genus AR5. Next base: position 10,058 of record DASWJN010000019.1, read on the forward strand.
GTACGGGAGGACGACATGAACGACCGGGACGTGGTCCTGCTGTGCTCGGACGGCCTCACGAACATGCTCCCGGATCAGCGCCTCCTCGAGATCGTCTCGTCACACGGGGCCGACCTCGAAGGCGCCTGTGGCGACCTGATCGCCTCGGCCAATGCCGCCGGGGGGCGCGACAACATCAGCGCGATCCTCGTCCGTTACGGGGCCTGAGCCGGGACCGCCTGGATGCCCGAGACCGTCGGGAAGTACGAGATCATCGAACGCATCGGCCGGGGCGGCATGGGCCTGGTCTACAAGGCCCGTGACCCGATCCTCGACCGCTTCGTCGCGCTGAAGGTCATCTCGACCGACGCCGACATCACCGAAGAGCTTCGCGCCCGGTTTTTCCGCGAGGCCCAGGCGTGCGCCCGGCTGAGCCATCCCAATATCGTCACCGTGTACGACATGGGCGAGCACGAGGGGCGGCTCTTCTTCGTCATGGAGCTGCTGGAGGGCGACGAGCTGCGGAAGCTCATCGCCCAGCGAAAAGCCCTCACGCTCCAGGACAAGCTGTCCATCATGATGCAGGTGTGCGACGGGCTACATTACGCCCACGAGCGAGGCATCGTCCACCGCGACGTCAAGCCCGGCAACATCATGCTGCTGCGCAACGGGCAGGTGAAGGTCCTCGACTTCGGCATCGCGCAGATCGCGGCGACCGAGGGCGGTCTCACGCGCACCGGGCTGATCATGGGGACCCTGCGCTACATCGCGCCCGAACAGGTGCGGGGGCGGGCCGACCATCGCGCCGACATCTTCTCGGTGGGGGCGGTCACCTACGAGCTGCTCGGCCTGCGGCCGCCGTTCACCGGCGATGACCCCATGCAGCTCCTCGAGCAGCTGCGAACGGAGGACCCCCCGTCCCTGACCGAGGTGGATCCCACCATTCCGGGAGAGCTGGCCGCCATCGTCCAGCGCGCCATGCGCAAGCAGCCGGAGCAGCGCTTCCAGGATCTCGAGCAGATGCGGGCGGAGCTCGAGCACGTGCAGCGCGGGCTCGTCGACGAGACGCAGCAGGTGCGGGCGCGCCTCCGCCGGCAGCGCGACCGGCTCCTGCAGCTCCAGGCGGTCCTGGCCGAGCGGACGGGGTCTCCGGTCGACGACGAGACCATCGTCGCCATCGACGAGCGCGCGCGCCTGGCGACGATGCGCGGACTCGAGAGCGAGTTCGAGCGCCGGATCGAGACGCTGGAAGCCAGGATCGGCCAGGCCGAGGCGCTCATGCCGGCGCTGCAACGGGGGCAGGAGTTCCTGCAGAGCGGGCAGTTCGCCGACGCCGTGGTGGAGTTCGAGGCGATCGTGGCGGAGATGCCGGAGCACGGCCGGGCGCTCGAGCTGCTCCAGCAGGCGCGGGGGCAGGCGGAGGTGCACCGGCGCCGGCAGATCGCCACCCAGTTCCTGCAGGAGGCGCGCACGGCGTTCGAGGAAGGCCAGCACAGCCTCTGCCTGGAGATCCTCAAGCAGGCGGTCGACGTCTCGGCGCCGGCGGAAACCGCCGCGGAGTTCGCGTC
>DASWJN010000020.1:0-19956 GCA_036397135.1 Candidatus Methylomirabilota bacterium
CTGGCGCTCTACCGCTGAGCTATTCCCGCGCATTCCGTCCGTCGCTCGAGCAGTGGTGGGGAGGGGAGGATTTGAACCCCCGAAGGCGTACGCCAGCAGATTTACAGTCTGCCCCCTTTGGCCACTTGGGTACCTCCCCGAGCCTGCCGGCATGCGATGAGAGACCTCACGAGCAAACGAAACGTCCTTCAAGCTGGCGCTGGCGGGAGGATTTGAACCCCCGACCCACTGCTTACAAGGCAGTTGCTCTGCCACTGAGCTACGCCAGCACAGGCAAAGTTCCAATTTAGTTTCGGTTTGGCCTTCCGTCAAGGAGTTTGAGCAGTCCGGGCCCTCTGGCGCGCCACCTCGTAGCAGACGGCGGCACCGGCGGCCGCCACGTTCAGCGAGCCCACCCCGCCCCGCATGGGGACCGAGACGAGCACGTCGCAGGTCCGGGCGACCAGCGGACGCAACCCCTCCCCCTCACCCCCGAGGACCAGGCAGATGGGCCCCGTGAAGTCCGCAGCCCACGGGGGGATCCCTCCCTTGGCCGAGGCGCCGTAGATCCAAATACCTGATTCTTTGAGTGTTTCGAGACTCGCAACCAGGTTGGTCTCCCGGGCGACCGCGACGTACTCGACGGCACCCATGGCCGTTCGGGCGGCGGCCTCGGTCAGGCCGACGGCGTGGTGCTTGGGCACGATCACTCCGTGGACCCCGAAGGCGTCCGCCGTCCTGAGCAGGGCGCCGAGGTTCCGGGGGTCCTGAAGCTGATCCAGCGCCATGAAGAACGGAGCCTCGCGGCGCCGGCCCGGCACCTGGAGGAGGTCCTCCAGGTCGGCGTACTCGGCGGCGGCCACCCGGGCGACGACCCCCTGATGATCCATCGTGCCGGCGATCGCCGTGAGCTGATCGCGCGTGCGATAGGACACCTTGACGCCGGCCCGGCGAGCCAGGGCCACGACTTCGGAGAGGGGACCCCGGGCGCCGGCCAGCACCGCGACCTCGTCGGCGCGCCGGCTGCCGCTGCGCAGCAGGGCGAGGACCGGGTTGCGGCCCCACACACGCTCGTCGCTCACCGGCCCTTCCACCTCCACACGGTCCCCGCCGTCGTGTCCTCGAGGACGGCGCCGAGTTGCTCGATCCGGGCCCGGATCTCGTCGGCCTGCTCGAAGTTCCGCTGGCGGCGGGCCTCCGCGCGCTCCTCGATCAGCCGGGCGATCTGGGTCTCGTCCAGCCCGCCCCGCCGGGGGCCCTGCAGCCCCAGGGCGCCGGCGAGCGCCTTCAACTCCTCGGCTCCGCGCACGAAGACCGGCACGCTCACCTCGCTCCCTCGCAGCGCGCGACTGAAGTCGAACAGCGCGGCGAGGGCCTCCGGCGTGTTGAAGTCGTCGTCCATGGCGGCGATGAACCGCTGGCGGAAGCCCATGAGCTCGGGCGGCAGCGACTGGCCCGGGGCGCGCGGCTCCGAGGCCGCGTGCTTGTCCGCGTCGTCGATCGGGCGCCAGAGGCGCTCGAGGGCGCGGGCGCTGTCCTCCACCCGCTCCTCGGCCCACTCGAGCGGGCTCCGGTAGTGCGTGCCGAGCAGGAACAGGCGCAGCGCCGCGGGGTCGTGGCGCGTGACCAGCTCGCGGATCGTGAGCGTGTTGCCGAGCGACTTCGACATCTTTTCCCGGCCCAAGTTCACCATGCCGTTGTGCAGCCAGTAGCGCGCGAACGGCTTGCCGGTGACGGCCTCGGACTGGGCGATCTCCGCCTCGTGGTGAGGGAAGATGAGATCCTCGCCGCCCCCGTGGATGTCGAAGGACTCGCCGAGGTAGCGCATCGCCATCGCCGAGCACTCGATGTGCCAGCCCGGCCGGCCGTGGCCCCACGGGCTCTCCCACGCCGGTTCACCGGGCTTGGCAGCCTTCCACAGCGCGAAGTCACGCGGATCGCGCTTGCGCTCGTCGACCTCCACGCGCGCTCCCACCAGCAGGTCGTCGAGGTTCTTGCCGGACAGCTTGCCGTAAGGTGGGAACCGCCGGACCTCGAAGTAGACGTCGCCGTCCACCACGTAGGCATGGCCGCCGGCAACCAGGCGCTCGATCAGCGCGACCATCCCCGGGACGTGGTCGGTCGCCTTGGGCTCGACCTCGGGCGGCAGCGCTCCCAGGGCTGCGATGTCCTCGCGGAAGGCGGCGACATAGCGCTCGGAGACCTCCCGGGCCGGCACTCCCTCCTGGTTGGCGCGCCGGATGATCTTGTCGTCGATGTCCGTGAAGTTCCGCACGAACGTCACGCGATACCCGGCGAAGCGCAGATAGCGCGAGATGACGTCGAACACGATCATCATGCGCGCGTGGCCCACGTGGGAGAGGTCGTAGACCGTCACCCCGCAGGAGTACATCCGGATCTCTCCCGGGGTGGCCGGAACGAGCTCCTCCTTGGACCGTGTCAGCGTGTTGTAGACCCTCATAGCCTCGGAGGGGGGCTACGCCCCCCTTCCGAACCTCCCCCTCATTCGCGAACCTCCAGGCTCACGACCGCCATGGCGGCGATGCCTTCTCGGCGGCCTACGAGGCCGAGACCTTCCGGGCTTTTGGCTTTGACGCTCACCCGCTCCGCGGGCAGGCCGACAACGTCGGCCAGGCGCTTGGCCATCTCGGGCAGGTGCGGGGCCAGTCTGGGCGCCTGGGCCAGGACGGTCGCGTCCACGTTCACCAGTGTCGCCCCCTGGCCCCGGGCGAGCTCCATCACCTGAGCGAGCAGCAGCAAGCTTGAGATGCCGCGCCAGCGCGGATCGGTGTCGGGGAAATGGCGTCCGAGGTCGCCCAGGGCCAGGGCGCCGAGCAGTGCCTCGGCCACCGCGTGCGACAGCACGTCAGCGTCGGAGTGGCCGTCGAGCCCGGCCTCGGAAGGCACCGTCACGCCTCCCAGCACGAGCGGCCGGCCGGCAACCAGCGGATGGAGGTCGAAGCCGAAGCCGACGCGGTTCACCGGCGCCTCCGCGCGCGCCGAAGGTCCTCCGGTGTCGTGATCTTGACGTTGCCGGCCAGTCCCGGCACCACCCGGACCGGATGGCCGAGCCGCTCCACCAGCGCCGCGTCGTCGGTGCCCACGATGCCGTCCCGGCGCGCCTTGTCATGCGCCTCGCGCAGCAGCGCGGCCCGGAAGCCCTGGGGCGTCTGCACGGCCCACAGCCCGGACCGGTCGAGCGTCGACTCCACCACGCCGTCCCGCACGCGCTTGATGGTCTCGACGATGGGCAGCGCGCAGATGGCCGCGCCGTGTTCGGCCGCCGCCGCGGCCACCGCGTCGATGAGCGGGCGCTCGATGAACGGCCGGACGCCGTCGTGGACCAGCACGATCTCGGCATCGGGCGGTGCGGCCTGCAGCGCCTGCCAGACGGACTCCTGCCGGGTGGGGCCGCCGGCCACCACGTGGACCGGACGTCGGCCGCCGCGGGCGACGAGCTCGCGGGTGCGCGACAGGTACGCCGCCGGCGCCGCCACGACGACGGCGCGCACGGCCGGGTGGCCCGTGAAGTGTCGCAGGGTGGCGGTCAGGATCGTCGCGTCCCCCAACCGAAGGAACTGCTTGGGCGTCCGCCGGCCCAGCCGCGTCCCGACGCCGCCGGCGGGGATCACGACGGCCAGGCTAGGCACCGCCGCCGCCCTCATCGCTACGGGGGCGCGTGAAGATCATGCGTCCGGCCGAGGTCTGCAACGCGCTCGTCACGACCACTTCGAGCGCCTGACCGAGGAAACGCTTGCCTCCCTCGACGACCACCATGGTGCCGTCCTCGAGATAGGCCACCCCCTGCCCGGGCTCCTTGCCCTCGCGTAGCACCTGCACCTGCAGGCCCTCGCCGGGCAAGGCCACCGGCCGCAGCGCGGCGGCCAGGTCGTTGACGCTGCCGGCGGCCACGCCGCCCAGCGCCGCCACCCGGACGAGCGCCGTGTCGTTGGTCAGCAGGCGGGCGCCGCGCGCGCGGGCCAGCGCGACCAGCTTGGCGTCGACCTCGGCGACGTCGGGAAAGTCGGTGTCCACCAGCTCGAAGCGAACGTCCGGACTCCGCCGCAACCGGTCCAGCACGTCGAAGCCGCGGCGGCCGCGGCCGCGCCGCAGCGGGTCGCCGGAGTCGGCCAGGCGCTGCAGCTCGCGCACCACGAACTGGGGAACGATCACGCCGCCGTCGAGGAACCCTGCCTCCACGACATCGGCCACGCGGCCGTCGATGATCACCGAGGTGTCGAGGACGCGCGCCGCGGGGCCGCCCGCGGGCGCCGCCGGCACCGCCGGCTCGCCCGCCCGGCGCGCTGCCCCCACGCCGCCGACCCAGGCGCCGACGAGGGCGGCCACGCTGCGCAGCACCGGCGCCGCCCGGCCGGCCAGCGGTTCCAGCGCCGAGCCGAGCGCGAGCCCGGCCAGCAGTCCGCCCACGGCGCCGCCCGCGGTCCACAGCAGCGGCCGGAGCGGGATGCTGGCCGCCGCCACCTCGAGGCCGATCGCGACGGCGGCGACCGCCACGCCGGCCAACGCCCCGGCGAGCGGTGTGAGTCCCAGCGAGAGCGCCAGCGCGATGCCTCCGCCCACGCAGGCGGTGATCAGGAGCAGGCGGGCGATGACCAGGGCCACCATCAGCCCAGCAAGGCCCCGAGCGCGTCGCTCACGCTGTCCACGGCCCTCACCGGCAGGGGCAGCGCGCCCTCCGCGTTGCCCCGCGGCACGATCGCCGAGCGAAAGCCCAGCTGGGCGGCCGCCCGCAGGCGCGGCTCCACGCCGCTCACCGCCCGTATCTCGCCGGTCAGCCCGACCTCGCCGAGGACGAGCACGTCGGGTGGCACCGGGCGCTCGAGGTAGCTCGAGGCCGCCGCGATCACCACGCCGAGGTCGGCCGCCGGCTCGACGACGCGGCCACCGCCTGCCACGTTGACGAAGACGTCCTGGTTGCCGATCGGCAGCCCGGCCCGCTTTTCCAGCACAGCCAGCAGCAGGCAGACGCGGTTGTAGTCGGCGCCGAGCACGGTGCGGCGCGGCGTCCCGAAGGAGGCGCGGGCCACCAGCGCCTGCAGCTCCAGCAGCATGGGCCGGGTGCCCTCGAGCGCCGCGACGATCACCGAGCCCGGCGCGTCGGCCGGCCGCTCGGCCAGGAAGAAGCCCGACGGGTTCGGCACCTCGACGAGCCCGCCGGCGCTCATCTCGAACACGCCGATCTCGTTGGTGGAGCCGAACCGGTTCTTCACGGCGCGCAGCACCCGGTAGGCGTGGTGGTGCTCACCCTCGAAGTAGAGGACGGTGTCGACCAGATGCTCGAGCACACGGGGTCCGGCCAGCGCCCCCTCCTTGGTGACGTGGCCCACCAGGAACGTGGCGATCCCGCGGCCCTTGGCCAGCGTCATCAGGCGCGCGCCGCACTCCCGCACCTGGGCGACGCTGCCGGGCGCCGACTCCAGCTCGGGCAGGAAGACCGTCTGGATCGAGTCGACGATCAGCGTGCGCGGCTTGACGGCGTCCAGCTCGGCCTGCACCGCCGAGAGGTTGCCCTCCGCCCACAGGAGCAGACCATCCCCCCCGACGCCGAGACGGTCGGCCCGCATCTTCACCTGGGCGGCCGACTCCTCGGCCGACACGTACAGCACGGGCGGGGCCACTCGGGCGAGCGCGCGCGCGGCCTGCAGGACGAGCGTCGACTTCCCCACGCCCGGATCCCCGCCGATGAGCACGAGCGAGCCGCGGACGACGCCGCCGCCGAGCACGCGGTCCAGCTCCGCGATGCCGGTGAGGACGCGGTCGCCACGCTCCACCACGACGTCCTTGAGCGGCATGGGCCGCGTGCCGGCCGAGACGGCGGCCCGCCGGCCCGACGGCGCCGCCCGCTCCTCCACCAGCGGAACCAGCTCGCCGGTCGCGCGCTTGCAGTCCGGGCAGGTGCCGGGCTTGGAGCTCGCAAAGCCGCACTGCTGGCAGCGGTGGACGCTCGTGGCCCGCGGCATCCTCACTCCTTGGGCGGCTCCCGGCTGTCCCGCCCGTCGCGGCCGAGGCCCCGCAGAAGCCCCCGCAGCAGGAAGCTGCGGGAGGCGCCGTCGAGGATGTTGACCAGCCGTTCGTACACCGTCGGATCGGCGATCAGGGCCCCCACCGTGCCCTCGCCCTCCTTGATCTTGTCGGTGATCTCCCGGAGGTTGGCGACGGCCGCCTGGAAGTCGCGGGAGGCCTGCTGGAGGCCGCGGTCGGCCGGCTCGTCCTTGACGAGGCTGCCGAGCGTGCCGCGCCCGCCGGCCAGCCGCTCGGACACCTCGCGGACGTTGCGGGCCGTCACGCGAAGGTCCTCCAGCACCACCCGATGCCGGGGATCGAACAGCAGCGCCGGCAGCAGGCCGTCCTCGGGTGACGGCCGCTCGACCACGCGGCTCAGCTTGTCCATCGCCGCCACCAGTCGCCTGGCCGAGGCCGTCGACTGCTCGGAGGTCAGCACGCCGGCGGCGCCCTCGCCGCGCTTCACCCGGTCGAGGAGGTCCTGGGTGGTGGCCACGAGGTCGTTGATGCGCCGCAACGCCACCGGCTCCTCGTAGATGAGCGCGTGGGCCCAGCCCTTGCCCTGCTGCACCTCGTTGACGATCCGCCCCACCTGGTCGGTGATCTTGCGCGCCGACTGCACGGTGGCCGTCGCCTCCTCGATGAGGCGCGACTGGTTCAGCGCCTGGGCCGTATCGCGCAGGCTGTCGGCCAGCGCGCTGACGCTCTTGACGACCTGGGCGCTCTCGTTCATCACGCGGCCGATGTCGAAGGGCTCTCGGGAGGCGATGAAGTCGTTCGGCGCCACCGCCGGCGCGGCGGCGGTGCCGACCGTGATCTCGATGATCTTGTCCCCGAGCAGCCCCTGGGTCTCGATGCGGGCCACCGAGTCCTTCCGGATGCGGTCGCGGAACCGCCGGGCGATCGACATCTCCACCCCCACCTTGCCGCCCGGCTCCGGCGGCAGGTGCACCCCGCTCACGCGTCCGATCTGCACACCGGCCAGCCGCACGGTGGCGCCCTCCACGAGACCGCCGACCTCGGTGAACTCGGCGTAGAGGGTGAAGCGCGGCTCGAAGAGCCGGGCGCGGGCGCCGAAGGCGTAGACCATGGCCAGGAACGCGGCCACGCCGACGAGCACGAACACCCCGACCCGGAGCTTCAGCCGCCGCTCGTCGCGCTCTTCGTTCATGTCGTCCCCCTCGCCTCGCCGGCCAGGAAGGCCTGCACCGCGGGGTCTGCGGAGCCCAGCACCGCCGGGAGCGTGCCCAGGGCGGCGAACCGGCCCTCGATGAGGATCGCCACCCGCTCGGCCACCGTCCTGGCCAGCTCGAGGTCGTGGGTGACCACGATCGCCGTGTCGCACACGCCGCCCCGCAGCCGCACGATCAGCTCGGCCACCAGCCTGGCGTTCGTGGGATCGAGCCCGGCGGTCGGCTCGTCGAACAGGAGCATCTGGGGCTCCTGGGCCAGCGCGCGGGCGATCCCGACGCGCTTGCGCATGCCGCCCGACAGCTCGGCCGGCAGCAGGTCGAGCACCTCGTCGCCGAGGCCGACCAGCGAGAGGAAGTGCCGGACGCGCGCGCGGATCTCGGCGTCGCCCAGGCCCGTGTGCTCGCGCAGGGGATAGGCGACGTTCTCCAGCACCGACAGCGAGTCGAAGAGGGCGGCGCCCTGGAAGACGTAGCCCATGCGGCGGCGAAGCGGCAGCAGCTCCTGCTCGCCGAGGTCGTCGATGCGCCGGCCGAAGATGCGAACGGTCCCGCTCGAGGGCCGGATGAGCCCGGCCACCAGGCGGAGCGTCACCGTCTTGCCGGAGCCGCTGCCGCCCATGATCACCAGCGTCTCGCCGCGCTCGACGCCGAACGACACCCCGCGCAGCACCTCCTTGCCCTCGAACCGCTTGCGGACCTCGGTGACCTCCACGGCCAGCCCGCTGGCGGCCGGGGCCGGCCGGCCCGGCTCGCTGTGCGCGCGCGCCCGCAGCCGCATCACCAGAAGATCATGAGCATCAGCTTGGTCAGGAAGAAGTCGGAGATGATCACGCCCATGGTGACGTGGACGACCGTGGCCGTCGTCGCCCGCCCCAGCCCCTCCGTGCCTCCCGTCGTGCTGAGCCCGTTGTAGCAGCCGATGAGCGTGACGATGGCGCCGAAGAAGAACGACTTGCCCACCCCCATGAGGAAATCGCGCGGCAGCACCCAGTAGACGGTCGTGTTCCAGTAGGCCCACATGTCGGCCCCGCGCTCGACGAACATGATCACCATGCCCCCGAGCACGCCGAGGACGTCGGCGAGGACGGTCAGCAGCGGGAAGACGATCAGGGCGGCGAGCACGCGGGGGACGATCAGGCGCTTGATGAAGTTCACCCCGAGCGTGCGGAGGGCGTCGATCTGCTCGGTGACCTTCATCGAGCCCAGCTCGGCGGTGATGCCGGAGGCGACCTTGCCGCCGACCAGGATCGCGGTGAGCACCGGCCCCAGCTCGCGCAGGATCGCCAGCGCGGCCAGCGGCCCCACGTAGTTCTCGGCCCCGAAGCGCGCCATGTTCACGGCGCTTTGCACTGCGAACACCATGCCGGTGAAGACGGCGGCAGTGGCGGCGACGCCGAGCGACCGGACCCCCATGACCTCGATCTCGACGAGGATCAGGCGGAAGTACCGCGGCGGCAGGGCCAGGCTGCGCAGCACCTCGGCGGTCAGCAGGCCCACGCCCCCGTACCACATGGCCGTGCGCTGGAGATAGGTGTCCATGCGCTACTCGCCGCCGAAGCTCTCGACGAAGCGCTCGAAGTCGCCCCGCCACGTCGCGAAGACGTCGGGCGCGGCGACGTACAGGAGGTCGTACACGCAGCGGCCGCCCTTCAGCGTGTAGCTCTCGATCCGCACGCGCTCGTCGTTCTGCCGCATCCGTCCTTCCAGCAGCCGGTGCGAGGCCACCCGTCCGTTCACCGGCACCTCGTTGTCCTCCACCACGACCCGGTCACGCAACCCGAGCAGCAGGTGCCGCCCGAGCACGTCCCAGCCGCGCCGGGCCACGGCCGGATCGCACACGGCGTTCACCAGCATCCCCGCCGGCGCCGTCCGGTGCCGCAGCTCCAGGTCGGCCCGGCTCTCGTCGGCGACGGCCCACGCCGACCCCGGCAACCGCACCTCGTAGCCGGCAGGCGCGCGATAGACGCCGTCGACGATCCGCCGGCCCGCGCACGCGCCGAGCGCCAGCGCCACCACGGCGGCCAGCCCCGCCGCGCGGCGGCCTGCCGTGCCCACGACGGCTACCCGCCCGGCGCCGGCCGGTCCGGGCGAGGCGGGCTCGTGCCGCCGGGCGGCCCCTCCCCGCCCGAGTGCCGGCGCGCCAGCTCCTCGAGCACGTCACGCAGCGGGATCGAGCGCTCGCCGAGCAGGACCATCGTGTGGAACCAGAGATCGGCGACCTCCTCGACGACGCGCCGGTCGCCCTCACCGCCGAGGGCGGCGGTCACCACCTCCACGGCTTCCTCGCCGATCTTCCGGCACACCGCCGCCTCGCCCTTGGCCAGCAGCCCGCCCACGTAGGAGCCGGGCGGCGGCGCCGCCTTGCGGTCGGCCACGATCCGCTCGATGCGGTCCAGCATGTTGGCGGCGGCGCCGGGCCCCTGCAGTCCCGCGAAGAAGCACGTGCGGCTGCCGGTGTGGCAGGCCACGCCGTCCTGGTGCACCTGGACCAGCAGCGTGTCCGCGTCGCAATCCGCGTAGACGCCGCGCACGTGCTGGCGGTGCCCGGAGGTCTCGCCCTTGCGCCACGCCATCCGCCGCGAGCGCGACCAGAAGTGCGTGAGCCCGGTCGCCAGCGTGGCCGCCACCGCGTCGCGGTCCATCCAGGCGACCATCAGCACCTCGCCGGTCTCCGCCTCCTGCACGACCGCCGGGATGAGCCCCTGCGCGTCGTAGGTGAGGCTCTCGGGCGTCACCGCCGCACCTCGACGCCGCGCCCGGCGAGGTACGCCTTGGTCTCGGCGATCGTGTAGATCCCGAAGTGAAAGAGCGAGGCCGCCAGGGCGGCGTCGGCCCACCCCTCGGTCAGCGCCTCGTGGAAGTGCTCGAGGGTGCCGGCGCCGCCCGACGCGATGACCGGCACGGACACGGCCTGCGACACCGTGCGCGTCAGCGCGAGGTCGTAGCCGTCCTTGGTGCCGTCGCGGTCCATGCTCGTCAGCAGGATCTCGCCGGCGCCCAGCGCCACCGCGTCCCGCGCCCACGCCACCGCGTCACGCCCGGTCGGCCGCCGCCCGCCGTGTGTATAGACGGTCCAGTGATCGCGCTCCCGGCGCGCGTCGATCGCCACGACGATGCACTGGCTGCCGAAACGCTCGGCCGCCTCGCCGATGACCGCCGGCCGCTCGATGGCCGCGGTGTTCAGCGCGACCTTGTCGGCTCCGGCGCGGAGCAGGCGGCGCACGTCGTCCACGGAGCGGACGCCGCCCCCCACCGTGAGCGGCATGTAGACCCCCTCGGCGGTGCGCCGGACCACCTCGAGCATGATCGCGCGGTCCTCGTGCGAGGCCGTGATGTCGAGAAAGACCAGTTCGTCAGCCCCCTGGGCGTCGTAGGCGAGCGCCGCCTCGACCGGATCGCCGGCGTCGCGCAGGTCCACGAACTGCACGCCCTTGACGACGCGGCCGTCCTTCACGTCCAGGCACGGGATGATCCGCTTGGTCAGCATCAGGCGGCCTTCACCGCGGCCAGCGCGTCCTCCAGCGCGACGGCGCCGGTGTAGAGCGCCCGCCCGACGATCGTGCCCATGACCCCCGGCACCCCGGCCAGCGTGCACAGATGCTGGATGGTCCCCACGCCGCCCGAGGCGAGGATCGGCAGCCCGACCGCCGCGGCCAGCGCCGCGGTCGCCTCGACGTTGGGCCCCAGCCCGGTGCCGTCCCGGCTCACGTCCGTGTAGAGCAGCGCGACCGCGCCGGCGTCGCGGGCGCGCCGGCCGACCTCGACCACCGTCAGCTCGCCGGTCTCCGTCCAGCCGCGGAGGGCGACGCGTTCGCCGCGGCCGTCGGCGGCGACGATCATCCGCTCGCCGAACCGCCGGCCCGCGTCGGCCAGAAAGGGTGCATCCAGCGCGGCCCGGGTGCCCACGACGGCCCACGCGACCCCGACCTCGAGCACGGCGGCCACGGCCGCGAGATCCCGCAGACCCCCGCCGGCCTCCACCGGCACCGGGCGCACGGCGTCCACGATCCTGGCGATGAGCGCCGTCTGTCGCGGCGCACCGGCGAACGCGCCGTCCAGGTCCACGACGTGCAGCCGCTCGGCCCCGGCGTCGGCCCAGCGCTTTGCCATCGCGACGGGATCGTCGGAGAACACCGTCTCGGCGTCGGCCCGGCCCTCGCGCAGGCGGACGCAGCGGCCCTCGCGCAGGTCCACCGCGGGAATGACGATCACCGCGCGTCCTTCACGATCGCCGCGAAGTTCTCCAGCAGCCGGATGCCCGCCTTCTGGCTCTTCTCGGGATGGAACTGCGTCGCGTAGATGCGGCCGGTCTCGACCGCGGCGGCGAAGCGGACACCGTACTCACACCATGCCTGCCGTACTGGCCCGGTCTGCTCCGACACGCCCGACACCGCTCCCAGGACCGGGAAATAGGAGTGCACGAAGTAGAAGTGCGCGCCATCGGCGACGCCCTCGAAGAGCCGCAGCGACCCGCCGTGCCAGACGCGGTTCCAGCCCATGTGCGGGACCTTGCGGCCGGAGGGGAAGCGACGCACGACACCCGGGATGACGTCGAGTCCGCGCCCCTCGCCGAACTCCTCGCTGGTCGAGAACAGCAGCTGGTATCCGAGGCAAATGCCCAGGAACGGACGGCGGCCGTCGAGCGACCGCCGCACGGCCTTCAGCAAGCCGAGTTGCTCGAGATTCGTCATGGCGTCGTGGAAGGCTCCGTCGCCGGGCAGCACGACGGCGTCGGCCTCGTCGACCACCCGCTCGTCCTGCGTGACCACGGCCGGGCGACCGACCCGCACGAACGCCTTCTCGACGGAGCCGAGGTTCCCGCGCCCGTAGTTCACGATCGCGATCACCGGCTCGCCTCGCTCACAGCGTGCCCTTGGTGGACGGCAGCACACCGGCGATCCGTGGGTTCAGCCGGGTGGCCTCGGCCAGCGCCCGGCCCACCGCCTTGAACACGGCCTCGGCGATGTGGTGCAGGTTGTGGCCGTAGTGCATGGTCACGTGCAGCGTGATCTCGGCGTTGAACGCGAAGGCCCGGAAGAATTCCTGGAGCATGTCGAGGTCGAAGTTCGACACGCGCGCGCGCGCCACCGGCACGTTGAAGACCAGGAAGGGCCGGCCCGAGACGTCGACCGAGGCCTGCACCAGCGCTTCGTCCATCGGCACGAAGGCGGCGCCGTAGCGGACGATGCCCTTCTTGTCACCGAGCGCCTCGCGCAGCGCCCGGCCCAGCACGATGCCGACGTCCTCCACCGTGTGGTGGATGTCGACCTCGACGTCGCCGCTCGCCTCGACGGCCAGGTCCATGAGCCCGTGCCTGGCCCAGGCCTCCAGCATGTGGCTGAAGAAGGGAATCGGGGTCTGGATCTTGGCGCTGCCCGTCCCGTCGAGGCTCAGCTGCAGCGTGACCTCGGTCTCCTTGGTCTTGCGCTCGACGCGCGCCTGCCGCCCGTTGCCGCTCATCCGCGGGCCTCCTTGGCTCGAAGCTCGGCCGCCCGGCCGTGGCCGGCGAGTCCCTCGATCCCGGCCAGCGCCCCCAGGTGGGGCAGCGCCGCCGCCAGCCCCGACGGCGAGTACTCGATCACGCTCGACCGCGTCACGAAGTCCTCGGCGCCCAGCGGCGAGGCGAAGCGGGCGGTGCCGGCCGTGGGCAGCACGTGGTTGGGACCGGCCACGTAGTCGCCCACCACCTCGGGCGTGTGGGCGCCGAGGAAAATCGCCCCCGCGTGCCGCACCCGGGGCAGCAGCGCGGCCGGGACGGCCACCATCAGCTCGAGATGCTCGGGCGCGAGCCGGTTGGCGACGTCGACCGCCGCGTCCAGATCAGCGACGAGGATGAAGGCGCCGCTGGACGCCAGCGCCTCGCCGGCGATCGCCCGGCGGGGCAGGCGCTCGAGCTGGGCGCGCAGCGCCGCCTCGACGCGCGGCAGCAGATCCGGCGCGTCGGTGATCAGCAGGGCGCGGGCCATCGGGTCGTGCTCGGCCTGCGCGAGCAGGTCGGCGGCGATCCACGCCGGGTCGGCGGCGGCGTCGGCCACGACCACGACCTCGCTCGGTCCCGCCACCATGTCGATGCCGACGTCGCCGAAGACCCGCGTCTTGGCCAGCGCGACGTACACGTTGCCGGGACCCACGATCTTGTCCACGCGGCGGATGGCGCCGGTGCCGTAGGCGAGCGCCGCCACCGCCTGGGCGCCGCCGATGCGCCAGCCCTCGGTGACGCCGGCCACGCGGGCCGCGGCCAGCACGGCGGCCGGCACCCGGCCGTCGGGGCCCGGTGGCGTGACGAGCACGATCTCGCGGACGCCCGCCACGCGGGCCGGCACCGCGGTCATCAGGACCGTCGAGGGATAGGCGGCCCGGCCGCCGGGGACGTAGACGCCGACGCGATCGAGCGGCCGCACCTCCTGGCCGAGCACGGAGCCGTGCTCGTCGGTCAGCCGCCACGACTTGGGCAGCGCCGCCGCGTGATAGCGTTCGATCCGGTCGGCCGCATAGGCCAGAGCCGCCCGCACGGCGGGATCCACCTCGTGCGCGGCCGTCTCGAACTCGGCCGGCGCGATCGCGAGACCCGCGGCCGACGCCGGGCTGAAGCGGTCGAATCGCGCCGTGAACTCGAGCAGGGCAGCGTCGCCCCTGTCGCGGACGGCCGCCACGATCGTGTCCACCGATCGCGCCACCTCGGCAGGCACCGCCGACGGCGGACGGTCGACGGCCCGGACGACCCCGTCGATCCCCAGCGTGCGCGCGTCCAGGAGTCTCACGCGTGACTCCACGTGCGGAGCTGGGCGATGAGGGTGTTGATGGCCGCGTACTCGGTCTTCATGGCGGCGCGGTTGACGATGAGGCGCGCGGTCGAGCGCGTGATCTCCGCCACCTCGACGAGGCCGTTGGCGCGCAGGGTCTCGCCCGACTGCACCAGATCCACGATTCGCTCGGCCAGCCCGACCAGCGGCGCCAGCTCGATCGAGCCGTCCAGGCGAACGATCTCCACCTGGACGCCGCGCGCGGAGAAGTACTGCTCGGTCAGCCGCGGGTACTTCGTCGCCACCCGCACCCACGACCACTTGGCCGGATCGTCGCGCTCCCACAGCTCGCGTGGTTCGGCCACCACCAGCCGGCAGACGCCGAAGCCGAGATCGAGCGGCTCGTACACGTCGGGCTCCTGCTCGAGCAGGATGTCCTTGCCGACGACACCCAGGTGGGCGGCGCCGTAGGTCACGTAGGCGGGAATGTCGGCCGGCTTGAGGAAGAGGAGCCGGAGGCTCTGGCGCGCGTCGTCGAAGATCAGGCGGCGCGAGTCCTGGTCGACGCCGTCGACGCCGATCTCGCGGAGCATCTCGAGCGCGTCGTCGAGCAGCCGGCCCTTGGGAAGCGCCAGGGTGAGACGGTCGCTCATGCCAGGCGCTCGATCCGCGCACCGAGCGCGCCGAGCCGGGCCTCGAGCCTCTCGTAGCCGCGGTCGAGGTGGTAGATCCGGGAGACCTCGGTGCGTCCCCGGGCCGCCAGCCCCGCCAGCACCAGCGCCGCCGACGCCCGCAGATCGGAGGCCATGACGGGCGCGCCCTGGTAGGACTCCACGCCACGGACGACCGCGACGGAGCCGTCGGTGGTGATCGAGGCGCCCATCCGGGCCAGCTCGGCGACGTGCATGAAGCGGTTCTCGAAGATCGTCTCGGTCACCTTCGACTGTCCCTCGGCCAGTCCCAGCAGGGTCATCAACTGGGCCTGCATGTCGGTCGGGAACCCCGGGAAGGGGCTGGTCACGACGTCGGCCGGCCGCGGGCGCCCGGAGGCACGGGCGCGCACCCAGTCCGCTCCGGCGTCGAGGGTGACCCCGCATTCCTCCAGCTTGGCCAGCACGGCGGCGAGGTGGTCGGGGACGACGTCGGTCACCCGGACGTCGCCGCCCGTGATGGCGCCCGCCATCAGCAGGGTACCGGCCACGATGCGGTCGGCAACGATGCGGTGGACGGCGCCGGCCAGCTCGGACACGCCCTCGATCTCGACGCGCCCGGTGCCCGCGCCGTGCACGCGGGCGCCCATCGCGGTCAGGAGCGCCGCGAGGTCGCCCACCTCCGGCTCGCGGGCGGCATTCTCGATGACCGTGGTGCCCTCGGCCAGGGCCGCCGCCATCATGAGATTCTCGGTCCCCGTCACCGTGACCACATCGGTCGCGATGCGGGCGCCCTTGAGGCGGCTGGCCCGTGCCACCACGTAGCCGTTCTCGATCGCGATCTCCGCCCCCAGGCGCGCCAGCCCCTTGAGGTGCTGGTCGATGGGGCGTACCCCGATCGCGCAGCCGCCCGGGAGCGCCACCCGGGCCGAGCCGTGGCGGGCGACGAGCGGGCCCAGCACCAGCACCGAGGCGCGCATGGTGGAAACCAGCTCGTAGGGCGCCCGGTCGCTGGTGACCCGCCCGACGGTCACCGTCACGTCGCGCGCCTGGCGCTTGACGGCGGCGCCGTGGGTCTCCAGCAGCTTGAGCATCGTGCGGACGTCGCCCAGCTCGGGCACGTTGGTGAGGGTCAGCGGCTCGCTCGTGAGGAGCGCCGCCGCCAGCGCGGGCAGCGCCGCGTTCTTCGCCGCGCTCACGGCCACCTCGCCCCGGAGCGGCACGCCGCCCTCGATCAGCAGCCGGGCCGGCATTACGGGCGCCTCCCGGCCACGAAGCGCTCGACCCCGGCCAGGTCGGCGCGGGTCTCGACGCCAACGAAGCCCTGCGCCTCCAGGAGCGCGCCGACGGCCTGCACCTGCTCGCCGCCGGCGGTCTCGAGCACGAGGGCCCCGCCGGAAACGAGCCGCTCGGGCGCCGCCCGCACCAGCCGCCGGACCACGGTGAGGCCATCCGGCCCGCCGTCGAGCGCGAGCCGGGGATCGTAGCGGCTGACCTCGGGAGCCAGGGTGTCGATGAGCCCGGTCGGCAGATATGGTGGGTTGGAGACGATCACGTCCGCCTGCATCACGCCCAGCGTGGCGAACAGGTCGGAGACGTCGACGGTCACGCGCGTCGCCAGCCCGAGCGCCACCACGTTCTCCCGCGCGAGCGCCACGGCCGCCGGCGAGAGGTCGAGGGCGATCACCTCGACGTCCGGGCGCTCGGACGCCACGGCGCAGGCGATGCACCCGCCGCCGGTGCCCGCGTCGATGACGAGGGGTCGCCGGGGCGGCGAGGGCAGCAGTTCCAGCGCCCATCCGGCCAGCGCCTCGGTCTCGGGCCTCGGCACCAGCGCATCGCCGCTGACCCGCACGGTGACGTGCCGGAACGGCTGGGTCCCGAGGATGTGCTGCAGCGGCTCCCGGGTCATCCGGCGCCGCACGGCCCGGGCATAGCGCGCGTCGTCCGGCGGTTCAAGCGCTCGCCGCGGGTGCAGGCCGAGCGCGGTCCGGGAGATCCCCAGCACGCCGGCCAGCAGCCACTCGGCGTCGGCGCGGGCGCTGTCGATTCCCGCGATCCCCAGGGCCCTCGTCGCGAGCCCCAGCGCCGCCCCCACCGAGGGTCGCGTCCCGATGAGCGTGTCGGGATCGAACGGGGCCACCCGCGTCGCCGGCATCAGCTGGCCACCTTGTGGAGCCGCTCGGTCTGCTCGGCGGCGGCCAGGGCGTCGATCAGCTCGTCGATGTCGCCTTCCAGCACCTCGGGCAGCCGGTGGAGGGTGAGGCCGATGCGATGGTCGGTGACGCGGTTCTGCGCGAAGTTGTACGTGCGGATCCGCTCGCTCCGTTCGCCGGTGCCCACCTGCGAGCGGCGATCGGCCGCGATGGCCGCCTGCTGCTCTTCCTGGGCCCGCTCCAGCAGCCGGGCCTTGAGCACGCGCATGGCCTTCGCCCGGTTCTTGATCTGCGAGCGCTCGTCCTGGCAGGTGACGACCAGACCGGTCGGCAGATGCGTGATCCGGACGGCCGAGTCGGTGGTGTTCACGCCCTGGCCGCCGGGGCCCGACGAGCGGTAGACGTCCACCCGGAGATCCTTGTCGTCGACCTTGACGTCCACGTCCTCCGCCTCGGGCAGGACCGCCACCGTCACCGTCGAGGTGTGGATGCGTCCGGCCGACTCGGTGACCGGGACCCGCTGCACGCGGTGCACGCCGCGCTCGAACTTGAGCCGGCTCCACGCGCCGCGGCCCTGCACGGACAGGATGACCTCCTTGAGCCCACCGACGCCGGTCGCGCTGGAATCCATGACCTCGACCTTCCACCGCCGGCGCTCCGCGTACTTCGTGTACATGCGGGCCAAGTCGGCCGCGAACAGCGCCGCCTCGTCGCCCCCGGCTCCCGCCCGGATCTCCACGAAGACGTTCTTGTCGTCGTTGGGATCGCGCGGCAGCAGCAGCCGGGTGAGGTCGGCCTCCAGCGCGGCCTGGCGGCCGGTCAGCTCGTCGACCTCCGCCTGGGCCAGCTCGTGGAGCTCACGGTCGCCGTTCTCGGCCAGGATGTGCCGGGCCTCGGTGATCCGGCGCAGCACGTCACGGTATTCGACGAAGCGCTCGACGATCTCCTGGCTGTCGGCGTGCTCCTTGCGCAGCCGCGCGTACTCGGCCTGCTGCGAGAAGACGGCGGGGTCCGCCAGCCGGCGGGCGATCTCCTGGGATCGCTCTTCGATCTGACGGAGCTTGTCAAACAGCATCGCGGTTCAGCGCCTCCGGGGCGCGCACCCCCGCCGCGGGCGAGCGAGCGGGGACAGGAGCAGCCCGGCCGCCGCCGGGCGTGGGCGGAACGGGCGCCTTACGAGGCCGCCGTCGGCTGCCGCTTGTACTTGCGCTGGAAGCGCTCCACACGACCGGCGGTGTCCATGAGCTTCTGCTTCCCGGTGAAGAAGGGATGACACTTGGAGCAGACCTCCACCCGGATGTCCGGCCTGGTCGAACGGGTCTTGATGACCTCCCCGCACGCGCAGGTGATGGTCGTGTCCACGTAATCCGGATGAATACCCACCTTCACGGCTCGCCCCTCCTTGGAGGAGTCTAAGGTTACCAGCCTATCGCAGAAAAGTCAAAGAGCGCGGGAGGTTGGACGCTCCGAGCGCGGGCTTTGCCCGCGCAAGTTCGGGTCTGGGGGAGGCATCGGAGGGGGCCGCCGAGGCTCCCTCCGAGCGTTAGCCCATCGAGTGCATGGCGGCCAGGAACTCCTTGTTGCTCTTGGTCTGCTTGAGCTTGTCGAGCAGCAGCTCCATGGACTCCACGGGGTTCAGCTGGGACAGCGCCTTGCGGAGCAGCCAGACCTTCTGCAGCTCTTCCTTGCCGAGCAGCAGCTCCTCCTTGCGGGTGCCGGACTGCTCGATGTTGATGGTCGGGAAGATGCGCTTGTCCATGAGGCGCCGGTCGAGGTGGACCTCCATGTTGCCGGTGCCCTTGAACTCCTCGAAGATCACGTCGTCCATGCGGCTGCCGGTGTCCACGATGGCGGTGGCCATGATCGTGAGCGACCCACCCTCTTCGATGTTGCGGGCCGCCGCGAAGAACCGGCGCGGGCGCTGGAGCGCGTTGGCGTCGAGCCCGCCCGACAGCACCTTGCCGGACGACGGGATCACGGCGTTGTGGGCGCGGGCGAAGCGGGTGAGCGAGTCGAGCAGGATGACGACGTCACGCTTGTGCTCGACCAGCCGCTTGGCCTTCTCGATGACCATGTCGGCGACCTGGATGTGGCGCTGGGGCGGCTCGTCGAAGGTCGACGACACCACCTCGCCCTTCACCGACCGCTGCATGTCGGTCACTTCCTCCGGGCGCTCGTCGATCAGAAGGACGATGAGATACACCTCGGGATGATTCGTGGCGATCGCGTGGGCGATCGACTGCAGCATCATCGTCTTGCCGGTGCGCGGCGCCGCCACGATCATGCCCCGCTGGCCCTTGCCGATGGGACACAGCAGGTCCATCACCCGCGTGGTGAGATCCTCGGTGTTCCACTCCAGCTTCAGCCGCTCCATCGGGTAGAGCGGCGTGAGGTTGTCGAAGAAGATCTTCTCGCGCGACTGGTCGGGGGTCTCGAAGTTGATCGCCTCGACCTTGAGCAGCGCGAAGTAACGCTCGGTGTCCTTGGGCGGCCGGACCTGGCCGGAGATGGTATCCCCGGTGCGGAGGTCGAAGCGCCGGATCTGGGACGGGGACACGTAGATGTCGTCGGGGCCGGGGAGGTAGTTGTAGTCGGGCGCCCGGAGGAACCCGAAGCCGTCCGGCAGGACCTCGAGCACGCCCTCGGCGTAGATGAACCCGTCTTTCTCGGCCTGGGCTTGCAGGATCTTGAAGATCAGCTCCTGCTTGCGAAGGCCGCCGAAGTTCTGAACGCTCAGGTCGCGGGCGATCCCGTTGAGATCGGAGATCGCCTTCTCCTTGAGCTCGGACAGGTTCAGCCCGTTGGTGGGCGTCGCGGGAGCGTTCTCGGTGGCGTTGGGTTGTCCTCGTTCACGGCGGGAAGTCATTCGGGGGCTCCGGGGGCGGCGATCTGTCGCCGCGTCGAGTGTGTTGCCGTTTGCGTAGGGTTTCTACGGGGTTGGGACGACGGCAGCGTCAGGACACATCCTCCCATTCAGCGGACCGGTTGTCAACGGGTTTCACAGCCGCACCTCGATGATGGCCCGCTGCTTGATCTCCTTGAGCCAGGCCTCCAGCCGGTTGTCGAACTGCTGTTTGAATAGGATGTCGCGGATCTGCTGACGGATGCCGGGGCCCTCCAGCGTCTCCTTCGATTCCAGCTGGAACACGTGATACCCCAGCGGCGACCGGACCGGGCGGGAGACCTGCCCCGGCCCCAGCCCCAGCAGCTC
>DASWJN010000021.1:0-20419 GCA_036397135.1 Candidatus Methylomirabilota bacterium
GTGGTCGCCATGGCGCCACCGCGCGATCGCGTCGCCCGCGTCCCGGCGCTGATCGTTCACGGGGGCGCCGGCGCCGATCCGGCCGACGGGCCCGACGAGCTGCGGGCCGGGATCGGGGCGGCGGCGCGCGCGGGCTGGAGCGTGCTGGCCGAGGACGGGCGCGCGCTCGACGCGGTCGAGGCGGCGGTGCGCGCGCTCGAGGACCACCCTCGCTTCAATGCCGGCCGCGGCTCCGTGCTCACCTCCACCGGCACCGTCGAGATGGACGCCTCCATCATGGAGGGCGACCGTCTCGAGTGCGGCGCGGTCGCCGCCGTCAATCGCGTCGCCAACCCCATCACCCTCGCACGCCGGGTGCTGGACGACGGCCGGCACGTCTTGCTCGTCGCCGAGGGCGCTCATGCCTTCGCCCGCGCGGCCGGCCTGCCCGAGTGCGATCCCGCCTCGCTGATCACGGACCGCCAGCGTGCCCGGTTCGCCGTTCACGGTCGCGGGACCGTGGGCGCGGTGGCGCTCGACCGCCACGGCACGGTGGCGGCGGCCACGTCGACCGGCGGCATGGCCGGCAAGCGGCCGGGCCGGGTGGGCGACAGCGCGCTCATCGGCTGCGGCACCTACGCCGACAGCACGCTGGGCGGCGTCTCCTGCACCGGCAGTGGCGAGGCCATCATCCGCGTCGTGCTCGCGCGGCGCGCGCTCGATTACCTCAAGGAGGCCGACGATCCGGATTACGCCGCCAAGGTCGCCGTCGATCTCCTGGTCGAGGACGGCCGCGGCGAGGGCGGTCTCATCCTGGTCGACTGGCGCGGGCGGGTCGGCTACGCGCACTCCACGCCGTTGATGCCGGTGGCGTGGATGTCGCCGGCGCTCGACGCGCCCCGGGTGGGGTTCTAGGATGGGGGTGGACATCGCGGCCGTCGAGGCCGCCCGCGCCCGGCTGGGGGGCGCGATCTACCAGACTCCCTGCCCGTACTCGCAGACGCTGTCCGAGCTGACCGGCGCGCATTGCTTCGTCAAGCTCGAGAACCTCCAGATGACCGGCTCGTTCAAGGAGCGCGGGGCCGCCAACCTCCTCTTGCAGCTCGACGAGACCGCGCGCCGGCACGGCGTGGTGGCGGCCAGCGCCGGCAACCACGGCCTCGCCGTCGCGTTCCACGCCGCCCGGCTCGGCATCCCGGCCACGATCGTCATGCCCACCTACGCGCCGCTGATCAAGGCGACCTCGGCCCGTCGCTCCGGCGCCGAGGTGATCCTGCACGGGGCCGATTACGACGAGGCCTACGAGCGGGCCAGCGCGCTCGGCGCCGAGCGCGGCGCCGTGTTCGTGCATCCCTTCGACGACGCCCGCGTGGTGGCCGGCCAGGGCACCCTCGGCCTGGAGCTGCTCGAGCAGGTGCAGGACCTCGATGCGGTCGTGGTCCCGGTCGGCGGCGGCGGCCTCATCGCCGGCGTGGCGGTGGCGATCAAGACTCGCCGCCCCGCGGTGCGGGTGATCGGCGTGCAGGCGGCCGCGGTGGCCGCGATGCGGGCGGCGCTGCAGGCGGGCGAGCGGGTGCGCGTGCCGGCCGGGGCCACCATCGCCGACGGCATCGCCGTCCGCCGGGTCGGCCAGGTGACGTTCGCGCTGGCGGCGCGGCTCGTCGACGAGGTCGTGACCGTCGGCGAGGAGGAACTCGCCAACGCCGTCCTGCTCCTGCTCGAGATCGAGAAGACCGTCGTCGAGGGCGCCGGGGCCGCGCCGCTGGCGGCGGTGCTCAACCGGCCGCTCGGGCTCGCCAACGCCCGGGTGGCGCTCGTGCTCTCGGGCGGCAACATCGACGTGACGATGCTGGCGCGCATCATCGAGCGCGGCCTCGTCAAGGACGGTCGGCTGGTCCGGCTGGGCGTCATCCTTCACGACCGGCCGGGCGCCCTCGCGCGCCTCACGACGTTGATCGCCAAGGAGCGCGTGAACATCCTGCAGATCGAGCACGACCGCGCCTTTTCGCGCCAGGCCATCGGGTCCACCGAGGTCGAGCTGACGCTCGAGACCACGGGGCGCAAGCAGATCGACGCGCTCACTCAGCGGCTGGAGTCGGCGGGCTACTCGGTTGAGGAGCGCGGGGCCTGAACGCAGCGCGGTCGGGCGAGGAAGGCAGGGGGTCCGGCGACCACGAGCGGCGCGGCGTAGGACCGCTGGGGAAGCCACACACCGTGCGACGCCCAGTCATCGTTGGGAGTGAAACGGGTCGGCGGACCCCCTGCCTTCCTCGCCCGACCGCTCCGCGCCAGGCCTGAACCCTGAGCCCAGGCCGCCGAGCGCAGGCAGTGGTCGGCGGGCTTACTTTCCGTTGCGGGCCTCGGGCGCGTCGCGGGTCGGGCTTTGGGCATAGCGGGGGGGCATGGCGCTCACGATCGCGGCGCGGGTGCGGTCGGCGAGGTCTTGGGCGGCGGCGCGGGAATCCTTTGCGGGGGCGGGGCGCAGCGGGGGGTGGTAGGTGATCGTGATGGGGTGGGGGCGTGGGAGGGCGCGGCCGGGGGGCCAGGCGCGGTCGCCGCCCACGATCGTGACGGGCAGCACCGGCACGTCGAGCGAGACGGCCAGGCGGAAGGCGCCGGGCTTGAAACGCTGCACGAGGCCGTCACGGGTGCGCTCGCCCTCGGGAAAGATCATCAGGGCCGCCCCCGCCTTGAGCAGCCGCAGGGCCTCGCGGGTCGCCCGGGAGTCGCGGGCGTCGATATCGACCGGAAACGCGCGCAGCAACCGGATGAGCCGGTTGAAGACCGGGATATCGAACAGCCGGCTCCACGCCATGTAGTAGACGGGCCGGCGCACGGGGATGGTGACGAGCGGGGGATCGGCGTACGTCTGGTGATTGGGCACGATCAGCAGCCCACCTTCGGGGGGAATGTTCCAGGTCCCCTGCAGCTCGAGCCGGAAGTAGGCCCGGCATGCCGCATGGAAGGCCGGCCGCCAGAGGTCGAGGACGGGAGTGCGGCGGCGCACGACACAGACTATATCGGACAAAACAGGGGCCGGGATCACTCCCGGCCCCTGGTCAATGCACGGCCAGAGACTCCTACTCGTCTTCGGCGCCGACCTCGACCTCGACGTTCTGGAGGTAGCGGCCCTGGCGCTCCAGGCGGTCCTGGCAGCGGACGCAGGTCTGCACCTCGGGCAACACTTGCAGGCGCGCGGGCGCGATGGTCTCGCCGCACTCCGCGCACTTCCCGTACTCGCCCGCGTCCAGCCGCTCGATGGCGGCCACGATGCGGTTCACCTTACCGACCAGCAGTTCGCGGGTAGCAAAGCCGATCTCGCGCCGTTCATTGGCCTGGATCTCGTCGACCTCGTCGGCGTACGCCCAGTGCTCGCCACTGGGGCCGAGCAGATCGTCCAGGGCCGCGGCACCGCCGACCTGGCGAAGCCGGCCCACCGCCGCCCTCAGTTCCTGCTCCAGCCGCTTCCGGATGCCGTTCATGGTGTCCTCCTCGTACTCGGCGCGTGCACCTGTGCAACGGGTGTGCCGAGCCTGAGACGGATGAGGGCAGCGGCTAATTCATTGGAAACAGGCGGCCTGTGGGTGAGACCAGGGGGTCTTTGAGCCCCAAAGGGCCGGGCACATTGCCTGGCAAATGGTCACAGTTACCCAGGACGATGACAGTTTCCGTCAACGCAGATTTTGGTCAGTCCAGTCGTATCGCGCTGAAGGCGGACGGAGCCAGTGGGAGGTCAGCCGGAAGCTACTGCCGCGCCCCACTGTGCTCCGGACCGTCAGGGCGCCGCCGTGGTGCTCGACGATCTCCCGGCTGATCGGCAACCCCAGCCCCGCGCCCTCCGGCTTGGCGGTGAGGGTGTCGCCCACCTGACGGAACCGTTCGAAGATGGTCTCGATCTGGTCAGGTGCGATCCCAACACCGGAGTCCTCGACCTCGACGGTCGCCCGCGCGTCCTCGACGAGGGTCCGGACTGCGACGTGCCCGCCGGCCGGTGTGAACTTGGCGGCGTTGGACAGGAGGTTGGTGAGGACCTGGATGATCTTGTCGCGGTCGGCCAACACGGGAACGGGGGCATCCCTCGCCGAGACCGACAGGGCAATGCCCCTGCCACCAAACAGCGCCTCGTTGGTCAGCACCGCCTGGGCCGCGACCTCACGCAGGTCGAGCCCCTCCAGGCGCCACTCCATCTTGCCGGCCTCGATCCGCGAGAGGTCGAGAAGCTGGTTGATCATGCGCGACAGCCGCTGGCTCTCCTGCGTGATGATCGCCAGGAACTGCACCTGCCGCTCACGCGGGATGTCATCCCCCGCGAGGAGGCTCTCCGAGAGCGAGCGGATCACCGTCAGCGGCGTGCGGAGCTCTCCAGCGGGCGGGCTACGAGACCGCCGCGGCCCGTCTGCTCCAGATACCGCGTCAGGCTGCTGGGCCCCTGCGCCCACAGGTAGTGGATGCCGACCAGCACGACGATGAGCAGGGCCAGGAGGCCCGCCGTGCCGGCGGCGGACAGCACCGCGCGGCGTCCGGGCGGCTCGCCGGTCAGGAGGGCGTCGGTCAGGCCGGAGCGCCGGGCGGCGGGGACCCGGGCGGCCACGGCCGCCAGGCAAGCCCAGTAGTCGCGCAGGCCCATGGCGGTCGTGAAGTGGATCGCGCGCCCGTGCGTGTCGCGCACGGTCGTGGCCAGCGCGGTGCGTCGCCGGGCCGCCGCCAGTCGGTGTGCAGGCTCGCCACGGCGTCCCACGCCATCACGGTCGTGCGACCGAGAAACCGCCCGTTCAGCAGGAAGCCGCGTGTCAGGCCGCGGGGAGCGATCTCCACGACGACGCTGCGCAGGAGGCTTTGCGCGAGGAACCCGAGCATCCCGACGGCGACGGCGATCTCGGGGAGGCCGAGGCCGAGCGCGCCGAGACCCAGCGTCGCCGCGGCGAGCGGGACGTGCCAGGCGGCGATGCCGCCGATGACCGGGATGCGCCGCAGGGAGACTGCCGCCACGAATGGGCCCTCGACACGAGCATCACCCTCCCCACGGTTCCGTGCAAGCCCACCGCCCACCGCACGAATCGCTCGCGTGACCGGCCGATTCCCGCGACAATAGGCGCCGCGCACCGACCCCGCCCCATCGGAGGATTCTGCGTCATGCTCTTCGTCGTGTGCTTCGTCCTCTGGCTGCTGCTGTCCGGCCACTGGGACGCCGTCCACGTCGGCCTCGGGGCCGCCGCCGCCGCGCTGGTCGCCTGGCTCAACCGCGGTGAGGAGGACGTCAGCCGGGCGGCGCGGGCGCTGCCCCGCCTCGCGTGGTACGTGCCATGGCTGCTCGGCCAGATCGTCCGCGCGAACCTGGCCGTGGTGCGGATCGTGCTCGATCCGCGGCTGCCGATCGACCCGGTGGTGGTGCGCGTCCGCGCCCCCGTGCGGCAGGCGCTGGCCGTGGCGACCCTGGCCAACTCGATCACGCTCACGCCGGGCACGATCACCCTCGACGCCGAGGATAACGAGCTGACCGTGCACGCGCTCACCCCCGACGGCGTCGCCGACATCGAGTCGGCGGTGGGCCGGCGCGTGGCCCGGGTGTTCGGCGAGGACGGGTCCGCGGCATGAGGACGCTGTTCCTGACGGCGGCCGTCGCGCTGGTCGGCCTCGCCCTCGTGTACGTGCACCGCATCGCGGTGGGGCCGACGGTGTTCGATCGCCTGCTCGGCGTCAACGCCATCGGCACCAAGACCACCGTCGTCCTGCTGCTCACCGGCGGCGTGTTCGGCCGGGTGGAGATGTTCGTGGACATCGCGCTCGGCTACGCGCTGCTCTCGTTCATCGGCTCGCTGGCGGCCGCCCGCTACTTCGAGCGCACCGAGCACCGCGAGTGATCGTCGTGGTCGGATTCGTGCTGCTGGCCGGCCTGTTCTTCCAGGCGGTGGCCGCGCTCGGCGTGGTGCGGATGCCGGACGTCTACACGCGGCTGCACGCGGTGAGCAAGGCCGAGACGCTGGGGGTGCTGCTCACGCTGCTCGCCGTCGGGTTGTCCACCGGCCTCGGCCTCACCACCGTGAAGGTGGGGCTGGTCACCCTGTTCGTCTTCCTGGCGAATCCCACCGCCACCCACGCCATCACGCGTGCCGCCCTTCGTCTGGGCGTGGCGCCGTGGCAGCGCCACCGGGAGGCCGGCCGGTGAGCGAGGTGCTGCTGGCGGCGCTGCTCGTCCTCCTGGTGGCCCTGGCCGTCACCGCCGTGCGGGCGGGCGACCTGCTGGTGGCGGCGCTGGCGCTCGGCGCGTATGGCTTCGCCATGGCCCTCACGTGGGCGGCGATCGGCGCCGCCGATGTCTCGTTCACCGAGGCCGTGGTGGGGGCCGGCGCGACCACCGTCTTCATGCTCGCCGCGCTGCTGCGCACGACGCGCCGCCGCTCGGTGGCCCCCCCGGGCCTCCGGTGGGTCGTGCTGGCCGTGGTCGCCGTCTTCGGCGCCGAGCTCACGTGGCTGATCGCCGCGCTGCCGCCCTGGGGCGATCCCGCGTCCCCCGCTTCCGTGCACGTGTCGCCGCGCTACCTGGCCGACGTGCTGCGGGAGACCGGCACGCCGAACGCCGTCACCGCCGTGCTGGCCGACTATCGCAGCTACGACACGCTGATCGAGACCGTGGTGATCTTCACCGCCGGCCTCGGCTGCTGGCTGCTCCTGGCACGCCCGGATCGATGATCGAGCGGCACGAGTCCGTCGTCGTCACGAGCTTCGTGCGGGTGACGGTTCCGCTGGCGCAGCTCTTCGGCCTCTACGTCCTCGTCCACGGCCACGAGAGCCCGGGGGGCGGGTTCCAGGCCGGCGTGATCCTGGCCGGGAGCTACATCCTGCTGGCGCTGGGGCTGGGTCGCGAGGCGCTCGAGCGTCACGTGGACGAGCCCCGGTGGGTCGCCCTCGCCGCGGCCGGCGTGCTGCTCTACCTGGCGGCCGGAGTGATCGGACTGCCGCGCGGCGCCTTCCTGGACTATTCCGCGCTGCCGGTGGACGGTGTGCGCGCGCGCTGGCTGGGGATCCTCGTCATCGAGACCGGCGTCATGCTGGCGGTCTCGACGACGCTGGTGGTGATCTTCTGCCGCCTGGCGGCACGAGAGCCGATGGCGTGAACTGGCCCTACGCGGCCGTGGTCGTCCTGCTGGTGCTGGGCCTCTACACGATCATCGCCCAGCGCAACCTGCTCAAGAAGCTCGTCGGCCTGACCATCTTCCAGACGGCGGTCATGCTGTTCTTCCTCCTGAGCAGCGCCAAGCGCCAGGGCGCGCTGCCCATCGTGCCGTCCGGCCCCGTCGATCCGGCCGCCTACATGAATCCGCTCCCCCACGCCCTCATGCTCACGGCGATCGTCGTGATGGTGGCCAGCACCGGCGTGGCCCTCGCCATCCTGATCCGGCTGTACGCCGCCTACGGCTCGCTGGAGGAGGACGTCATCGCCGAGCGTGTCCTCGCCGAGAGCCGTCCGCTCGACACGGCGGAATGATGGGCGCGCACCTGCCGATCCTCCCCACTTTGCTCGCGCTGGCGGGCGCGCTGCTCGTCCCCATCGCCGCGCTGGCCGGCCGGCGCGCCGCCGAGGGCGTCGCCGTCGTCGCCGCCGGGGCAGCCGGCCTCGCGGCCCTGGCCGGCGTGGCGGAGGTGGCGGGCGGCGGCGTGCGCCGATACGCGGTCGCCGGCTGGCCGGCGCCCTGGGGCATCGAGCTGGTGCTCGACCCGCTGAGCGCGTTCACGAGCGCGGCCATCGCGTGCGTCGCCGCCGTGGCCCTGGCCGGCGCCGGCCCCGCCGCCCGCGCGGCCTTCGGCGGAGCGGCGCCTCGCTTCTACGCCCTCGCCCTCGTGGTGCTCACCGGCCTCCTCGGCATCACCGTGAGCGGCGACCTCTTCAACGTCTTCGTGTTCCTCGAGATCAGCTCGATCGCCGGCTATGCGCTGGTCGCGAGCGGGGCGGCTCCCGCGCTCGCCGCCGGGTTCCGCTACCTGGTGCTCGGCACCGTGGGCGCCTCCTTCTACCTCCTCGGCGTGGGCCTGCTCTACGCGCTGACGGGCACGCTGAACATGGGCGACCTCGCCGCCCGGCTGCCGGCGGTGTCGGCGTCGCCGCTCTTCGCCGGCGGCGTGGGGTTCATCGTCGTGGGGCTCGCCATCAAGATCGCGCTGTTCCCGCTGCACGGCTGGCTGCCCGACGCCTACACGCACGCGCCGCCGCCGGTCGCCGCGCTGCTGCCCGCGGTGGCGACGAAGGCGCCGGCCTACGCCCTGGCGCGCACGCTGCTCTACGTCATCCGCCCCGACGAGCTGCCGGTGGCCACGGCCCTGGCGTGGGCGGGCGCCGGCGCCGTGGTGGCCGGCGGGCTGTTCGCGTTGCGGCAGACGGACGCGCGCCGGCTGCTCGCCTACTCCAGCGTGAGCCAGATGGGCTACATCGTGCTCGGGGTGGGGCTGGCCAACGGCGCCGCGCTCACCGGCGCCTACCTGCACGTCCTCAACCACGCCGTCATGAAGGCGAGCCTGTTCCTCGCGTTGGGCGCCCTCCTGCTGGACGCGCGCGGGCCGAGCCTGTCGGCGCTGAGCCTGGCCTCGCGGCGCCCGCTCATCGGAGGCTGCATGGTCGTGGCGGCGCTCTCGATGGTCGGCGTGCCGCCCGCGGCCGGCTTCTTCTCGAAGTGGTACCTGCTCCAGGGCGCCATCGAGGCCGGCCAGCCCGTCCTCGTCGCGGCCATCCTGCTCGGCAGCCTGCTGGCCGCGGTCTACATGTACCGGCTCACCGAGGCGGTGTGGTTCGGGCCGGAGGACGCCCGTGCCGCCGGCGGCCGGGCGGAGGCCGCGCCCGCCGTCCTGGCGGCGTTGCTCGTGCTGGCCGTCGCCACGCTCGGCGTGGGTCTCGGCAACGCCGTGATCGTGGATCGTCTGCTCGCCCCCGCGGCGACGGCGACGGCGACGGCGCGCTGATGGAGGTCGCCTCCCCCCTCCCGGCCGCGGCCCTCGTGCCGGCGGCGGCGGCCGTGGCGCTGATCGTCCTGTCGCGGCGGCGGCCGCCGCTGCGGGAGGCGTGGAGCGTGCTGGCCGCGGCGGCGCAGACCGCCCTGGTGGCGGCGATGATCCCGGCCGTCAGCGCGGGCGCGCGGCCGACGTGGGAAGGACCGGCGCTGGTGCCGGGGGTCCCCGTGCTCCTGCGCGCCGACGCCCTGGGCATTCTCTTTGCGGCGCTGGCCTCGGGGCTGTGGCTCGTCACCACCGTCTACTCCATCGGGTACGTGCGCGCGCTCGCCGAGCCGCGCCAGACGCGCTACTTCGCCTGCTTCGCGCTCTGCCTGTTCGCCACCGTGGGGCTCGCGCTGGCGGGCAACCTGCTCACGTTCTTCGGCTTCTTCGAGATCCTCACCGTGGCGGCCTATCCGCTCGTCGTCCACAAGGGCACCGAGGAGGCGGCACGGGCGGGGCGCATCTACCTGCTGTACACGCTGACCGGCGGCACGGCGCTCCTGGGCGCCGTGGCGTGGACCGCTGCGCTGGCCGGCACGCTGGACTTCCGCCCGGGCGGCATCCTGCCGGCCGGGGCCGCGCCCGCCGCGCTCTGGGGCCTCTTCATCCTGTTCGTCGTCGGCTGCGGCGTGAAGGCGGCGGTGGTCCCGCTGCACACCTGGCTGCCGCTCGCGATGATCGCGCCGACGCCGGTGAGCGCCCTGCTCCACGCCGTCGCCGTCGTCAAGGCCGGCGTGTTCGGCGTGGTGCGCGTGGTCGGCTTCGTGTTCG
Source organism: Candidatus Methylomirabilota bacterium (assembly GCA_036397135.1). Lineage (GTDB taxonomy): Bacteria > Methylomirabilota > Methylomirabilia > Rokubacteriales > CSP1-6 > AR5. The sequence continues at coordinate 9,736 of DASWJN010000021.1, forward strand.
GGCCCGGGCTGCTGGGCGACATGGGCGCCGCCGGCCTGCTCGCCGGTCTGGCGCTCGCCACCATCCTGCTCGCCTCGCTGGTGGCGCTCGCCCAGGACAATCTCAAGCGGCTGCTGGCCTTCTCGACCATCAGCCAGCTCTCCTACGTGATTCTCGGGGTCGCCCTCGGCACCGAGACCGGCTTCGCCGGGGGTGTCCTCCACATCGCCAGCCACGCCCTGCTGAAGATCACGCTGTTCTTCTGCGCGGGGGCGATCTACGTCACCGCGCACGTCGAGCGCATCAGTGACATGGGCGGCATCGGGCGGCGCATGCCGCTGACGATGGGCGCCTTCGCGGCGGCCGCCTTCATGCTGGCCGGCCTGCCGCCGGGCGCCGGCTTCACCAGCAAGTGGCGTCTGCTCGAGGGCGCCGCGCAGGGCGGCGCCTGGCTCGCCGTGCTCGTGCTGCTGGCCAGCGTCGTGCTGAACGTGGCGTACTTCACCCCGGTGATCGTCCGGGCGTTCGCCGGGCCGGCCGCGCCCGGGCGGGCCGAGGCGCCGGCGTCGCTCCTGGTGCCCCTGCTGCTCACGGCCGCCGGCGGTCTCGCCCTGGGGCTCGTGCCCGACGGCGTGCTGCCCGCGCTCTCCCTGGCGCAGGCCATCGCGCGCAGCGTGAGCGGGCCATGAGACCTGCGCTCGTGCTGGCCGCCCTGCTCGGCGTGCTCGTCGCCATCGAGGTCGCGCTCGACGCCGCTCACGGCGTCCCACCGGGCACGTGGGGCGTGTTCGGGGCGTTCGGGTGCGCCGTCATCGTCGTCGTCTCCAAGCGCCTCGGCAAGGCGTGGCTGCAGCGTCCGGAGCCGCCCGATGAGTGAGTGGGCGCACCCGGCGTGGCCGTATCTGGCGGGCGCGCTGCTGGCACTGGCGCTGCCCGCTCGCGCGCGGCCGGCCCTGCTAGTCGCGCCGGCGCTCGCCCTGGCGCTGGCGTGGTCGCTGCCGGACGGCACCGCCCTCACCGCGCGGGTGATGGGCCTCGAGCTGCTGTGGGTGCGCGTGGACGCGCTGGCGCGCCTGTTCGCGATCGTGTTCGCGCTGATCGGGGGTCTCGCCGCCCTCTACGCGGGGTCGGCCGGCAGCCGTCGCGTCCACGTCGCCGGGCTCGTCGCCACCGGCGGCGGCCTGGTGATCGTCCTCGCCGGCGACTGGATCACGCTCTACGCCGGCTGGGAGACGCTGGCCGTCGCCTCGTTCGCGCTCATCACCGACGGCGGGACCCCGCGGGCGTGGCGGGCAGCCTACCGGTACTTGCTGGTGCACTTCGCTGGCGGTGCGCTCCTGCTGGCCGGCATCGCGTGGCACCTGGCAACCGGCGGTGCCGGCCTCGTCGAGGCACTGCCGCCGGGCGGCGTGCGGATCGCATTCCTGGCGGCGCTGGCCATCAACGCCGCCATCCCGCCCGTGCACGCCTGGCTCACCGACGCCTATCCCGAGAGCTCGCCAGCCGGCGCCGTGTTCCTCTCCGCCTTCGCGACCAAGGCCGCGGTGTATACCCTGGCCCGCGCGTTCCCGGGCTGGGAGCCGCTGGTCTGGGTGGGCGTGATCATGGCGCTCTACGGAGTCGTCTTCGCCGTGCTCGAGAACGACATCCGCCGCCTGCTCGGGTATCACATCGTGAGTCAGGTCGGCTACATGGTGGCCGGGGTCGGGCTCGGCACGCCGCTGGCCCTCAGCGGCACCGCGGCCCACGCCTTCGCCCACATCCTGTACAAGGGGCTGCTGCTCATGGGGGCGGGCGCCGTGGTGCACGCCACGGGGGGGCGCAAGCTCACCGAGCTGGGAGGCCTGGCGCGCGTGATGCCCGCCACGCTGGCGCTCTACATGATCGGCGCCTTCTCCATCTCCGGCGCGCCGCTGCTGAACGGGTTCGTGAGCAAGTCGCTCATCGTCGCCGCGGCGGACGCCGAGGGCCGCACCGGGGTGGCCGCGCTGCTGATGCTGGCCTCGGTGGGCACGTTCCTGCACACGGGGCTGAAACTGCCGTGGTTCACGTTCGCGGGCACCGGGCACCGCCCACCCGTTCGCCCGGTCCCGCGCTCGATGCTGGCCGCCATGACGCTGACCGCGGCGCTCTGCGCGCTGACCGGGGTCCTGCCCTCGCTGCTGTACCGGCTGCTGCCGTTCCCGGTCACGGTGGAGCCGTACACGGCCGCCCACGTCCTCGAGTCGCTGCAGCTGCTGGCGGGCACTGCGCTGGCCTTCGTGCTCCTGCAGCGCCAGCTCGGCGGCGAGCCCACCGTCACGCTCGACACCGACCGCGTCTGGCGCGCGGCAGGCAGGTGGGTGGGTGAACGTCTGGCGCCGGCCGTCGCGACGGCCGCCGTCGCCCTCGAGGCCGCGGCCGGCGCGCTCGTCGATTTGCGGGTCGGGCCGACGCCCCGCGCCAGCGGACGGCCGATCGGCTATGCGGTGCTGCTGGCCGTGGCCGTCGTCGGCATCGCGCTGCTCGTGCTTCGCTGACCCACCCGCCGACACCCGCGCGCCGGGCCGGCGTTCCCGACCCCGACGGCACCCGATTTGCTCCCTGAGATGAATCGCGCAGCCGGCTCCCGCCGGACTCGCGCCATTCGACAAACCAGACAACGCAGGGGGAAACGATGAGACAGTTTGCAATCTTCACCGTCGCCTTGTCGCTCGTAGGTCTGCCACTCGGCGCCGCGCTGGCCCAGCAGCCCGCATCGCAGCAGCCGGCCGGACAGCAGCCGTACGGCACCGGCGGCGCCCAGGACACCATGCAGCGAGAGCAGACGCCGCGTGATCAGACGGGTCAGACCGGCGCGCCGGCCGACCAGGCCGCCGCGCTGGTGGACGTCAACTCACTCATCGGGGCGCAGGTCCGGGACAGTCAGGGTCGAGAGATGGGCAAGATCGACCGGCTGATGGCGGATCCGCGCGACGGCCAGCTCCGCTACGCTCTGATCGCCACCGGCGGATTCCTCGGCGTCGGCCGTGACCACGTGCAGGTGCCATGGCAGGACCTCCAGATCCAGCGGGACGGGCAGAACGTCGTGGTGACCATGGAGCGTCAGGCGCTCGAGCAGGCGCCCGCGGCGAAGCGCGACGATGCCACCTCGCCGGCCGCCAGCCCGCGCACGACGCCGGACTCGACGACCCCGGGCGCGACGACCCAGCCTGGTTCGGGCCAGCCGGCCGCGCCGCCGAAGCGATAGCACCTCTCCGCTCACGCGCGGGGCGCGCCACGGCCGGACCTCCGGTCGCCGCGCGCCCCGCGTTGCGCTCGTCGACGCCCGGGCGTCGCGCCCCCTCAGGCCGCCGCCCGGATCGCCTGGCACCGGGCCCGCACGTCGTCCAGCGAGGCACAGTCCTTCAGGGCGTCGACGAGAGCGCCGAGCGGCGTCGCGCGCGGGCTGTCGGCGGCGGCGCCGGCGGTCAGCCGGGGGACCGCCGCCTTGCCCTCGGGCGTGTCGAGCCTGACGTCGAGCAGCGTCTCGCCACCCCACCACTTGCTCTCGGCGACCATCATTCGCCCGCCCTGGGCGTCGTTCTCGTGATTGACCAGAATTTTCTTGCCGTCGTCGAGGGCGACCATGCAATACGCGCCCAGCTTGGGATCGATCACGAACCGTCCGACCTTCGCCATGGCTCGTCTCCTCCGGGGCGCTCCGGGCGCGCCGCTTCGTGCGTGGAGTGTTCGAGACGATCACGCGGGCTGCCGCCGCGACGGGGACGCGGCGGCCGGGGTCAGTCGTCTTCGGGCGAGGTCTCGCCGACCGGGGCGAGCCGGGCGCGTGGCCGCTGCGCCACCTCGGCGCCGGCCCCGGACGAGGGCGACACGCCGGGGCGGCGGACGAGCCGCCCCAGGGCCACCGCCGCCGAGGCGATCGTCGCCGCCGGAGCGGTGTTCGCCGTGCCGGCGGACGGCAGGGCCCGGGCGTGCGTCACCGCCTCGACGCAGGTGTCGGGGTCGAAGCACACCGCGCCGGCCATCATCGGGTTGGCGCAGTCGACGGAGACGTAGAGCAACAGCGCGAGCAAGCCCAGTCGGGCGCCCGGCGCGGTGGGCGTGGCCCGGCTGAGCATGCGCGGGTCACTCCTCCTCGTACTGCTTCTTGAGCGCCGCCACCACGGCGGGATCGGCCAGCGTGGTGGTGTCGCCCAGCGTGCGGCCCTCGGCGATGTCGCGCAGCAGGCGCCGCATGATCTTGCCCGAGCGCGTCTTGGGCAGCTCGGCCGAGAAGATGATGTCGTCGGGCCGGGCCAGCGCACCGATCTTCTTCGAGACGTGCTGCTTCAGCTCGTCCATGAGCGCCGGGGTGCCGTCCACGCCGGACTTGACGGTGACGAAGGCGGCGATCGCCTGGCCCTTGATCTCGTGCGGCTTGCCGATCACCGCCGCCTCGGCGACCTGCTTGTGGTCGACGAGGGCGGATTCGACCTCCATCGTGGACACCCGATGACCCGAGATGTTCATGACGTCGTCGACCCGACCGAGGAGCCAGAAGTCGCCGTCCTCGTCATGCTTGGCTCCATCGCCCGTGAAGTAGATGTCGGGATACTTCGACCAGTACTGCTTCACGTACCGGTCGGGATCGCCCCAGATCCCGCGCAGCATGCCCGGCCATGGCTTGCGCAGCACCAGGTACCCGGACCGGGCCGGCTTGCCCTGCTCGTCCAGCACCTCGGCGTCGATGCCGGGAAACGCCTTGGTGGCCGACCCCGGCTTGAGCACGGTGATGCCCGGCAGCGGGGTGATGAGGATGTGGCCGGTCTCCGTCTGCCACCAGGTGTCCACCACCGGGCAGCGCCCACCGCCGATGACCTTCCAGTACCAGACCCAGGCCTCGGGGTTGATGGGCTCGCCGACGGTGCCGAGCAGCCGCAGGCTCGAGAGATCGCAGCGGTTGGGATACTGCTCGCCCCAGCGCATGAAGGTGCGGATGGCGGTCGGGGCCGTGTAGCAAATCGTGATGCCGTGCTTCTCGACGATCCGCCAGAACCGGTCCTTGTCGGGGAAGTCGGGCGTGCCCTCGTACATCACCGTGGTGGCGCCGTTGGCGAGCGGGCCGTAGACGACGTAGGAGTGGCCGGTGACCCAGCCGACGTCGGCCGTGCACCAGAAGACGTCGTCGTCGTGGATGTCGAAGACCCACTTGTGGGTGGCCGTGATGCCGGTGAGGTAGCCGCCGGTCGTGTGGATGATGCCCTTGGGCTTGCCGGTGGAGCCGGAGGTGTAGAGCAGGTAGAGCAGATCCTCGGAGTCCATGGGCTCGGCCGGGCACTTGGCCTCCACGCCCTTGACGAAATCGTCCCACCAGACGTCGCGCCCCGGCTGCATGTCGACCGGCTGGCCGGTGCGCCGGAGCACGATGACGGTCGAGACGCCGGGACACTCGCGGAGGGCCTCGTCGGTGTTCGTCTTGAGCGGCACGATCGAGCCGCGCCGCCAGCCGCCATCGGCGGTGATGACGAGCTTGGAATCGGCGTCGTGGATGCGGTCGCGCACGGACTCCGGCGAGAATCCGCCGAAGATCACGCTGTGGGGCGCGCCGATGCGCGCACAGGCCAGCATGGCGATGGCGACCTCGGGAACCATCGGCATGTAGATCGTGATCCGGTCGCCCTTGCGCACGCCGTGACGCTTGAGCGCCGCCGCGAAGCGCTGGACCTCGCGATAGAGGTCCCAGTACGTCAGGGTGCGGGAGTCGCCCGGCTCGCCTTCCCAGATGAGGGCGGCCTTGGCGCGGCGGGCGGTGGTGACGTGGCGGTCGAGACAGTTGTAGGCGACGTTGAGCTTGCCACCGACGAACCACCTGGCGTAGGGCGGCTTCCAGTCCAGCGCCTTCTTCCAGGGCTTGAACCAGGCGAGCTCGCGCGCCCGCGCCTCCCAGAAGCGCACGGGATTGCGTGCGGCCTCCGTGTAGATCGAGGCCTTGTTCACGAGTGCGCGCTTCGCGAACGCCTTGGGCGGCGGAAACTTCCGCTTCTCGCGCAGCAACGCCTCGATCGGAACGCCGGTGGATTTCGACTGGGCCATGGTTGGTCGTCTCCCGTCCAGTTGTCAGCCGGCGCCGCCGGCCGGCGCCGAGCATAGCATCTTTAACATGGGGGCCCCGAGATGGCCCCCAAACCCCCCAGATGCTCGTCGCGCCCCGGCCAAGCCGGGTCGCTCCTCGATCACCCGTGAGGGCCTTGCGGTGGCTCATCCCCGCATCATGCGCCCGGCCTTCCTCGGGGCGCTACTCGGCGGGGGGGCCGGCGGGGGGGGCGGCGCAGGCCGTAGCGGGTGAGCTTGTCGTGGAAGTTCTTGGGGTCCATGTCGGCGTGCTTGGCGGCGGCGGTGAGCTTGCCGGCGTGGGCCTCCAGGACGCCGGTGACGTAGGCGCGCTCGAACTCCTCCACCACCCGGGCCTTGGCGTCGCGGAAGGGCAGCGCCAGGTCCACCGGCGGGCGGGCGTCGCCGCCCCCCGTGAGGAACGGCTCGACGTCGGTGATGGTGTCGCTCTTGGCCACGATGACGGCGCGCTCGATGACGTTCTCCAGCTCGCGCACGTTACCCGGCAAGCCGTAGGCGCACAGCGCCTGCATGGCGGCCGGCGCGATCTCGCGCACCGTCTTCTTCGAGCGGCGCGCGCTGGCGTCCAGGAGGTGCCGGGCCAGCCGCGGGACGTCGTCGGCCCGCTCGCGCAGCGGCGGCACCCGCACCGGCATGACCGACAGCCGGTAGAAGAGGTCGCGCCGGAACGCGCCGCGCTCGACCTCGGCCTGGAGATCCTTGTTGGTGGTGGCGATGAACCGCACGTCCACCTCCATCACCCGGTCGGAGCCGATCGGCGTCAGCCGCTTGTCCTCGATCACCCGGAGCAGCTTGGACTGCAGCGGCAGCAGCATCTCGCCGATCTCGTCCAGCAGCAGCGTGCCGCCGTGGGCCATCTGGAACATGCCCCGCCGGGTCTCGCTGGCCCCCGTGAAGGCCCCCTTGCGGAAGCCGAACAGCTCGGACTCGAACAGCTCCTCGGGGATGGCCGCGCAGTTGACGGCGACGAACGGCTTGTCGCGCCGCGAGCCCGTGAAGTGGATGGAGCGGGCCAGCACTTCCTTGCCGACGCCGGTCTCGCCGTGGAGGAGCACGGTGGTGTCCAGCCCCGCCACCGAGCGCACCAGCTCGAAGACTTCCTGCATCGGCGCGCTGCCGATGAAGTCGGAGATCGTGGTGATGCGCTGCTCCTTGGCCACCCGGATCAGCTTGCGCAGCACCGTGGGCCAGGTCAGCGCGACCAGCGCCGCCCCAGGTAGATCGTGAGGAACTCCAGGCCCCGGTTGGCCGCCAGCCCCACCGAGCCGTAGAACGTCCACGCGGTGCAGTAGACGGAGACGGCCAGGACGTAGGTCGCCGTGCGAAGGCGGGCCACCCGCAGCCGGCGGCCGAAGCGCTCGGCGAGCGCGGCGATGACGAAGAGGAAGACCAGATAGGCGAGGAGGATGCCGGCCAGGGAGGTCTGCGCGGTCACACCGCCCACACCAGCACGCCCACGATGACCGCCCACATGCCGAACAGGTAGAGCACGAGGGCGGGCACGCCCGCGATGAGCGCCGGCCGGTTGGCGATCGTGAGCAGCGGCCAGACGAGGAGCGCCGCGAACAGCACGAAGCACACCGCCAGCAGGTCCTTGACCCGCCCCGCTCCGTCGCGACGGCGGTTCATCGCCGACGGCGACCGCGTCAGGCCGGCCGGCTCTTCGGCTTCTTGCGCGCCACCCCGGTCCGGACCGCCGCCTCGGCGACCGCCGCCGACACCGCCGGCACCAGCCGCGGGTCGAACATCGACGGCGTGATGTACTCCTCGCTCAGCTCCCCCTTGCCCACGATGCCGGCGATCGCGTGGGCGGCCGCCAGCTTCATCTCGTCGTTCACCCGGCGGGCCCGGACGTCGAGCAGGCCGCGGAAGATGCCCGGGAAGCCGCAGGAGTTGTTGATCTGGTTCGGATAATCCGAGCGGCCGGTGGCCATGACCCGCACGTACGACCCCGCTTCCTCCGGAAGGATCTCGGGAATCGGATTCGCCATGGCGAACACGATGGCATCCTTGTTCATCGCCTTGATGTCCTTCACCGACACCACGCCGGGCCCCGACAGCCCGATGAAGATGTCGGCGCCCACCAGGGCGTCGCCGGCCGAGCCCGTGATCCGCCGGGGATTGGTGTGCTCGGCGAACCACTCCTTCATCGAGTTCATGTTCTCCTTGCGGCCCTTGTAGATGGCGCCCGCCCGGTCGCAGCCGATGATGTGCCGGGCGCCGGCCTTCATCAGCAGCTTGGCGGTCGCGATGCCGGAGGCGCCGGCGCCGGTGAAGACGATGCGCGCGTCCGCCATCCTCTTCTTCACCAGCTTGAGCGCGTTCAGGAGCGCGGCCAGCACCACCACCGCGGTGCCGTGCTGGTCGTCGTGGAACACGGGAATATCGAGGTCGCGCTGCAACCGCTCCTCGATCTCGAAGCACCGGGGGGCCGAGATGTCCTCGAGGTTGATGCCGCCGAACACCGGCGCCAGCGCCTTGACGATCAGCACGATCTCGTCGACGTCCTTGGTGGCCAGGCAGATCGGGAACGCGTCGACGCCGGCGAACTCCTTGAAGATGAGCGCCTTGCCCTCCATGACGGGCTGGGCGCCGCTGGGGCCGATGTCGCCGAGGCCCAGCACGGCGGAGCCGTCGGTGACGACCGCCACCGTGTTCTGCTTGATGGTGAGCGTGTAGGCCTTCTCGGGGTCGTGGTGGATGGCCATGCAGATCCGGGCCACGCCGGGGGTGTAGGCCATCGAGAGGTCGTCGCGTGTCTTGACCGGCATCTTGCCGCGCACCTCGATCTTGCCGCCCAGGTGCATGAGGAAGGTGCGGTCGGAGACGTTGACGACCTCGACGCCCTCGAGGCCGCGCAGGCGCTCGACCACCTGCTGGCCGTGGCGCTCGCCGCCGGCCTTGAAGGTGATGTCGCGGGTGATGGTGGTCCTGCCGACCTCGACGAGGTCGATGGCCCCGATGTCGCCGCCGCCCTTGCCGATGGCCGAGGTGACCTTGCCGAGCATGCCGGGCTTGTTGGTGATCGTCAGGCGGACCGTCAGGCTGTGACTGGCCGTCGGAGCGTTGATCATGCTGCCTCCCCCGTTGGCGCTGAAACTGGGCGGTATTCTACTCCCGCCGGCGGGGAGGACGCGGGGTTAATCGCGGGCGAGCAGGCGGAGCTGGAGCTGGCGGCGGTCGGCGTCGACGGTGACCGGGGGAGGGTCTGCGAACCACGAGGCCGGATTGCAGAGCGCGCTGCGCGATGCCTTCGATCGTTGAGGCCCGGGTGCGCGGCGGGAAACGGGTTCGTCAGACCCTCCCCCGGCCCCGGCAGCCTCCGCCCGTGCGCTCGGCAATGACGCGACGAGGATCGACCCGGGCAGTGGGCGCGTGTGCGGTATGCAGCGGATTGCGGGGTTTCATACGGGCGTAGTACGCTCTGTGGCGGAGGACAGCCATGATCGACGTCAAGGCCGCGGACCGGGAGCTGCAGACGTACATCCGGCCGCAGACGTTTCCGGTGGCGATCCGGATGCTGAAGGCGGGCGAGCCGATCCCCGACCGGGCGCGCCGGCCCGCGCGGGACTTCAAGAAGCTGTCGATGAACTGCCAGGTCATCGACATGGCCCGCCGGTACGGCTGGATGATCGCCCTGACCCGCGAGGACCACATCTGCTCGCTCGGCATCGCCGCCCTCGGCTTCGAGAAGCCGACCCACCTGCACGCCTCCGGCACCCTGTGCGAGGGGATGTACACCGAGACCAAAGCCGCCGGCCAGCGCTCGGAGGCGGCCGTGGACCGCTTCCGGTCGGGCGAGTACTACGCGCTGCTGGTGGCGCCGCTCGACCGGGCGACGTTCGAGCCGCACCTGGTCTGCATCTACGCCAACCCCGCCCAGGTGATGCGGCTGACCCAGGCCGCGCTGTGGAAGAGCGGCGGCAAGCTGACCTCCGCGTTCGGCGGCCGCATCGACTGCTCCGAGATCATCGTGACCACGATGCGCACCGACCGGCCGCAGGTCATCCTGCCCTGCTCGGGCGATCGCATCTTCGGCCAGACCCAGGACCACGAGATGGCGTTCACCATCCCGTGGAGCCAGATGGAGGAGATTGTCGACGGTCTGCGCGGCACCCACGCCGGCGGCATCCGGTACCCGATCACGCAGTTCATGGAGTACGAGGCGAAGCTGCCGCCCAGGTACATGGAGGCCAACCGTCTCTGGGACACCGAGAAGGGGCTGGCGTCCTACTCCAATCGCGACCGGGTGGTGGCCGCCTACAAGCGCTCGTTCGCCGACCGGGTGCCCGTCTACCCCATCGTCGCCTCGTTCGCCGGCACGCTCGACGGGCTGTCGATCGAGGAGTACTGCACCGACCCGGCGCGCGCGATCACCGCGATGATGAACTACTACGAACGCTACGAGCCGGATGTGGTGCTGGCCTACAACGATCTGGCCAAGGAGGCCGAGGCGTTCGGATGCCGGGTGAAGTTCTCCGATTATGTCGTGCCGTCGATCGACCAGCACGTGCTGCACGAGGACAAGACGGCGCTGGCGAGGCTGGCGATGCCCGACCCCTACAAGACCGCGCGGCTGCCCGGCTTCCTGGAGCAGTGCGAGGCGCTGGTC
>DASWJN010000022.1:0-19342 GCA_036397135.1 Candidatus Methylomirabilota bacterium
CCGGCGCCGCCAGACCCGCCAGGGCGATGAACAGGATGCCGCCGACCTGCAGGGCGGTGAGCACGTTCTGGGTGGCGGCGCCCTGGCGGACGCCGGCGACGTTGGTCGCCGTGAGGACGACGACGATCAGCCCCGCATAGAGCGGCGACGCCCACGGGCTGAGCGGGAACAGGCCCGCCGCGTAATCGCCGAGCACGAACGCGAGCAGCGCGATCGCGCCCGTCTGGATGACGCTCAGCCGCGCCCACGCGAAGAGGAACCCCAGCCGCCGGCCGAAGGCGCGGGCCAGGTAGTGATAGTCGCCGCCGCTGTTCGGATAGGCGGAGGCCAGCTCCGCGTAGCAGAGCGCGCCGAGCAGCGACACCACGCCGCCGGCCAGCCACGCCAGCAGGGCGACGCTGGCGCTGCCGGCGTGCTCGGCCACCAACGAGGGGGTGCGGAAGATCCCGACGCCGACGATCGTGCCCACGATGAGGCCGATGGCGTCGTGCAGGCTCAGCGCCGGTCGCGGGGCTGCCTCGGCACCTCCCGTGTCGACGAGCATGGTCGCCATTCAGAGCAAGCCCGGTGCCCGCGACCCGCCGGCCGCCGGGTGCGCCGCCGCCAGCAACGTCCACAGCCGGGCCGGCGTGCAGGGAACCTCCTGGATCGTCACGCCGAGGTCGGCCACCGCGTCCTCGATCGCGTTGGCGATGGCGGCGGCGCCCCCGATCGCCCCGCTCTCGCCGACGCCCTTGACGCCCAGCGGGTTGATCACCGAGCGGTGCTCGTCGAGGGCCACCGGCAGCGGCGGCACCACGTCGGCCCGCGGGATCGCGTAGTCCATCAGGCTGCCGGTGAGCAGCTGGCCCTCGCGGTCGTAGACCACTTCCTCGAGCAGCCCCGCGCCGATCCCTTGCACGGCTCCGCCCTGCAGCTGGCCCTCGACGATCGCGGGGTTGATGGCGCGGCCGGGATCGTGGACGATCGCGTACGCGAGCAGCCGGGTGGCGCCGGTGTCCACGTCCACGTCGACGGCGGCGGCCTGCACGCCGAAGGCCCAGGTGACGGTGTCCGGGTAGAAGTAGGTACACGCGTTCAGGGTGGGGTCCCCGGTGCCGCGCAGCGCCCTGGACTTCATCGCCACGTGGGCCAGCCGGCCCAGCGGCAGCGCGCGGTCGGGCAGGCCGACGACGAACGCGCGGCCGGCCTCGATCCGCACGTCGTCGGTCGCGCACTCGAGCAGCTCGGCGGCGACGCGCGCCGCCTTGCTCCGCACCTCGCGCGCGGCGCTCGCGACAGCGGGTCCGGCGTTGGCCATGACGCGGCTGCCGCCGGTGCCCATGCCGATCGGGAACCGTTCGGTGTCGCCCGCCGTCACGATCACGTCGTCGTAGGCCGCGCCCAGCTCGGCCGCCGCCACCTGGGCCAGCGTGGTGGCGTGGCCCTGGCCCTGCGCGGCGACGCCGATGAAGACGTAGACCTTGCCGCTGGGATCGACGCGGACGGTGGCGCCCTCGTAGGGCCCGAGGCCGGTGCCCTGGGCGTAGCAGGCCACCCCGACGCCGATGCGGCGCGCGCTCGCCGCCTGCGCCTTCTGGCGGCGCCGCCAGCCGTCGTAATCGAGCAGCGCCAGCGCGCGCTCGAAGGCGGCGGGGAAGTCGCCGGGGTCGTAGGTGACGGGCACGCCGTCCTTGTAGGTGAGGCCGGGCCGGTAGGGCATCTCGTCGCGCCGCACGAGGTTGCGGCGCCGCAGCTCGGCCGGATCGAGGCCGAGCCGGCGCGCGGCCAGGTCCATCAACCGCTCCATCACGAACACCGCCTCCGGCCGGCCCGCCGCGCGGTACGCCGCGTTGAGCGTCTTCGTCGTCACCACGCTGTGGCCGCTGCCGCGGTAGGCGGGGACCCGATAGGGGCCGGGCAGGTGGTTCACCGTGTTGGCGGTGAGTCCGTCGCCCTGCGCGGGATAGGCGCCGACGTCGGCCCGGAAGGAGGTCTCCAGCGCGACGATGCGCCCGTCACGCGTGAGGCCGATCCGCGCATCGTGCACCTGCTCGCGATCGTGACCCAGCGCCATGAAATCCTCGCGGCGGCCCTCGAGCCACTTCACCGGCCGTCCCAGCCGCAGCGCGGCGGCGGCCACCAGGATCTCGTCGGGGTAGACGTCGCCCTTGGGCCCGAAGCCGCCGCCGACGTCGGGCACGAGCACTCGCACCGACTCGGCGGGCCGCCCCAGCGCCGTGGCGATCGCGTCGCGCAGCCGGTAAGGATTCTGGATCGACGCCCAGATGGTGAGACTGTCGGTCTGCCGATCGGGCCAGGCGATGGCGCCGCGCGGCTCGATCGGGACCGCGGCCAGCCGCGCGTGGCGGAAGCGCCCGCCCACGACGACCTCGGCGCGCGCGAACGCCGCCTCGGCATCGCCGACCTTCGCCCCGACCGGCAGCGTCGTGTTGTCCGGCCAGTCGTCGTGCACGCGCGTCGGCGAGGCGGTCGCCGTCTCGATGCTGGCCAGCGGCGGCAGCGGCTCGTAGTCCACCGCCACCGCGTCGAGCGCGTCGCCGAGCCGATAGGCGTCCTCGGCGACGACGAGCGCGATGGGCTCGCCCACGTAGCGCACGCGGCCGGCGGCCAGGATCGGAATCGCGAACGGCCGGCCCTTGTGGGTGCCGCCCCAGGCGGCGGGCAGCGTGCGCGCGAGGCCGGGCAGGTCGCCGGCGCTCCACGCCGCCAGCACGCCCGGCCGCGTGCGCGCCCGCGCGAGGTCGATCGACCGGATGCGCGCGTGGGCGTGGACGCTGCGCACGATGCCCATGTGCGCGGCGCCCGCGCGGACGATGTCGTCCGCGAAGCGCCCGGCTCCCGTCAGGAGCCGGACGTCTTCTTTGCGTCGCGGCGACGCGCCGAGCACGTCAGCCGACGTGCTGGCGGAAGAAGTCGATGGTGCGCTGGCGGGCCTGGCGGGCGCTGGGCTCGTGATAGGAGCCGCGCTCGTCGCAGCTGAAACCGTGGCCGGCCGGATAAATGTGCATCGGGATCCTGGGATGCTGGGCCTTGATGCGGTCCCAGTGCTCCTGGGGGATCGAGGCGTCCGTCTCCCCGAAGTGGAAGATCACCGGACACTTCGGCTGCTCGCCGGCCGCGTCGGCCACGCCGCCGCCGTAGAACGACGAGGCGGCGGCGACGCCGGGGATCCGGGTGGCCGCCAGCCAGGCCACGGTGCCGCCGAAGCAGTAGCCGACGACGCCGACCTTGAGACCGGTCTTCCGCGCCTCGTTCACCGCGGCCGTCACGTCGCGGATGGCGTCCTCGATCTGCAGCTTGCCGCGCACCATGCGGCCGCGCTCGATGTCGGCGGGCGCGTAGCCCGTCTCGAAGTCGCGCTCCACCCGGTCGAACAGCGCCGGGGCGATGGCCACGTACCCGTCGGCGGCGAAGCCGTCGGTGACCTTCTTGATGTGCGAGTTGACGCCGAAGATCTCCTGGATCACGACCAGCGCGCCCCGGGGCGTGCCGGCCGGCGTGGCGCGGTAGGCGGACAGGCGGTGGCCGTCTTCGGCGGTCAGCGTGAGCATCTCTCCCATGGGGGTCCTCCCGGCTGGCGGTGTCAGTCCCGCCACATGCAACCACGGGGTGGCGCAGGAGGCAAGCGGGAGTCAGGGCCGCTCGCTCAAGCCGCGTCCTCGCCGGCGTCGAGGCGCGCGCGCTGGTGATGCAACCAGGCGGCGCCGCCGTCGTCCGATCGCAGGCCGGCCAGCACATCGGCCAGGGTCTCCACGAGATCGGCCAGGTGCGCGGGCATCGCCGGATCGAGGCCGGTCATGCGCGCGACCTCGACCCAGCGCTCGCTCGCGGTGGCGTCGGCCAGCTCCGGCAGCAGCAGCTCGAAGGCCTCGGCGAGCGCCTGGAGATCGGCGATCAGGCTCGTCCCGTGCTTCGTCGTCCGCGTCACGTGGCGGCGAAGCAGCTCTGCCCGGTTGGGCGGGGGATCGTGCTCGGTGGCCATCGAGGGCTGGCGTAGCAACCGCCATACCGTCGAGGCCGACGGCTAATGAATCTCGTGAAACGTGGTGACGCCGGGGGCGGGGCACGGGGGCCCTGGGCGCGCCACGTCGATGGCGAGCCGTCGTCGCCGTTGCGAGCGCAGGGGTCGGCGAGCGCGCGATCGGCGATTCGACTCACTCCGGGCCAGCCCCCTTTAGGGGGATGGGGGGCTCGCGCTCGCCGAGCCCGGAGCGAGCGTACGGCGACCGGCGAGCCATCCGTGGCGCGCCCAGGGCCCCCGTGCCCCGCCCCCGGCGTCACCGGATTCCACGAGAGTCATTGGACGTCGCCCCAGAACACCGGTTCCGGCGTCAGCCGGACGCCGAAGCGAGCCTCGACGGCGGCCTGCACCTGCCGCGCGAAGGCCAGGACGTCGCCCGCGCACGCGCCGTCGTGGGCGACGAGCGCCAGCGTGTGGCGGGTGGAGAGGCCGACCGCCCCCTGCCGCTCGCCGCGCGCGAACCCGGCGCGCTCGATGAGCCAGGCCGCCGAGAGCTTCACCCGCCCGTCCGGCTGCGGCCAGCGCGGCATGGCGGGATCGGCGGCCCGCACGGTCACCGCGGCGGCCTGGCCGGCGTCGAGGATGGGGTTCAAGAAGAACGAGCCGCACGAGCGGCGGTTGGGATCGCGCGGGTCGTCGAGCACCATCGACTTGCCGCGGCGAATGGCCAGCACCGCCGCCCGCGCGTCGGCCAGCGCCGGGCGCGGCACGCCGCGCTCCGACAGGTGGCGGGCGACGTCGGCATAGGCGAGCGTGGGCGGCGCTCCCGGCCGCAACCGATACGTGACCGCCAGCACGACCCAGCGTCCCGCCGGCTCGCGCTTGAACATGCTGTCGCGGTACGCGAAGCCGCAGCCGGCCGCGGGCAGGGTGGCGACCTCGCCCCGCTCCGTGTCGAGGGCGCGCACGGCGGTCACGGTGTCGCTCACCTCCTGGCCGTAGGCGCCGACGTTCTGGATCGGGGTGGCGCCGACCAGCCCCGGGATCCCGCTCAGGCACTCGAGGCCGGCCCAGCCGCGCTCCACCGTCGTGCCGACGAGGGCGTCCCACGGCTCGCCGGCGGCGGCCGTCAGCTCGACGGCGCCGGCCACCTCGCGCGCCGTCACGCCCCGGAGCGCCACCTGCACCACCAGCGCGTCGACGCCGGCGTCGGTGACCACCAGGTTGGAGCCGCCGCCCAGCACGCGCAGCGCGATCCCGCGCCCGCGCGCCCACGCCAGGGCCGCGAGCACCGTCGCCTCGTCCGCCGCCCGCACGAACCAGCGGGCGGGCCCGCCCACACCGAGCGTGGTGAACGGCGCCAGCGGCACGCGCTCGGCGATGCCCAGCGGTGTCACGGCATCAGGCGCGTCGCGCGCCACGGGCCGCCGGCGTACCCGGCCCCCGCCGGCGCCAGCGCGCGGGTCCAGCGGGCCCGATCGTGCACGCGCGCCGGCTGTCCCACCCACAGCTCCACGCGCGCGGCCCAGACCCGATAGCCGCCCCACCGTGGCGGCCGCGGCATCTCTCCGCCGCCCCGTGCCGACTCGACCCGGGCGAGCAGCTCGGCGCGCGAGGCGATGGGCTGACTCTGCCGGCTCGCGGTGGCCGCCACGCGCGCGTCGGGCGGCCGGGTCGCCCAGTAGCGATCGGAGTCGGCGTCGGGCGCCAGCGTCACCGGGCCATCGATCCGCGCCTGGCGCTCGAAGGCGTCCCAGTGAAACACGAGCGCCGCGCGCGGGGTGGCGGCGAGGTCCCGGCCCTTGTCGCTCTCGCGGTCGGTGTAGAAGACCAGCCAGCCTTCGTGGACGTCCAGGCCCCGGCAGATCACCATGCGGGCGGCCGGGCGGCCGTCGGGGGTCACGGTCGCCAGCGTCATCGCGGCCGAGGTGCGGCTGGCGGCCGCGGCCTCGGCCAGCCACGCCTGGAGCAAGGTGAGCGGATCGTCGGGCAGGGCCTCCGGCAGGGCGGGCTTCACGTACCGAGTTTATGCGGGAGGCGCGAGCCGTTAAAGTATTCGAGCGATGGCCGAGGATCTCGAGCGGCAGCTGGCGGTCGTGCGGGGCTGGATCGACGCCGCCCGGCGGGTGGTGGCGCTGACCGGCGCGGGGATCTCCACGGAGTCCGGCATCCCGGACTTCCGGGGGCCGCAGGGCGTCTGGACGAAGAACCCCGAGGCCGAGAAGCAGGCGACGATCCAGCACTACGTCGCCGATCCCGAGGTCCGCAAGCGCGCCTGGCGCGCGCGGCTGGAGTCGCCGGCCTGGAGCGCCCGGCCCAACGCCGGGCACCTGGCCCTGGTCGCGCTGGAGCGCCGCGGCAAGCTCGACACGCTCATCACCCAGAACGTCGACGGCCTGCACCAGACGGCGGGCTCCACCCGCGAGCGCGTGGTCGAGGTGCACGGCACCTGGCGCGAGGTCACGTGCCTGGCGTGCGGCGAGCGCGCGCCCATGGAACGCGCGCTCGCGCGCGTGCGAGCGGGCGAGGACGATCCGCCGTGCCGGACGTGCGGCGGCATCCTGAAATCGGCCACGATCTCGTTCGGCCAGGGCCTCGTCGCCGAGGACATCGCGCGGGCCGATCGCGCCGCCCGACACTGCGACCTCATGCTGGCCATCGGCACCAAGCTCTCGGTGTGGCCGGTGGCCGGCGTGGTGCCCGTCGCCAAGGAGGCGGGCGCGCGCGTGGTCATCCTGAACGCCGAGCCCACGGACATGGACACGCTCGCCGACGCGGTCTTGCGGGGGGCGATCGGCGAGATCCTGCCCCGCCTCGTGAGCGGCGGGCCGTAAGGGCGTCAGCGGACCCCGCCGACTGTTCTCTCTGCCTCCCCAGCAGTCAGCCGGATACCACAGTGCCATTCACGTAGGCGGTCGGGTGTCGCGCCCGCTTCCCCGGTCGACGCCCGCAAGCTCCCGTGAAGATGGCGAGAATGTCCTCCGCTCCGAGCGATGACGCTGCGTGGCACGTGGGCTGCAACTGAAACGTCGCGACGGCGTCGTCCGCTGGCAAAGGCGCTGGGGTCATATCGAAGTGGCCCGCGGCGCTTTTCGTTTGTGGAGCGGTCGCGCGCGCTCACCTGGCAGAAGGGGAGGAATCGAATGCGGAGCCTGGCCCTCATCGCGCACGACAACCGCAAGGTTGATCTCGTCGCCTGGGCGACCTTCAACCGGGACACGCTTGCGCAGTTCACGCTGATGGCGACGCGGCAGACGGCCCGGCTCATGCGGGAGAAAGTCGGCCTCGAGGTCGAGCCGCTGCTCGGAGGGCCGGAGGGTGGGGACGCCCAGATCGCCGCCCGGGTGGCCACGGGGGCCGTGGAGGGCGTGTTCTTCTTCGTCGATCCGCTGACGGCGCAGCCGCACGACCCCGACATCCGCGCCCTGCTGCGCGTCTGCAACGTGCACAACGTGCCGCTGGCGACCAACGTCGCGTCGGCCGATCTCATCATCGCCGCCCTGTCGCGGCCGAACGGACCGTGCGCTGGCGCGGAAACCCGCGGCGGATAGCGGATAGCCCGGACTTCACGAACGGGCGCCAACCGCGTGAGAGCGCCGGCGCCCACGCACCCCGCCGCCAGCGCCCGTCCTCGCGCAATGGACATTCGACACTGGTGTCCTGAGTCAGAGATCCGCGCGCAGTCCCGACGTGGGCGAGGGGCCCATGGGGTGGGTCCGCGGACCCGTTCCTGCCGCCCGTCGCCGTGCGCCCCCCAGCCTGATGGAGCCCAGCCGTGGCGGCTGCGAGGCGGACTCCAGCCTCGTGGTGCCGCGGACCCACCCCATGGGCCCCTCGCCCACGTCGCTCCGGCGGCCGGCGAACTTCTGACTCGGGACACTCGTGCGGGATAGGGGGTTTCGCGCGACAGCGCGGCTGCCGTAGAATCGCCGCGTGACGGCCTCGGAGGCGGCGCGGATCGTGCGGGGCGTGCTGTGCCGGGGCCTCACGCACGAGCAGACCGACCAGATCGTCAAGGCGATGGTGCCGGTGACCGCCGAGCCCGGCACGGTCGTCATGCGCGAGGGCGAGCGCGGCCACGGCCTGCTCGTGCTGCTGGAGGGGACGGCCGACATCGTCAAGCACGACGCCGGGCAGGACGACGTGATCATCTCCACCGTGGAGGCGCCGACGGTGGTGGGCGAGATGAGCCTCATCACCGAGCGGCCGCACTCGGCGACCGTCCGCGCCCGCACGGCCTGCGAGTTCCGGCTCCTCACGCGCTCCCAGTTCGAGCGGCTGCTCCAGAGCGAGAACCTGGCCGCCTACAAGGTCGTCGCCACGCTCGCCGACGTCATCGCCGGGCGCCTGACCCGCATGGACGAGAAGTTCGCCGAGCTCGCTCGCCGGGGCGACGGCCCGCCGATGGCCGAGGAGCTGGCCGCGTTCAGGCGCAAGCTCTTCAGCGAGTGGACCGTCTAGCCGGTCCGGCCGTGCTCGACGCCGACCAGGCACGGGCCAGCGCGGTGCGCCGGCTGTTCGACGGCGCGGCGTCCGATTACGACCGGGTGGCGTCCCTGATGGCGCTGGGCTGCGGCACCGGGTACCGACGCGCCGCCCTCGTCCGCTCGGGCCTGGCCCGGGGCATGCGGGTGCTCGACATCGCGATCGGCACCGGCCTCGTCGCCCGGGAGGCGTTGCGCATCGTCGGGCCGGGGGGCGGGGTGACCGGCGTCGACGCCAGCGCGGGGATGCTGGCGCGCGCCGCGGCCACGCTGCCGGTCGGCCTCGTCCAGGGACTCGGCGAGGCCTTGCCGGTGCGGGCCGCCCGCTTCGACTTCGTCAGCCTCGGCTACGCCCTGCGCCACCTCGACCAGCCCGCCGCCTTCGCCGAGATGCTCCGCGTTCTCCGGCCCGGCGGCATCGTCTGCATCCTGGAGGTCAGCGCGCCCGCCGCGGCGATCCTGCGGCAGGCGCTGGGCATGTACATCGGCCGTGTCGTTCCCCTCGTGGCCGGGCTGGTCGGGGCACGGCCGGTCACGCGCGAGCTGTGGCGATACTTCTGGCACACGGTCGACCTCGCCGTGCCTCCCGCCGCGGTGCTCCAGAACCTGGCGGCGACCGGTTTCGGCGACGCCCGGCGCCACCTCGTGCACGGCATCTTCGCCGAGTACACGGCCCGCAAGCCCGCCGCTCCGGAAGCCTGAGATGCGTGGCCGGCACCACGAACCCCGCGCCGCGGCCGCTCGCTCGCCCGGCGGGGGCGAGGGCCATGCGTGTCCGGAGACACGCTTCGGGACGTGGTTCATCTCGAGCTGGGTGTGGACCGACTACGTCGTCCGCGACACCGTGGTCGACCTCGTGCGACTGCTCGGCGGCGACCGGCGCGTCCCGCGGCCCGTCGTTCTCGACGTGGGGTGCGGCGTGGGCGGCGCCCTGCCGCTGCTGGACGATGCCTTCGCGCCGGTTCGGCTCGTCGCCCGCGACCTCGATGCGGCGTTGCTGGCCCGGGCGGCGCGACAGGCCCTACCGCGCTGCCGGTGCCCGGTCGATCTGGCCGTGGCCGACGCCGAGCGGCTCGACCTCCGGGACGAGTCGGTCGACGCGATCCTTTGCCACCAGACGCTGCACCACGTCGCCGATCCGCGGGCGGTGGCCGGCGAGCTCTACCGCGTGCTCCGGCCGGGCGGGCCGCTGCTCGTGGCGGAGTCGTGCATGCCCTTCACCGCCTCGCGCCGGGTCCGGCTGCTGTTCCGGCACGCGCTGCACCTTCAGCGTCGCGCAGGGGCGTGGGTCGACCTCGTCCGCGCCACCGGCTTCGTGGTCGAGCCGGGGCGCATCAACACGCCGTACCCGTGGTGGTCGCGCCCGGATGTCGGGCTTCGCGCGCTGCTCGGGCGCCCGGGGCCGCCGCCCCCGGACCCGATGGTGGTGCACTTCGTCGCGCTGAAGCCCTGATGGTCAGCGCACGGGGATGGCCAGCGGCGGGAGCGGCGCGCCGCGGTGCAGGAAGCGGCCGAAGCCGGGCTGCTGGCGGAGCTGGCCGCGGTCGAGCAGCACTTCGCCGCGGAGCAGCGTCATCCATGGCCTGCCCCTGGTCTTCCGGCCCTCGTACAGCGTCCAGCCGGCCATGCCGCGGTGATCGGCGACGCGGATCTCGCCCTCGGCGTCGGGGTCCCAGATGAGGAGGTCGGCGTCGGCGCCGGGCCGGATGGCGCCCTTGCGCGGGTGCAGGCCGAACATGCGCGCGGGATTCTCGGCGAGCACCCGGGCCATCCACGTGAGCGGAAAGCCGCGCGCCACGACGCCCTCGGAGTAGACGAGCGGGACCAGCGTCTCCAGGCCGGGGCTGCCGAACGGGATCACGTTGCCGCGATCGTCCTGGAAGATGTTCTTCCAGCCGGGCTCCTTGAGCGCCCTGGCGCGCGGCGAGTGGTCGCTGGCGACCGCGGCGATCGAGCCCTGGGCCAGGCCGCCCCACAGCGCCTCGCGGTCCGGCCCGTGGGCCGGGCGCAGCGGCGGGCCGATCTTGGCCAGCGGCCCCCACCGCTCCATCTCGTCTTCCGTGAGCAGCAGGTACTGCGGGCACGTCTCCGTGTACACCGCCTGTCCGAGCGCCTGCGCCTGCTTGATGCGCTCGAGCCCCAGGCGGGTGGACAGATGCACGACGTAGACGGGGCATTTCGTCATGCGCCCGATGAGGACGGCGCGGTTGATCGCCTCTTCCTCCGTCCAGTCGGGGCAGGTGGCGGGGAAGTCGCGCGGGTGCACGCAGCCGGCGGCCAGCGCGCGGTCCTCCAGCCAGGCGATGACGTCGCCGTTCTCGCAGTGCAGCTGGCAGAGCCCGCCGTGGGCGGCGATCAGGTCCATGGCGCCGGCGATCATCTCGTCGGAGCACATGCGGGTCTTGCGCTTCTTGTAGGTCATGAACAGCTTGAACGAGCTGACGCCGAGCCCGATCGCCTCCGGGATGCCGTCGAGGATCCACGGCTGGTTGCCCAGGATGAAGTGGAAGCCGAAGTCGAGCACCGACATCGCCGGGGTCTCCTCGCGCAGCCGGTGGACGGCCTTGGGCAGCGGCTCGCGCGCGCCCTCGTCGGCCATCACGAAGCCGAGCAGCGTGGTGAGGCCGGCGTGGGCGGCGGCCACCGGGCCGCCGCGCCAGTCGTCGTACTCGGGTCCCAGGTGGACGTGGCAGTCGATGGCGCCGGGGAAGACCAGCTTGCCGGAGGCGTCGATCGTGCGCGCCGCCGGCGGCAGGTCCGCCGGCGGCGCCACCGCGACGATGCGGCCGCCGCGGATGCCGACGGCGGCGTCGAGGACGTCGGTGGACGTGACGACCCGGCCCCCGCTGACGACGAGGTCGAGCGCCGGCGCCGTCATGGCTTGCGGACCGGCTGGGTGATGAGCCCGTAGTGCTGCGGGTGGCGGCGGCTGAAGAAGTCCCAGCGCTTGCGGGCTGGCGTCATCCAGTCGAGATCGATGCGCGCCGCCACCAGCTCGTCGCCGGTGGTGGCGGCCTTCGCCAGCACCTGGCCGAGCGGGCCGACGATGCACGAGCCGCCGATCAGCTCCAGGCCGTCCTCCACGCCGGCCTTGGCCACGCCGACCACGAACAGGCTGTTCTCGTACGCGCCCGCGCGCAGGACCAGCTCGTTCTGGTCCAGGGCCAGCGGCGACAGCGGCGTGTTGTAGCCGATGAGGACGATCTCGGCGCCCTGCAGCCCGAGGCACCGGTAGGTCTCCGGGTAGCGCCGGTCCTGGCAGATCGCGATGCCGACCTTGGCCTTGCGGGTCGGGAACACGCGATAGCCGGTATCGCCGGTCTCGAAGTAGCGCACCTCGTAGACCTGGGCGAAGCCGTCGGGCGACGGCCGGCCGGGCAGGTGGATCTTGCGGTAGGTGCCGGCCAGCGCGCCCGACTCGTCGGTCAGCAGCGCGGTGTTGAAGTGGCGCCCGCCATCCTTCTCGCAGAAGCCGACGTGCACCGCGACGCCCGCCTGCCGCGCCCGCCGCAGCAGCGGCTCCAGCGCCTTGGGCGGGACCTCCGTCTCGAAGAACTGGTCGTAATCGTCCCGGATGCGCTTGGGGAAGTACGTCGTCAGCGCCATCTCCGGGTAGGCGACGATCTCGACGCGCTCGACGATGGCCTGCTCCAGCAGGGCCAGCATCCGGTCGACGACCTCGTCCCGGCCGGTCCCCTCGTTGATCGGCCCCATCTGAGCCGCCGCGACCTTGACCTGGCGCGCCATGGCTGTTCCTCCGGGCCCGTACGTTACCACCGCCGCGCGTGTCCGGTCACGCGACCGGCCGGGCGCGCTAGACTGGGCGCCGGCCGATGCACACGCTCGTCTTTCTCGAGCCCGGACACTTCCACGCGGCGCTGACGCTGCGCGAGCGCCATCCGCGCGTCGACGACGAGATCGTCGTGTATGCCGGGGCGGAGCCCGGGGACGCGCGCGACGGCCGGGAGGTCGCCGAGTTCCTGGGCCTGGTCGAGGCCTTCAACCGGCGGCCCCAGCGCCCGACGCGGTGGCGGGCGTCGGTGCGCGCCGGCGACGATCCGCCCGGGCGCCTTCTCGGCGAGCGGCCCGGCGACGTCGTGATCCTCGCGGGCCGGAACGACCGCAAGATGGCGCTCATCCGCCGGCTCCACGACGCCGGGCTCCACGTCCTGGCCGACAAGCCGTGGATCACGACCGCCGCGGCCCTGGGCGACGTCCGCCACGTGCTGAGCGGCGGGGCGCGAGTCATGGAGATGATGACCGGACGGCACGCGCCCACCTCGATCGTCGCCGAGCGGCTGGTGCGTCACCCGGAGATCTTCGGCGGATTCCCGGCCGCCGGCAGCGAGCCCGCCATCCGGCTCGCGAGCGTGCACCATCTGGAGAAGTCGGTGAACGGCGCCCCACTCCGCCGTCCGCCGTGGTTCTTCGACGTCCGCGTCCAGGGTGACGGGCTGGCCGACATTCCCACCCATCTCGTGGATCAGGCGCAGCGGTTGCTGGGGGCGCCCGGCGCCGCCGAGCTGCTGGCCGCGCGCCGCTGGTCGACGCCGGTGCCGAGCGCGCTCTTCGCCCGCGTGACGGGCGTGGCCGATTTTCCGCCCGAGGTTCGCGCCGACGTCGACGGCGACGTCCTCGCGTACGCCGGCAACGCCGAGCTGGCCTTCCGGCTCGGGAGCGTCGGCGTTCACCTCACCACGCGCTGGGATCTCACGGAGCCTCCCGGCGGGGGCGACGCGCACAGCGCGAGCGTCGCCGGCACCGAGTCGCGCCTGCGCATCGAGCAGGGGCCGCCGACGGGCTTTCGGCGGCGGCTCTTCGTGGAGCCGCGCGGGAATGGCTCGCGCCTGGAGGCCGCGCTGCGTCGTGCCCTGGCTGCCTGGGAGGCCGAATACCCCGGCCTCGCCGTGGTCCCCGTCCCGGGTGGATTCGAGATCGAGATCCCCGACCCTCCGGGGACCGGCCACGAGGGCCAGTTTTCACTCGTGCTCGACGAGTTTCTGCAAGCGATCGAGCGCGGGGGCTGGCCGGACGAGCGCGCGGCCGACACGCTGGCGAAGTACGAGTTGCTGGCCCGCGCGCTGGATCACGTGGGGCGCCCCTAAACACGCCCAGGTGGCCGCAGGCAGGTGAGCCCTGCTCGCGGAACGGGCAGCCGCGCCCGGCTTGCCCGTTCGAGCGGCAGTGCGCCGCACCCGCCCGCCAGCGTCAAGTGCCCGCGACGATTGCGCTGGGCGTCTTCCCGGGGCGGGCACGACGCTTGCTCCCTCGCCGGCGGTCACGCGCGACAACGACGTCGCAGCCCGCGACCAGCGGCCATCGACACCGCCGGAGCTCGGCGAGGAGGCGACGACATGACGACCGTGCGACTGACCTCTCGTCTCATTCTCGTGCCGGCGCTCGTGGCCGGTCTCGCCGCCAGCCTCGGCGGCGCCAGGGTGGCGATCGACACGATGTGGGTCATGGTGGCCGCCTTCCTCGTCTTCTTCATGAACCTCGGCTTCGCCGCCGTCGAGTCGGGTTTCTGCCGGGCCAAGAACACGGTGACGATCATGGCCAAGAACTTCGTCGTGTTCGCAGTGGCGTCGATCGCCTTCCTGGCACCCTGGCCGTTGGCTTGTTCGCCCAGGACCACTTCTCGCCCAACACGACCGGCAACGGTCTCCTGTACGGCGGGGGGATGGCGCTCCTGACGGCGCAGATCGTGGGCATCCTGGCCGTCGGCCTCTTCGTCGTGCTGGCCTCGGCGGCCGCGTGGGGCGTGCTCAGGGCCGTCATCGGCATCCGCGTGCCGGCCGACGAGGAGCAGGCCGGCCTGGACGTCGGCGAGCACGGCATCAGCGCCTACCCGGAGTTCCATCTCGCGGGCGGGGCGGCCGCCCCGGCGGCGGCGGGGAGCGCGCCCCGCATCGGCGCGCCGGCCGTCGAGCGGACGCGCTGAGGTGAACAACACCAGCGGTCACACGGAGGAGACGTCCATGCGAGGACAGCGAGGCGGGTGGGCGCGGCGGGCGGTGGCCGTGGTCGCCCTCGCCGGGGCGACAGCCTGGGCCACCGGGGCGGTCGCCCAGGAAGAGAAGGGCCCGAACACGGGGCGCATCGCGCTCAGCGCCGGCGTCGATTTCCCGACCGACTACTACTTTCGCGGGATCGTGCAGGAGACGCGCGACTACATCATCCAGCCGTACGGCGACGTGACCTTCAAGCTGTGGGACGGCGTCCCGACCTTCGGCAACCTCGCGCTGACGCTCGGGCTGTGGAACAGCCTGCACGGCGGCCCCACCGGCGTGGACGGGCCGAACACCGATCCCAAGGTGTGGTACGAGGCGGACTTCTACACCAAGGTCGGCTGGACGATGTTCGAGGACGTCTCCGCCGGCATCATCCACACCGCCTACATGAGCCCGAACGACTTCTTCGGGACCGTGCAGGAGCTGGCCTTCAGTCTCGGCTACAACGACAGCAAGCTCCTGGGGCCCTTCGCGCTCAATCCCAGCGTCCTCGTCGCGTTCGAGGTCAAGGGCCAGGCCGACGCGGGCGCCCACAAGGGCGTGTACATGCAAGTCGGGATCACGCCGAGCTACACCGTCAATCCATCGAGTCCGTACCCGGTCACGCTGACGCTGCCGCTCCTGGTCGGCCTCAGCCTCGCGGACTACTACGAGTTCGGGACCGGGGAGGACAGCACCTTCGGCTACTTCCAGGGCGGCGTCGGCCTGTCCGTGCCGCTCGCGTTCATCCCGGCGTCGTTCGGCGCCTGGCAGCTCAAGGCCGGGGTCAACGTCCTGCACCTGGGCGACACCCTCCGTGACGTCAACAAGGACCGCGACCGGACCGAGATCATCGGGTCCGTCGGGATCGCCTTCACCTACTGAGATGGTGCCCGTGGCGCGGCCGGCGGACGACTGGGCGCGCACCGTCGCCGAGGCCGTGCCGGCCATCGTCGGCGCGCTGCGTGCCGGCGGCTCGTCGCCCCGGCTCTACCGCGAGGCAATGGCGCTGATGGAACGGCCGTTGCTCGTGCACGCCCTCGGGCTGACGGGCGGCAACCAGCTGCGCGCCGCCCGTCTGCTCGGGCTCAACCGCAACACGCTGCGCAAGCGGTGCCGCGAGCTGGGGCTGGCGCCCACCCGGTCACGCCGCGTGGAGGTGACCGCCCCGCCCCGCTGAGCGCGCCGATCCGCCGTACAATACGGCTCGCGATGCCCCCGATCCGCGTGCTCGTCGCCAAGGTCGGCCTCGACGGCCACGACCGGGGCGTGAAGATCGTCGCCCGCGCCCTGCGGGACGCCGGCATGGACGTGATCTACACGGGGCTGCACCGCACGCCGGAGGAGGTGGTGGCGGCGGCGGTCCAGGAGGACGTCGACGTGATCGGCGTCAGCCTGCTGTCGGGTGCCCACATGACGCTCATCCCGCGCATCGCGGAGCTGATGCGCGCGGCCACCTCCGACGCCGCGCTGGTCGTGGGCGGCGTGATCCCCGACGAGGACGTGCCGGCGCTCCGAGCCGCCGGCGCCGCCGACGTCGTCCTGCAGGACACGCCGCCCGACGAGGTCGTGAGCCGCGTCCGCGCGGCGGCGGCCACGAGGAGCGGGTGAACCCGGCCTGGCCGCCCCGCTACGATCCCGGCTGGCGGCCGCCGGCCGGCGCCGAGCACTGGGCGCCCGAGCGGGAGTGCGCCGAGCCGGCCGAGCGCGAGGCCCTGATCTTCGCCAAGCTCGCCGCCCAGGTGGCGTGGGCGTGGGAGCGCAGCCCCTTCTACCGCCGCCACTGGCAGCAGGCGGGCGTGTCGCCGGCGACGCTGACGAGCGTGGCCGACCTCCGCCGCTTCCCCGTCGTGCGCAAGGAGGACCTGCGCGCCGCCCAGGCGGCCCATCCGCCGTTCGGCGATTACCTGTGCGTCGAGCCGGGCGAGATCGCGCGCATCCACGGCACCAGCGGCACCACCGGCCGGCCTACCGTGTTCGGGGTGGGACGGGACGACTGGGCGCGCATCGGCGAGGCGCACGCGCGGATCCTGTGGGGCGCCGGCATCCGCCCGCACGACACGGTGCTCATCGCCTCGTTCTTCAGCCTGTATCTCGGCTCGTGGGGCGCGCTGGAAGGCTGCCAGCGGCTCGGCGCCACGGCGTTCCCGTTCGGCGCCGGGCTGCCGGGCCAGACGCTCATGGCCGTGCAATGGGCGCGCGACCTCCGGCCGACGGCGTTCTACGGCACGCCCTCCTACGCGTTGCACTTCGCCGAGACGGCGCGGCGCGAGGGCATCGATCCCCGCGACCTGGGCTTCCGCACGCTCTTCTTCTCGGGCGAGCCGGGGGCCGGCATCCCCGCCACCAAGCGGCTCATCGAGGCGACGTTCGGCGGCATCTGCCTCGACATGGGCAGCATGGCGGAGATGACGCCCTGGATGACCAACGCCGAGTGCCGTCACCGGACCGGCATGCACCTGTGGCAGGACATCGTCTACACCGAGGTGTGCGACCCCGACACCTGGCAGCCGGTGCCCTTCGGCGACGAGGGGACGCCGGTCTACACGCACCTGGAGCGGACCTCCCAGCCGATGATCCGGCTCGTCTCGGGGGACGTCGCCCGGTGGACGGACGAGCCCTGCCCGTGTGGACGCACCTATCCGCGGCTGCCCCACGGGCTCTATGGCCGGATCGACGACATGTTCATCGTGCGCGGCGAGAACGTCTACCCGAGCGCGATCGAGGACACGCTGCGGGGCATCGCCGGCTTCGGCGGCGAGTTCCGGGTGATCGTCTCGCGCCGGGAGGCGATGGACGAGCTGCTGGTGCGGGCCGAGCACGCCACCAGCGTCGACGACGGCGCCGCCCGGGCGCGCCTGGCCGCCACGATGAAAGAGCGGCTGCGCGCCCGGCTCGGCGTCACGCCCATCGTGGAGCTGGTGCCGGAGGGCACGCTGCCGCGCACGGAGTTCAAGGCGCGACGGGTCATCGACGACCGTGACCTGTATCGACAGCGAAGGAAGGCCAGGCATGTTTGATCCCGAGGCGATCGAGGGTGTCCGCGCCCGCCACGCGGCGTGGGAGGAGCGGGAGCTGCGCGACTTCCTGGCCCGGCAGCCGGAGGCGCAGGCCGACTACCGCACGCTGTCGGGCCTGCCGCTGCAACGGGTCTACACGCCGGCGGACGTGGCCGGCACGCCGTTCGAGGCCATCGGCCTCCCGGGCCAGTACCCGTTCACGCGGGGCCCGTACCCGACGATGTACCGGGGCCGCCAGTGGACGATGCGCCAGATCGCCGGCTTCGGCACCGGTGAGGACACCAACCGGCGGTTCCGCTATCTCATCGAGCAGGGACAGACGGGGCTCTCGGTCGATTTCGACATGCCCACGCTGATGGGCTACGACTCCGACGATCCCCGCTCGCTCGGCGAGGTGGGGCGCGAGGGCGTGGCCATCGACACGCTCGACGACCTGGAGCTTCTGTTCGCGGGGGTCGACCTCGAGCGCATCTCGGTGTCGATGACGATCAACCCCACCGCCTGGATCCTGCTCGCCATGTACGTGGCGCTGGCCCGGAGCCGCGGCAACGACCTGAACCGCCTGTCGGGCACCGTCCAGGCCGACATCCTGAAGGAGTACATGGCCCAGAAGGAGTGGATCTTCCCGATCCGCTCCTCGATGCGGCTCGTGCGCGACATGATCGTGTATTCCGCCGACCACCTGGCGCGCTACAACCCGATCAACATCTCCGGCTACCACATCTCCGAGGCGGGGGCGACCTCCGTGCAGGAAGTCGCCTTCACCATGGCCAACGGCATCGCCTACGTGGAGGAGGTGACGAGGAGCGGGGTGGCGGTCGATCGCTTCGCGCCGCGCTTGGCCTTCTACTTCGTGGCCCAGGCCGACTTCTTCGAGGAGGTGGCGAAGTTCCGGGCGGCCCGCCGCGTGTGGGCGCGCCTCATGAAGGAGCGGTTCGGAGCGGCGACGCCGGAGTCCATGCGCCTGCGCTTCCATTGCCAGACGGCGGCGGCGACGCTGACCAAGGCCCAGCCCATGAACAACATCGTGCGCACGGCGCTGCAGGCGCTGTCGGCGGTGCTGGGCGGCGCCCAGTCGCTGCACACCAACGGCCTCGACGAGGCGTACGCCATCCCGTCCGAGCTGGCCATGAAGGTCGCGCTGCGCACCCAGCAGATCGTCGCCGACGAGACGCGCGTCACCAGCGTCGTCGATCCGCTGGGCGGGTCCTGGTACGTCGAATCGCTGACCAACCAGGTCGAGGCGGCCGTGCTCGACATCCTGCGCCGGGTCGACGCGATGGGCGGCACCGTGGCCGCCATCGAGGAGGGCTGGTTCCAGCGCGAGATCGCCGAGTCCGCCTACGCGACGGCGCGGCGGCGGGCCTCGGGCGAGCTGCCGGTCATCGGGGTCAACAAGCACCGCGATCCGCCGGAGCCGTCGCCGGTCGAGATTCACCGCGTGGACCCCGAGGTCGAGGCCCGCCAGGTGGCGCGGCTCGCCGCCACGCGCGCCCGGCGGGACGGGGCACGGGTGAAGGCGTTGCTCGACCGGCTGGAGTCCGAGGCGCGCGATCCCGCCGCCAACCTGATGCCGGCAACGATCGAGCTGGTGCAGGCCCGCGCGTCGCTGGGGGAGATCGTGGCCCGGTTACGCAACATCTGGGGGTCGTACGTGGAACGCCCGGTGTTCTAGTTACATGGGGGGCCTCGAAGGGCCCCCCAAGCCCCCCGTACGCTCGTCGCGCCCCGGCGGAGCCGTGGCGCTCCTCGATCACCCGTGTGGGCCTCGCGGTGGCCCCATGCCCGGGTAGGTCTCCGAAGGCCCCAAGCCCCCCGTACGCTCGTCGCGCCCCGGCGGAGCCGTGGCGCTCCTCGATCACCCGTGTGGGCCTCGCGGTGGCC
>DASWJN010000023.1:0-10880 GCA_036397135.1 Candidatus Methylomirabilota bacterium
GGGTGCGCGGGCTGGCCGCGCTCGGCGGACTCGTCGCCAGCGTCGTCCTGCTCCTCGTGTTCATCATCCCGGCCGTCCTCGAGGGGACCAGCCCGCTGATGGTGGCGGTCGTCGGCTCCTCGGCGATCGCCTTCCTCGCGATCTACCTGGCCCACGGGTTCACGGTGATGAGCTCGGTGGCCCTCCTGGGCACCCTCGGGAGCCTCGCGCTGACCGCGCTGCTCGCGCAGACCTTCGTCGGGCTCGCCCAGATCTCGGGGTTCGCGAGCGAGGAGGCGACGCTCGTGAACCTCGGCGCGGCGCAGATCGACCTCGCCGGCCTCGTGCTCGGCGGCGTCGTCTGGACGCGTCTCGTGCTGCGCGCCGGCCCCGGCCCTGCGCCGCCGCCGGCGATCCGGCTGGCGCTTCGCACGGTGGCCGCCGCCGCCGGGATGGCGGCGCTCGCGCAGGTCTCGACGCTGCTGGTCGCGCTGGGCGAGCTGGGCGGCCCCGGGGGCTGGCCGGTCGCTGAATTCGTCACGACGACCTTCGCGGGCGCCGCGCTCGTGCGCGCGGGACTCGCCGTCGCCGTCGGGGTGCTGGCCGTGCGGCTGTCGCGCCGCGCCGCCGGACTGCTCGCCTGGCGCGCGCTCGGCGCCGGCGCCGTGGCGCTCGTCGCCACCTCGGCGGTGCTGAGTCACGCCGTGGCCCGCGTGGAGAGCCGGGCGCTGCTGTTGCTGCTGGATGCCGCCCATCAGGTGGCGGCGGCCGTGTGGATCGGCGGGCTGGCGCACCTGGCGCTGTATGCATGGTTCCGGCGGCATGAGGTGCGGTCTGTGGGAGCGAGCGCCGCGAGCACCGACAGGACCGTGGCTGGCCTGTTCGAGGAGGGTGCCGGCTCCGACACGCCCGATCGGTTCGTTGGCAGCGATGATGCGGTCGTGGTGCGACGGTTTTCGAACGTGGCGTTCGGGGCGGTGGTGGGGCTGGTCGGGGCGGGAGCGGCGCTGGCATGGCTGTACGTGGGTGAGTGGGCGGGGTTGGTGGGTACGGCGTACGGCGTGATGGTGCTCAGCAAGGCGCTGCTGCTGGCGGTGATCCTGGCGCTGGCGGCGCTGAACTTCCGGGCGGTGCGTCGCGCGAGCGCGGCCGGGCATGTCCGGCTCCTGCGCTTCGCGGAGGTCGAGCTGGGAGTCGGCATCACGGTGCTGTTCGCGGCGGCCTCGCTCACCTCGCTGCCGCCCGCGGTCGACGTGACGGCCGATCGCGCGACGGTGGCCGAGGTGCTGGCGCGCTTCAAGCCGGCGCCGCCGAGGCTGACGAGCCCGCCGGTGGCCGAGCTGATCGAGCAGGCCGAGCCTCTGATGGCGCCGGTCACCCGCCGGGAGCCGGTCGAGCGTGCCTGGTCCGAGTACAACCACCACTGGGCCGGCTTCTTCGTGCTGACCATGGGGCTGCTGGCCGCCGTCGAGCGGCTCGGCGTGCGGGCCGCCCGTCACTGGCCGCTCGTCCTCCTCGGCCTGGCCGGCTTTCTCTTCCTGCGCAACGATCCGCGGGCGTGGCCGCTGGGGCCGGCCGGCTTCTGGGAGAGCCTCCTGCTGCCCGACGTGCTGCAGCACCGGACCTTCGTGGTGCTCCTCGTCGCCTTCGGGGTGTTCGAGTGGATGGTCCGGACCGAACGGCTGCCGGCGCGGCCCTGGGGCTACGTGTTCCCCCTGCTGTGCGCGGTCGGCGGCGGGCTCCTGCTGACGCACTCGCACGCGATGTTCGATCTCAAGGACGAGTTCCTCACGGAAGTCACCCACACCCCTCTCGGTATCCTGGGCGCGTTCGCCGGCTGGGGGCGCTGGCTCGAGTTGCGGCTGCCGGGCGCCGGTCGCGGGCCCGGCTGGCTGTGGACGGTGTGCCTGACCGCGGTCGGCCTCATCCTCATCGTGTATCGCGAGGGCTGAGGGCGGGGGATAATGAGCGCCATGATCGGCGGACACGCCACCGCGGAGGGGACGGCCCGCTACGTCCAGCGCTTCGCGGGCCGTCTGCCCGCCGAGCACTTCCGCTCCCTGGCCGGCGCGCAGATCTCCTCGCTCGGCCTCGGCACCTACCTCGGCCGCGAAGACGACGCCACCGACGCGCTCTACCGGAAGGCGGTCGGCCGCGCCCTCCAGCGCGGCGTCAACGTGCTGGACACCGCGATCAACTACCGTCACCAGCGCAGCGAGCGCGCGATCGGGGCGGCGCTGGCGGCCGCGATCGAACGCGGCGAGGTCCGCCGCGACGAAGTGATCGTGACCACCAAGGGCGGCTACCTGGCCTTCGACGGCGAGGTGCCGCCGGATCCTCGCGCCTACTTCGTCGCCACCTACGTGCGCCCCGGCATCATCCAGCCGGGCGAGGTCGTCGGCTCGCACTGCCTGGCGCCGCGCTACCTGCGCGACCAGCTCGACCGCAGCCGGGCCAACCTGGGGCTGGAGACGATCGACGTCTACTACCTGCACAATCCGGAGTCGCAGCTGGAGGAGGTCAGCCGCGACGACTTCCGCGGGCGCCTCCGGGAGGCCTTCGCGGCGCTGGAAGAGGCCGGCCGGGAGGGCAAGCTGCGGGTGTACGGCACCGCCACCTGGAACGGCTACCGGGTCGATCCCGGCGAGGCGGGCTCGCTCTCGCTGCCGGAGCTGGTCGAGATCGCCCGCGAGGTCGCCGGGGCCGACCATCGCTTCCGGGTCGTCCAGCTGCCCTACAACCTCGCCATGCCCGAGGCATTCACTCGCGCCACCCAGAGGCTCGACGGCGGGTTCTTCAGCACGCTCGACGTCGCCCGTCATCTCGGGGTCTACGTCATGGCCTCGGCCTCGATGCTCCAGGGGCGCCTGGCTCAGGGCTTGCCGGCCGCCTTCGCCGATCTGGTGCCGGGCCTCGCCACCGACGCCCAGCGCGCCATCCAGTTCGTCCGCTCCACCCCGGGCGTCGGCACCGCGCTCGTCGGCATGAAATCCGTCGCCCACGTCGACGAGAACGCATCGGTGGCCGCGGTGGCGCCGCTGGCCGGCGAGCAGGTTAAGCGCCTGTTCACCGAGGCGTGACCGTCGTGCCCGCAACCCTGCTGTCCAGCCACCGGATCGGGATTCGCGACGCGCGCAGCCGGCGAGCCGCGGCCTTCGTCCGCGAGGAGGAGTGATGCGCCGGATTCATCACGTCGGAATCGTGGTGAAGCATCTGGAGGAGGGCTACCGGTTCTATCGCGACGTCCTCGGTCTGCCGCTCGTCCGGGAGGCGGAGATCGCCGATCAGGGCGTGCGGGCGGCGCTGCTGGCCGCCGGCGACAGCGAGGTCGAATTGCTGGAGCCGCTCGGCGCTGCCACGCCGGTCGGCCGCTTCCTGGCCCGGCGCGGCGAGGGCCTGCACCACGTCTGCTTCGAGACCGACGACGTCGGCGCCTCGCTGGCGGACCTGTCCGGGCGCGGCGTGCCGGTGCTCGATCGCGTGCCCCGGACCGGGCTGGCCGGGCAGATCGGCTTCCTCCACCCGAGCGCCTGCTCGGGCGTGCTGGTGGAGCTGGCCACGCCGCCGGCTGCGGCCGGCGACGAGTCGCTCGCCCCGCTGCGGCTCAAGCGGCTCGTCATCGGCGCCGAGGACGTCGGCGCCACCGCCGGCATCTTCCAGCGCCTCTTCGGTTTCCCCGAGGTCGCGATGAACGGCGGCCGACGGACGATGCTGTCGGTGGGGCGCGGCACGCTGCTGGTGGTCCCGGCCCACGAGGTCGGCGGTACCGCCGGCCTGGTCGCGCTCTCGTTCGTGGCCGAGGACTTCTTCGCGCTGACGGCCGCCCTCACCCGGGCCGCCGTCCCGCGCCTCGACGGCACCGGCGAGGTGACGGTGGAGCCGCCCGTCACTCACGGCGTCCACCTCCACATCAGCCGCTACATGTTCCCGTGAGCGACTCCGGTCGCCGTCCCGCGCCGGGCGCTGTCGCCCGCTAGCCTCGAACGGGCCAGCCGGGCGGCGCTCTACGCGCTGCTGCTGTGGGCGCCGCTGGCCTTCGGCGCCTATCATGGCTGGCCGCTCGCGGTGGCGTTCTTGCTCATCGGTGTGGCAACGGCCGCCTGGCTCGCCGCCGCGCTGCGGGTAGGCCGTCTCGAGTGGCGGCGAACGCCGCTCGATCGGCCCGTGCTCCTCCTGGTCGCCCTCGTCGCGCTCCAGCTGGCCCTCGGCAACCGGCCGCTCGTCGACTGGGCGCTGGCGCCCGCCCGGCCGGTGACCGACCTCGCCGCCGAGCTCCCGGTGCCGTTCCTGACGGTCGGCACGGTGGCGCCGCGCCACACCGCCGCCGCCGCGCGGGTGTTCCTCGGCTACGCGGCCGTGTACTTCCTCGTCGTGCAGACGGTCCGCACGCGCCGGCAGCTCGGCCGCCTCGTGCGCACGCTGCTCGTCATCGGCGGCCTGATGGCCTTCCTGGGGCTGCTCGACTATCTCACCGGCGAGACCTGGCTCCTGCGCTGGCGCGAGCACCCGTTCGCGTCTCGGCTGTCGGGAACGTTCGTGAATCCCGACCACTTCGCCGCCTGGCTGGCCATGCTCGTCGCGCTGGGGCTGGGGTGGGTGGCTTCCCGTGCCCCCGAGCAGCGCCGCGCGCCCTCGCTGGCCCGGCTGCTGTCCGTGCGGGAGCTGCGCGAGCAGGCGGCCCGGCGCTACCTGCCGCTCATCGGCGTGGTCGCCATGGCGATGGCGCTGGTCTTCACCCTGAGCCGTGGCGGCCTGGTCAACGTGGTGACGGCGTTGCTGGCGCTGGTCGCCCTGCTGAGCGCCGTGCGGCGGGCGCGGCCGAGCCTCGTCGTCACGGGCGTGCTGCTGATCGCCGTCCTCGCCTACGGCGGCTGGATCGGCTTCGGACCTGTGCTGGAACGGCTGTCGACCGCGCCCGGGGGCCTGGCCTACCGGCTCACCCAGGCGGTGGCGTCCCTGCCCCTGCTGCGCGAGTACCCCGTGCTGGGCGTGGGCCTCGGCGCCTATCGCCAAGCCTATTTCCGCCACCAGCCGGTCGAGCACCAGCCCGACCTCCTCTATTTCCCCTACGCCCACAACGACCTGTTGCAACTCGCCATCGAGCTGGGACCCGTCGGCGCGCTGCTCTGCCTGTTCCTCGGCTGGCGCATCGCCGCGGACCTGGTCGGCGCCCACGTGCTCGGGCGCGGCGCCTGCCCGGTCGACGGTGGCGAGGGCGCGGAAGCCATGCGGAGCGATCGTTACAGCATCGGCGTCGCGGTCGGCGCCCTGGCCGGCGTGGCGGGGCTGGTGGCGCACAGCGCGCTCGATTTCGCCGCCCGCATCCCGGCGGTCGGGGTGCTGGCGGCGGCGCTGCTGGGTCTCGCCAGCGTGGCGCTGCACACGCGGCTGGTGCCCGGACGCGAGCAGCTGCTGAGTGGAACGGCGGCGCTGAGGCTCGGGCGGCCGCTCCGCACGCTCGTGTTCGGCGGGCTGGCGGCCCTGGCCCTGGGCGGCTGGACGTGGACGTGGGTGCACCATGCGCGCGCGCGGACGGCGGAGCAGGCGATGCTCGCCGGGCCGCCGGCCGAGTACGCCGTGCGGGCCGACGCCGTGCTGGCGCTCGACCCGCAGAGCCCTCCGGCGCTGCTGGCGCGCGCGCGCGCGCGCCAGAGCGCGGCGCTGCAGACCTGGCAGTCGCCGCCGGCGTCCGGCGTGGACCGCGAGCGCCTCGCGCGCGCGCTGCTGGCCCAGGCGCGCGCGGATCTGAGGACGGCGCTGACCGTGACGCCGACGAACCCGTGGCTGCATCTGGATCTGGCCTGGGTCGAGGCGACCGACGCGGTCGTGCAGGGGCAGGGGGGGCCGGCCGGCATGGCGGCGGCGCTGAGTCACGGCGCCCGCGCGGTCGCCCTCGGCCGTAACAGTCCGCTCTTCTACGCGGGCCTGGCGCGGCTGGCGTACTCGGTGCCCGAGCTGGGGCTGCGCGCCGCCCACGAGGCGGTCCGGCGCCAGCCCGCGTTGCTCGGCGAGATGATCGACCTCTACCGGCCGCTCGGCCTCGTCGAGGCGGAATGGCTCGCGCTGGCGCCGGCCCGCGCCGTCGACCGGCTCGAGCTGGCCGTGCTGCTCGAGGCCAGGCGGTTGAGCGCCGTGAGTCTCGCTGCCTATCGGGCCGCGGTGGCCTCGGCCGCGCCGGCCGAGGCCGCCGTCTATCGCTGGGCGCTGGCCGAGGCGCTCGGCCGCGCCGGCGCCGACGCCGAGGCGATCGAGGAACTGAACGCGGCTCTCGCCGCCGACGCGGGCAATCCCGAGCTGGAGCGCGCGCTGGGCACAGCCCTCGCGCGCGGTGGCGATCCCGAGGCGCTCGACCATCTGCGCGCGGCGGTCGCCGCCATGGAGCGCCGTTCGCGCGTCGCCGAGCGCCGGCCCTTCCCCGTCCGCGACCCGCGCCTGGCCGGGCTCGTCACGCGGCTGGCCCGGGATCTCGATCGCGCCTCGCGCTATCGGCGCGCGCTCGCCGCCTACCTCACCGAGCGACGCTTGTGGGAGCAGGCCCTGTCCGAGTGGCACGAGCTGGCGGCCGCCGAGCCGCGCGACGCCGAGGCGCGCTTCGGCCTCGGCCTGGCCCGCGAGGCGACGGGCGCCGCCGACGAGGCGCTCGAGGACTTCCGGGCGGCCGTCGCTCTCGAGCCACGCGCGGTGCGCTACCGGCGGCGCCTGGCCGAGCGACTGTGGCAGCGCGAGCACTATTTCCAGGCGATCAACGAGTGGCGGACGCTGGCCGAGCAGCAGCCGGGCGACGTCGAGGTTCGGCTGGCGCTCGGCCGCGCCTACGAGAAGATCGGCCAGCCCGCCGACGCCTACCGCCGGTACCGTGAGGCGCTGGCTCTGGAGCCCGGCCAGATCGAGGCCGCCCGCGCCGTGGCGCGGATGGAGGGCCGGCGGCGCTGATGACTCTCGTGGAATCCGGTGACGCCGGAGGCGGGACACGGGAGCCCTGGGCGCGCCACGGATGGCTCGCCGGTCGCCGTACGCTCGCTCCGGGCTCGGCGAGCGCGAGCCCCCCATCCCCCTGAAGGGGGCTGGCTCGGAGTGAGTCGAATCGCCGATCGCGCGCTCGCCGAGCCCTGCGCTCGCACCGGCGACGACGGCTCGCCATCGACGTGGCGCGCGCAGGGCCCCCGTGCCCCGCCCCCGGCGTCACCACGTTTCACGAGATTCACTACCCAAGGGCGGGCGGTTGACTGCGTCCGGGTTGGTGAGAACATTGAGCCCGACCCCGACCTACGCATGCGCTATCGACGCCTCAGTGTCCGCTACGCGATGGTAGCCCCGACCGGGCCGGTGTGGCCGTTCGGCGATATGTGGCAGGCCGATCGCCTGCGCCTGCTGGTGCAAGCGTGGTGGCGCCCCGACGCCGACACCTACGAGACGGCGACGACGGTCGAGATCGTCGTCGATCTGGCCGGTGTCGACGACGACGACTTCGAGGTGCAACTGTTCGACGACGTGCTGGTGATCGAGGGGTGCCGGCGCCCGCCCGCCGGCGATGAGGCCGTCCGGTATCACGCGGCCGGCATCCGCCAGGGGCCCTTCCGCGTGGACCTGCCGTTGCTCGTGCCCGTCGATCCCGACCGGGTCCAGGCCCGCTACGAGCGCGGCCTCCTGCGCATCACGCTGCCCAGGCAGGACGCCCGGTGACGGCCGTCCAACCCGGGACTTCCGGCGTGGCCATTCCCGACGTGCTGCCCGTGCTGCCGCTCCGGGACGCCGTCGTGTTTCCGTTGACGGCGGTTCCGCTCGCCGTGGTGCAGCCGCGCGCCGTCGGGCTGGTCGACGACGTCATGCGCGGCAACCGGCTGCTGGCGCTGGTCGCGCAGCGCGATCCGAGCACCGAGGCGGTCGCGGCCGACGCGCTCCATTCGGTCGGCACCGCGGCGGTCATCCACCAGCTCGCGCGCTCGCCCGACGGCGTGGTGCGCTTGATGGTCCAGGGCCTGGAGCGGGTGCGCGTGCTCGAGCAGGTCACCGCCGAGCCGTACCTCGTCGCGCGGGTCGCGATCGCCCC
This sequence comes from Candidatus Methylomirabilota bacterium, assembly GCA_036397135.1. GTDB lineage: Bacteria > Methylomirabilota > Methylomirabilia > Rokubacteriales > CSP1-6 > AR5. The sequence continues at coordinate 8,030 of DASWJN010000023.1, forward strand.
CGATCAGGTGGAACGGGCCACCGAGGTCGATGCGCTGCGCCGGGCGGTGGCGGACGTCTTCGCCCGCCTGGTGGCGGTCTCCTCGGAGCTGCCCGACGAGCTGGGGCCGACCGCGCAGAGCGTCGGCGATCCCCGGCAGCTCGTCTACATGGTCGCCTCGGTGATCCCCCTCGACGTCGAGACGCGGCAGCAGCTGCTGGAGACGGATTCGGTCACCGCCAAGCTCCGGCTGCTCCTGGACCTGCTGCAGCGCGAGCTGGCGGTGCGCGAGCTGGGCCGCAAGATCACGAGCGACACCCAGGAGCGGTTGTCGAAGTCGCAGCGCGACTTCTACCTGCGCGAGCAGCTGCGCTCCATCCAGAAGGAGCTGGGGGAGGAGGAGGGGGGCAGCGGCGGCGAGGTGGCCGAGCTGCGCCGCCGGATCGAGGAAGCCGGCCTGCCCGAGGAAGCCAGGCGAGAGGCCGAACGCGAGCTGACCCGGCTGGCGAACATCCCGGCCGCCTCGCCCGAGCACGGCATGATCCACACCTATCTGGAGTGGATGGCCAGCCTGCCGTGGAGCCGGCTGGACGGCGGTACCATCGACGTCCACCGGGCCCGCGAGGTCCTCGACGAGGACCACTACGACCTGGACAAGATCAAGGACCGGATCGTCGAGTACCTGGCCGTCAAGAAGCTCCGGCAGGAGCGCGCTGGTCGCACCGCCGAGCCGCCCCGCGTGACGGGCGACACGCCCGCCCGCGAGCCGATCCTCTGCTTCGTGGGGCCGCCCGGCGTGGGCAAGACGAGCCTGGGCCAGAGCATCGCCCGCGCGCTGGGCCGGCGGTTCGTCCGGATGTCGCTGGGCGGCATCCGCGACGAGGCGGAGATCCGGGGCCACCGGCGGACGTACATCGGCGCGATGCCCGGCCGCATCCTCCAGGGTCTGCGGCGGGCCGAGCGGCGCGACCCCGTCTTCATGCTCGACGAGATCGACAAGATCGGCGCCGACTGGCGCGGCGATCCGGCGTCGGCGCTGCTGGAGGTGCTCGATCCCGCCCAGAACCACACCTTCGTGGACAACTACGTGGGCGTGGCGTTCGACCTCTCGCAGGTGCTGTTCATCGCGACCGCGAACACCCTCGAGACGGTCCCGGGTCCGCTGCGCGACCGCATGGAGGTTCTCGCCCTGTCGGGGTACACGGACGAGGAGAAAGTGGGCATCGCCACCCGGTATCTCATCCCCAAGCAGCTCGCCGCCCACGGCCTCGGCGCCGACGAGCTGGTCTTCGAGCCCGAGGCCATCCGGCGGATCGTGCGCGCGTACACGCGCGAGGCCGGCGTGCGCAACCTCGAGCGCGAGATCGCGGCGGTGGCCCGCAAGGTCGCCCGGCGGCTGGCCGAGGGCGAGCGGGGGCCGGTCCGCGTCACCGCCGACAGCCTGGTCGAGTATCTCGGGCGGCCGCGCTTCTTCGACGAGGTGGCCGAGCGCACCACGCGGCCGGGGGTGGCGACGGGGCTGGCGTGGACGCCGACCGGCGGCGAAGTGCTCTTCGTCGAGGTGACGATGATGCCGAGCTCGGAGGAGCGGCTGATCCTGACCGGCATGCTCGGCGACGTCATGCGCGAGAGCGCGCAGGCCGCGCTCTCCTACGTGTGGTCGAACGCCGAGGCCCTCGACATCGACCCCAAGTTCTTCGAGGGCAAGACGGTGCACGTCCACGTGCCAGCCGGGGCCATCCCCAAGGACGGGCCCTCGGCCGGGGTAACGATCACGACTGCGCTCGCCTCGCTGGCGACCGGGCGGCCCGTGCGCAGCGACGTGGCCATGACGGGCGAGATCACGCTGCGCGGGAAGGTCCTGCCCGTCGGCGGGATCAAGGAAAAGGTGCTGGCCGCCCACCGGGTGGGCCTGCGCTCCGTGATCCTGCCGGCGCGCAACGAGCGCGACGTCGAGGACGTCCCCGCCGAGGTCCGCCGGGACGTCCACTTCGTGTTCGTGGAGGACGCCGCCGAGGTGCTGCGACACGCGCTGACGCCGGGCGTGGACCTCACGCACCGGGTCGCCTGAGGCGCCGACCGCCTCAGGCGGCCCGGGCCATGCGGACTCGCGTTGGGGGTCGGGCGTTGCGCAGCCGGAAGGCCAGGCCCAGCAGCAGCGCGCCGAAGACGATCGCGTACGCGCCGATCAAGAAGATGAACGCCAGCGCGCCCACCCCGGGGGCGAGCATGAGCAGCACGCCGAAGAGGATCGAGAGGCCCCCGCTCAGCCCGAGCCACCACTCGTTCTCGATCTCCCGGCGCAGCCGGACGGCCGCGACGATCTCCAGCACGCCGGTGACGAGGGCCCACAGGGCGATCAGGTACACGAGCGCCAGCGCGGCCAGGCCCGGCCACACGAATGCGACGATGCCGGCGGCGAGGCTGACGATGCCTTCCAGCACCAGCGCCGACCGTGGCGTGCCGCCGGCCCCGGCCCGCCCGCGGGCGGCCGCGACCAGGGCGAAGATGCCGTCGACGACGGCGTAGGCGCCGAACAGGAGGATGAGCGCCGCCAGCGTGATGCCGGGCATGACGAACGTCAGGATGCCGAAGATGATCGCGGCGGCGCCGCGGATCGCGATCGCCCACCAGTTGCGGCTCAGCGCCGTCGGATCCATGGGGATGCCTCCTTCGGTGGATGCGCCACGATGCACGAAATGCAGCCGTCGCGCCACGGAGCGCGGGTGAGCACGCCGGCGTTCCTGTTCGATCTCGACGGCACGCTGGTCGACAGTGTCTACCAGCACGTGCTGGCCTGGCGCGAGGCGCTCGCGGCGGGCGGTCTCGACGTCGCCGTCTGGCGCATCCACCGGCGGATCGGGATGAGCGG
>DASWJN010000024.1:0-14261 GCA_036397135.1 Candidatus Methylomirabilota bacterium
GCCGGGTTCTGGACGTTGATCGGCTTGCCGCTGGCGTACGCGAGGATCTGGTCGAAGATCGTGCTGAACTGGTGCTCGAGCCCGTCCCGCTCGACGTAGCCCAGGTGCGGCAGGGCGAGCACGTTGTCGAGCGCCAGCAGCGGGTGGCCGCCGGGCGGCAGCGGCTCCTCCTCGAAGACGTCCACCGCGGCCATGCCGGGCCGTCCCGCGCGCAGCGCCACCTCGAGCGCCCCGGGCTGCACGAGGCCGGCCCGGCTCGTGTTCACGAAGAGCGCGGTCGGCTTCATCCGGGCGAGGTCGGCCGCCGTCACCATGCCGCGCGTGGCGTCGATGAGCCGCACGTGGACCGACACCACATCGGACTGCTCGAGCAGCGCCTCCTTGCTCGCCGCCGGCGTATCGCCGGCAGCCCGGGCGGCGGCCAGCGAGGCCTCGCGTCCCCACCCGAGGACCTTCATGCCGAACGCGCGGCCGTAGCCGGCCACCACGGCGCCGATCTTGCCGTAGCCCCAGATGCCGAGCGTCTTGCCGCGCAGCCCGATCCCGATCGGATAGGCCTGCCACCGGCCGGCCTTCAGCGCGGCCGCTTCCTGAGGAATGCGCCGGAAGGCGGCGATGATCATCCCCCACGTCAGCTCGGCGGTCGCGTACGACGGTCCGCCCCCGGCCCCGGCCGGCGAGGCCATGATCACCCCGCGCCGGGTGCACGCCTCCACGTCCACGTGCGGGAAGACGCCGACCTGGCTGATGATGCGCAACCGGTCGAGCCGCTCGAGCAGCGGCGCCCGGATCAGCGTGCGCTCGCGGATGAGGCAGAGCGCCTCGGTGTCGGCCAGGCGCTTGGCGAGCACCTCGGCGTCCTTGGTGTGGTCGTTCCAGATCGTCACCTGGTGGCCGGCGACCTTCCCGAAGCTCGGAAGCGTGCGGACGGTGTCCTGCCAGTCGTCGAGCACCGCGATGTTCATGGCCGCGAGCCTAGCACACCGGGCGGTCTCAGGACCGGCGGGCCGCCGTCTCCACAGGCAGATCGAGCGCGACCGCGAGGGCGCGGTTCAGGGCCTTGAGCTTGTCGGCCGACAGCGTGGCCACGAACCCGGTGAGCCGGTCCTTGAACAGCAGCGTGAGGAAGTCGCACCGGACGGCCGATGTCCGCGGAAGGCCGTCCTCGGCGCCGAGGGTCACCTCGGTCGTCAATCCGAGAACCTCGGAATACACCGGCGCGCAGACGACCGTGGAGATGTCCTCGTTCTCGGCAACGAACGCCCGAGAGACCACGACATAGAAGCCGGGCTTGCCGCCCCGCTCGGCAAGCCGGTCGCGTGTCCGGTAGATCTCGCCCCGGGTCACGGTCGGGCCTGGTCGCGAATCAGAAGACGCGCCTGCTGCGCCAGCCGCTTGCGATGCTTGCGGAAGATCTCGCGCTCGCGGTCCTCGGTCTCCCGGCGACGCTCGCTCTCCGCAAACTGTCGGAGCGCGGCCCGGACGAGGGCGGAACGAGTCCGACGCCCGCTCGCGGCGGAGGCCAGCTCGTCGAGAAGCCTCAGAGTCGCCTCGTCGACGGTGACCGCAATAGTTTTCATATTGGTGAGTATACGGATATCGTCTATTGCGCTCAACTCCAGTCTCGGTCCTGTCTTGACGTGAAGGACACGACGGCAACACTATGGGACACTGGCCAGGCTTCACGAGACCATGGAGAACGGAGACGCCCGATGAGCCTGCCGCTCGAGCCCTACAGCGTGATCGACCTCACCCGCGCCCGGTCCGGCCCCACCTGCGTGCGCCAGCTCGCCGAGATGGGCGCCCGGGTCGTGAAGGTGGAGTCGCGGGAGCAGGAGGACTTCACGCGCGACGAGTTCGACTTCCAGAACCTGCACCGCAACAAGCGCTCGATCACGCTGGACCTCAAGCATCCCCGCGGCGTCGAGGTCCTCAAGCGCCTGGTGGCCAGGTCGGACATCCTCGTCGAGAACTTCCGGCCCGACGTCAAGCACCGGCTCGGCGTCGACTACGAGACGCTGAGCCAGGTCAACCCGCGGCTGATCTACGCCAGCATCTCGGGCTTCGGCCAGACCGGGCCCTACCGCGACCGTCCCGGCTACGACCAGATCGCCCAGGGCCTCGGCGGGCTGATGTCGGTCACCGGGCTGCCGGGCCAGGGCCCGGTGCGCGTCGGCATCCCCGTGGCCGACCTCACCGCCGGCATGTTCCTGGCGCACGGCGTGCTGGTGGCGCTGCTCGAGCGCGAGCGCTCGGGCAAGGGCCAGTGGGTGCACACCTCGCTGCTGGAGGCGATGGTGCGGATGCTCGACTTCCAGACGACGCGCTGGCTCATCGGCAAGGAGATCCCGCCCCAGGCCGGCAACGACCATCCCACCGGCATCCCGACCGGCGTGTTCAAGACCGCCGACGGCTACATGAACATCGCGGCCTCCGGCCAGCACATGTACCGGCGCCTGTGCGAGGCGCTCGACGTCAAGCACCTCGTCGACGACCCGCGCTTCAAGACGCCGCAAGACCGCTCCAAGAACCGCGCGGCCTGCAACGAGGAGCTGGAGAAGGCCACGGTCACGAAGAGCAGCGCGCAGTGGGTGGACATCCTCAACAAGGCCGGCGTGCCGTGCGGGCCGATCCTCAACGTGAAGGAAGTCTTCGAGGACGAGCAGGTGCGCCACCTGAAGCTGGCCACCAGGATCCGGCATCCGCGCCTGGGCGAGCAGGAGGTCCAGAACCTGCCGGTCACGCTGTCGCGCACGCCCGGCGCCGTCCGCACGGCCTCGCCCGACCTCGGGGAGCACACTGACGAGGTCCTCGGCGAGCTGGGCTACTCCAAGGAGGACATCGCGGCCCTCCGCCGCGACGGCGCGGTGTGACCGCCTGAGCCGCCTGTCCTGACAGGCGGCCTGGCTTGACAGGCGGCGGCGAACAGCGGAAAGTCTCCGGGCACCGAGCCCCAAAACATCCGGTTCCCGGGGAGGATCCATCATGACCAAGACGCTCGCCTTGGCTCTCGTCCTCGTCCTCGGCCTCGCCCCCCTCGCGCCCCTCGGCGCCCAGTGGAAGCCCGAGATCAAGTTCCTGAAGATCGGCGTGTCCAGCGCCGGCGGCGACTGGTTCCGGGCCGGCGCCAAGTTCTCCACGATGATCCCCGCCGCGCTGCCCGAGATCGCGTCCAGCACCGTCATCGGCGGCGGCGGCGTCAATGTCACCCGGATCGGCAAGGGCGAGGCGCAGATCGCCTTCGCGCTGACGCCCTACCCCGAGCAGGGCTACAAGGGCGAGAGCAAGCACTATCCCACCCCGCTCAAGAACGTGCGGCTGATCGCCAGCAACCTGGGCCGCCACGTCGTCGTCGCGATGGTGGTCCCGAAGGACAGCCCCATCAAGAGCATCTACGACCTCAAGGGCAAGCGGATCGTGCCGGGCGACCGCGGCTGGGGCACGACGGATCTGGTCGAGGCCCTGCTGGCCGGCGCCGGCATGCCGCCGGAGAAGTTCAAGGCGGATGGCGGCACCATCAGCTACACGTCCATCACCGACCGGTCCAAGGCGCTGCAGGACAGGAACGTGGACGCGATCTTCGTGCCCGCCCAGGTGAACTATCCCGACCTGATGGCGGTCCAGCAGGCCTCCGGGATCCGGGTGATCGGCTTCCCGACCGACCTGGTGGACAAGACGCTGGCGACCATGCCCGGCCTCGTCAAGAGCAAGGTGCCCAAGGGCCTCTACGGCGTGGTCGAACAGGACCTGGCCTCGCCGGGCTTCCTGCAGCAGCTCATCGTGGACGCTGGGCTCTCGGACGAGCTGGTCTACCGGATCACCAAGCTCTGGTGGGAGAAGATCAAGGACATCCACGAGATCGCGCCCGGCCTCGACCAGGCCGACGTGAAGATGGCCATGGAGCACGCCACCATCCCGTTCCATTCCGGCGCGCTCCGCTACTACAAGGAGATCGGCGTCGCGAGGTAGACGGTGTCGGTCACCATCACCGACCCCGAGATCTCAAGCGGGCCGTCGGCGGTCGACTGGCTGCTCAGTCGGCGCCGCGGCCCGCAGACGATCCTGGCCGCCGCCATCGTCATCCTCTCGATGACGCTGTGCGTGTTCCACTTCTACTCGACCTACTACGGCCAGACCGAGGTGCACGCGCACCGCTCCACGCACCTGGCCTTCATGCTCATCCTGGCCTTCCTGTTCTTTCCGTTCGGGCGCCAGCACTTCAGCGACCCGCTGGGGTGGCCGTTCGTGGTCGACGCCGTCTGCATCGGCATCGCGCTGGGCGCGCAGCTCTACACGCTGGTGAACCTCGACCGGTTCGTCGACCCGGGCTACACCGTCACCACCACCGACGTCGCGGTGGGGACGCTGCTCATCTTCACCGTGCTGGAGGCGGCCCGGCGCACGGTCGGCTGGGGCCTCACCCTGACCGCGCTGTTCTTCCTGCTGCAGACGTGGCAAGCGGACAAGTTCGTGTGGCTCCTCTACGGCCCGCCCAACTCGTGGACGTCGATGGTCGAGAGCTTCTTCGGCAAGGAGGAGGGGCTCTACGGCATCCCGGTAGGGATCATGAGCTCGGTGCTGATCCTGTTCATCATCTTCGCGGCGTTCCTGGCGATGACCGGGATCGGCGACTTCTTCGTGCGCCTGGCCACCGCGCTGGCCGGGCGGATGACCGGCGGCCCCGCCAAGGTGTCGGTGGTCTCCAGCGCGATGCTCGGCACCATCTCGGGCAGCGGCGTCGCCAACGTGATGATGGACGGCGTGTTCACCATCCCGATGATGAAGCGGATCGGCTACAGCGCCACCTTCGCGGCGGCGGTCGAGGCGGTCGCCTCGATCGGCGGCCAGATCATGCCGCCCATCATGGCGGCCGCCGCCTTCATCATGTCGGACTTCGTGGGGGTGCCGTTCCGGCAGGTCGCGCTGGCCGCCACCATCCCCGCGATCCTCTACTTCTTCTGCGTGTTCGTCACCGTGCACCTGGAAGCCCGGCGCCTGGGGCTGCGCAAGGTCCCGCGCGAGGAGATGCCCGACCTTCGCCGGACCCTCCGGGGCGAGGGCTACCTGCTGCTGCCCGTGGCCGCCCTGATCGGCTTCCTCTATTACGGCTTCAGCGAGGAGATGGCCGCGCTGATGGCGGTGGGCACGACGTTCCTGGTGTCCTTCGTGCGCCGGCGGTCGGCCCTCGGCCCCGTCCGCCTCCTCAAGGCCTTCGAGAGCGGGGCCCGGACCGGCGTGACCGTGGCCATGGCGGTGGCGGCGGCCGGCCTGATCATCGGCTGCCTGTTCCTGTCGGGCATCGGCATGAAGTTCTCCTACATGCTCGTCACCCTGTCGGGCGGGCAGCTGTGGCTGGCCCTGATCTACACCACCTTCGCCGCCTTCATGCTCGGGCTGTCGCTGCCGACCACCGCCGTCTACCTCACGCTGGCGATCATCGTGGCGCCGGGGCTGGTGCAGATGGGCGTGCCGAAGATGGCCGCCCACATGTTCATCTTCTATATGGGGGTGACGTCCGATCTCACGCCACCCACCTGCCTGTCGCCGTTCGCGGCGGCGGCCATCGCCGGCTCGCCGCCCATGGCCACCGCCTGGCAGGCCATGCGCCTGGGCGCCGTGCTGTTCATCGTCCCCTTCATGTTCGTGTACTCCCCCGAGCTGCTCATGATGGGCCCCTGGACGGAGATCGTCCCGTCCTTCGCTCGGGCCGGCTTCGGCGTCTTCTGCCTGGCCGCGGGGCTCCAGGGCTGGCTGCGCGTGCGGGCCTCGCCGCTCGAGCGGGCCCTGCTCATCGCCGCCGGCGGCCTGTTCGTGGCGCCGAACGCCATGGCCGACGTCGCGGGCCTGGTGCTGTTCGGGCTCGTCTGGGTCGTGCAGACCATGCGCCGCACGGCCGGAGTGGCCTCTGCGCCCGCTGCTTCGCTGGATTAGCCTGGCCGGCCTCGCGGTGCTGCTCGGTGCCCTCGGGGCGTCGAACACGCACCAGCAGAACTTCCCGCTCTTCCTGGTTGCGGTGCTCGGACTCTCCGTGCTGGTGGTCGCCGTGTTCGTGGCCACCGCGACCCCCGACCGGCCGGAGTCGCCGGACTGATCTCCCCTCAGCTCAACTCGACTCCGATTCCGCGATGCGGCGGACGATCTCGGTGAAACGCTCCACGGGATCGAGGCCGTCAAGGGCGGCGACGACCCGGTCCATGTCGAGCGCGACGTACTCGTGGATGATGACGTTGCGGAACCCGGGAAGGCGCTCCAGTTCACGGACGAGGTCCGCCGGGAAGCGAGCGTCTCGCGCGAGGTTGCGGACGGCCTGCGTGTAGTCCTCGAACGCGTCGCCCCGTCGCGCTGAGAGCTCGCCGGCGACGTCAATGACGAGCTGGCAGACGGTCAGCAGCGAAAAGAGCACGTCGTTGTGGAGAGAGAGGTCGCGTTCGAGCGCCGCGCGGCCGCTGACGCGAACCCGGATGGCTCGCAGGTGGTCGAGGTGGCGGCGCAGCTCGGCGAGCCGCTCGACGAGGTACGTCACCGGGCCAGCGCGGCGAGCTTGAGCCGGCGCATCCGGCTCAGGAACGGCTCGAGGTCGGCCGCCCGCAGCTGCACGTCCCGGACGAACGCGTGATCCTGGCCCGGATCACCGACGAACACGCGCCGGCCCCGGGTCACGATCCGCCGGCCCAGCGGAGGCGGCGCGTCGTTGAGCACGACCACGTCGACGGCGTTGGCGTGCAGCTCCCCGATCAGCCAGGCGGCGAGGCGGACCCGCTCGTCGAACCTCCCGGCCGGATCGGGGAACACCCGGCGATCGAGGAGCACACCGACGTCGACGTCGCTCTCCCGATGGGCGCGGCCCTCGGCGTGACTGCCGAAGAGGTAGGCCGATACCAGTCCAGGCAGAGTCGTATGCGCCAGGACCCGCTTCAGCGCGCCTTCCACGTCAGCGTGAGCCATCGGCTCCATTCTATGGGAAATCATTCTAATGGGAGACCATCTCCAAGGGCGATCAGGGCGGTCCCAGCCGGCCTCGGCGCTCCAGCAGCTTCCAACAGGTGTCCTTGCTGAGGATCCCTGTCTCAGGCGTTGGCCCTGACGGTAGACTTGCCCCTCGGAGGAGACCGATGCCCATCCCCAGGCAGTCGTTCGAGCCGGACCGCGAGGGGCCCCTGCGCGGCGTCCGCGTGCTCGATTTCTCGCGGCTGGTGGCCGGCAACATGCTGAGCCTGCAGCTGGCCGACTTCGGGGCGGAGGTGGTGAAGGTCGAGGCGCCCGGCCGGGGCGACACGCTGCGTGACTGGCGCGAGGCGGGCGTGAGCGTGCACTGGAAGGTGTACGCCCGCAACAAGAAGAGCATCACCCTGGACCTGAAAGCGCCGGAGGCGCCCGCCATCGTCCTCGACCTCGTCGCGCACTTCGACGTCATGATCGAGAGCTTTCGGTTCCGCTACCTGGAGCGCCTCGGCGTGGGGCCCGACGCGCTGCTCGCGCGCAACCCGAGGCTGATCCTCGTGCGGGTGTCGGGCTTCGGCCAGACCGGGCCGTACGCCCGGCGCCCCGGGTTCGGCACCCTGGTGGAGGCCATGTCGGGCTTCGCCTCCCGCAACGGCTTCGACGACCGCGAGCCGGTGCTGCCGCCGCTGGCCATGGCCGACATGATCGCCGGGCTGTCGGGCGCCATGGCCACCGTGATCGCCGTGCGCAACGTCGAGGTCAACGGCGGCCGCGGCCAGGTCATCGACGTCAGCCTGCTGGAGTCGATCTTCTCGATCCTCGGCCCCGAGGCGGCCATCTACAAGCTCACGAAGAAGATCCGCAAGCGCGTGGGCAGCGCCTCGGAAGGCACCTCGCCTCGCAACGTGTACGCCACCCGCGACGGTGGCTGGGTGGCGATCTCGGCGTCGACCCAGGCCATGACCGAGCGGCTCTTCCGCGCCATCGGCCGCGACGACCTGAACGAGGATCCCGCCTTCAAGACCAACGCCGAGCGCGTGAAGCGCCGCGCAGAGGTCGACGCCATCGTCGGCGGCTTCATCGGGCAGCGCACGCTGGCCGAGGCGATCGCGTTCTTCGAGCAGGCCGAGGTGACGGCCGCGCCCGTCTACGACATCGGCCAGTTCCTCGACGACCCGCACGTGCAGGCGCGCGGCATCGTCGTCGAGGCGCCGGACGACGACATGGGCGAGGTGCCCATGCACGCCATCGTGCCGCGCCTGAGCGGCACCCCCGGCGGTCTGCGGACGCCGGCGCCGGCGGTGGGCCAGCACAACCACGAGATCCTCTCCCGCATCGGCTATACCGAGGAGCGCATCGCCGCGCTCGTCCAGAAAGGCGTCATCTGATCATGGCCACTCCCCGCGCCCGTCGCTCGTCGCTGATCCTCCCCGTCAACGTTCCCCGCTTCGTGGAGAAAGCCTACGCGCGCGGCGCCGACGCCATCGTCCTCGACCTCGAGGACTCGGTCCCCCCGCAGGAGAAGGCCAGCGCCCGGAAGCTCGTCCAGGGGTCGCTGGCGCTCGCCGGCCGGGGCGGCGCCGAGGTGCTGGTCCGGGTGAACAACGACCCGGCCCTGCTCGCCGACGACATCGACGCCTCCGTGCACCCCGGGCTCGACGGCCTGGCCATTCCCAAGGCGGAATCCGCCGCGCAGATCCGCGAGATCGTCGCCCGGATCGAGGCCCTCGAGCGCGCCCGTGGCCTCCCGCCCGGCCACGTGGGCCTGTCCCTCGCCATCGAGACGCCGCGCGGGCTGCTGGCCGTCGACGAGATCGCCCGCGCCAGCGACCGCATCGCCACCATGAGCGTCGGGGTCGAGGACTACTGCCTGGAGCTGGGCGTGGAGCCGTCGGCCGACGGCCTCGAGCTGCTCTACCCGGTCGCCCGCCTGGTGACGGTCTGCAAGGCCGTGGGCGTGCAGCCCACCGGGCTCGTCGGCAGCATCGCGGGCTTCCGCGACCTCGCCGTCTTCGAGCAGGCCGCCCAGCGCGCGCGCCAGCTCGGATGCGAGGGCGCGGGCTGCATCCACCCCGACCAGGTCACGGTGCTGAACCGCGTGTTCACGCCCGACCCCGCCAGGGTCGAGTACGCGCGGCGGGTCGTCGAGGCGTTCGAGGAGGGCGTGCGCCGGGGCACGGCCTCGGTCAATCTCGACGGCAAGATGGTCGACGTGCCCGTCTACAAGCGGGCGCAGGTCATCATGGCGCGGGCGCGCGCGGTGGAGGAGACCGAACGCCGCAAGCGCGACGCCCTCGGGAGGAACCCATGACCCCGTCACGCCGCCTGAACGTCGCCTCCGGCCGCCAGCTCGAGTCGCTCGCCCATTACTCGCGCGCGCTCCGCGTGGGCGACACCGTGCTGCAGTCGGGCACCACGGCCATCGACCGGCAGGGCAACGTCCTCGGCGAGGGCGACGTCGCCCGCCAGGTCGACGCGATCGTGAAGCTCGCGGAATGGAGCATGGGCAAGGCGGGCGGCTGCCTGGACGACGTCGTGCGCACCCGCGTCTACGTCACCGACATCGCGGTGGCGGACCCCGCCGCGCGCGCGCTGGCGCGCTATTTCCGCGACGTGCGACCGGCGGCCACGCTCGTGCAGGTCAATGGCCTGGCCCGGCCCGCGCAGCTCATCGAGGTCGAGCTGGACGCGGTCGACGGCGCGCGCGCCTCGGCCCGGCGCATCTCGTCGGGCGGCCCGCTCGAGGGCGTGTATGCCTACTCGCGGGCCGTCCGCGCGGGTGGGCGCGTGTTCATCTCGGGCTCCACGGCCCTCACCGCCCACGGGAAGGTCGAGGGGCCGGGGGACATGTACCGCCAGACGCGCGTGACCATGGACACGGTCCTCCGGGCGCTGGCGGAGGCCGGTGGCGTGCCGGGCGACCTCGTCTACACCAAGACCTTCCTCACCGACCTCGGCAAGGCCGCCGACTACACGCGCGCGTTCGTCGAGGCCCTGGGCGAGGTGCGGCCGGTCTCCACGCTGCTCGGCATCCCCGCGCTGGTGCGTCCGGAGCTGCTGATCGAGATCGAGGCCGAGGCCGTGCTCGGCGCCGCCGAGAACCGCCGCGACATCTACACCGAGCATCAGCGCGAGAAGCCGCGCGGCTACGCCCGCGCCGTCGTGGCCGGCGACCTCGTCTACGTGAGCGGCTGTACGTCCGTGTCGTCCACGGGCGGCGTGCAGGCGCCGGGCGACTGGGCCCGCCAGTACGACCTGGCGATCGGCACCATCGGCCGGGCGCTCGGCCAGGCCGGCGCGTCCCTCGACGACGTCGTGCGCCGGCGCACGTTCACCGTGCAGGGCGCCACGCAGAACCGCGCGTACGGCCAGGGCCCGGCGCCGTTTGCAAAGAGCCATCCGGCCTCGCTCGGCTGCCGCATCAGCGGGCTGGCGCGGCCGGAGCTGGTGGTCGAGATCGAGGTCGCCGCCGTCAAGGGCGCCGGCGCCGGCATCGAGTGGATCGGCCCCGACCCGGTCGATCCGCTGGAGGCGACGTAGGACCCTCTACGGAAGCAGCTCGGCGACGCGAACGGCGGCGGCGGGAGCGGCGAGCGGGGCGATCGCCGACCCGGGCCGCAGCGTCTGCCGCGACGCGTAGCGCCAGCCGAACGCCGCCGCGGCATCGGGCGCCGGCTGGCGGTAGACCTCGAGCACGCGGTCCACGAGGTTGACGATCCAGTAGTCGTCCACGCGGGCGCGCGCGTAGAGGCTGCCCTTGTGGTCCCGGTCGAGCGCCAGGCTCGACAGCGCCACCTCGACGATCAGCACCGGCCGGGCCGGATGCTCACCGCGGTAATCGCGCAGCTGTCCGCGCGCCACCGCGACATCCGGCTCGGGCTCCGACTGCTCGTCCAGCGCGATGGGACCCTGGGGTCGAACAAGCCAGCCGGTTCCGAACGCGGCCTTCAGGGCCTCTTCCACGAGACAGATCGCCGTGTAGTGCGGGCTGCTCTGCGGCTCGGCGACCACGAGCTCACCACCGAGGAGCTCGACCGGATCACCGGGCTGGAAGACGCCGATCTCGATCAGGCGGTCGTACTCCGCCCGCGTCCACTGGCGCGTGCGGACCGGATGCTCCATGTCAGCGAGACTACGATCCTCGTCGGGGCGGGTCAATGTCGTCGATCTCATACCGTCGCTGCCGACGGCCGCGCGCAGCAATCCCTCCCGCTCTCCTTTCGACGCAGGCCCGTTTCATCGGCCTGCCGAGTTCGACGTGGCCAAGGCGAACAACCCCCAGGCGATCAGCGCGGCGACCGGCGCGGCGCCGAACGGGATCGCGTACGAGCCGGTGGTGTCGTACAGGAACCCGGCCGCGGCCGGGCCGAGCGCCGCGCCGCAGCGCCACCCCAGCCCGAGCACCCCCATGATGGCGCCCAGGGCCCGCACCCCGAACACGTCGGGGATGACCTTGGTGATCATCGTGTCCGCCGCCGCGAACCCGATGCCGAACGCCGCCAGCGAGGCCAGCAGCGCCTCGCGCGAGGGCAGCCACAGCAGCGCGGCCAGCGCGACGGCCTGCAGCACGAAGCCGATGCGGATGGTCGTGTAAGCGCCGACCCGGTCGGACACCATCCCCGACGCCAGCCGCCCGCCGGCGGCGCCCACGCCGTACGCCGTCAGCGCCAGCGACGCCGCCGCCAGGCTGATCCCCTGGTCGCGCGCGAACGGCACGGCGTGGACCGAGACCATGAGCGCCAGCCCTCCCATGAGGAACCAGGAGACGTTCAGGTACCACTGACGCGGGTCGCCGAGCGCCGCCCGCAGCGTCATCCCCGGCGCGAAGGCGTCCGGCGCGGCGCCGGCGCGCGCGGCGGGCCGGCGCAGCTGCGGGACCTCGGGCGACCGCGGCACCCGGACCGTGAGCGCCGCCGCCAGCGTGACCAGGCCGCAGCCGCCCCCGAGGAGCGCGTAGGCCGTGCGCCAGCCCACCGCGCCGATGAGCCACGCCGCCAGCGGCCCGGCCGAGATGTAGCCGAGGTTGAATCCGACCAGGACGAGCGCCAGGGCCAGCCCGCGGCGCTCGTCGAACCAGTGCGTCACCGTCGAGGCCGAGAGCAGATAGAAGCTGGACATCCCCACCCCGCCCAGCACGCCGACGAACACGTACAGCTGCCAGAGCGCATCGACGAGGGCGACGAGCGCGAACGCGACGCCGGCCAGCGCCACCGTGACGACGAGGATGACGCGCGGCCCGTGCCGATCGGCCAGGACCCCGATGAGCCAGCCGGCCAGCCCCCCGATCAGCAGGTTGATCGACAGCGCCGTGGAGATGGCGCCGCGACTCCACCCGAAGTGCTCGGCGAGCACGGGCAGGAAGACGCCGTAGGCGGCCAGCGGCGTCGAGATCCCGTAGGTCACGACGAACAGCGCGGCGACGATCAGCCACCGGCGGGCGGACGGGCGCACGCGACAGTCTTATCACAGCCGCCCCCGGGCGGCGCGACGAGGGCCCGTTTTCGGTGTATAAAGGGCCCCGACGGTCCACGACCGGTTCGATACCCATCGGAGGAGAAGACGACATGGCGCAACTGAGGATCCCCCTGGACGACGCGCGGTTCAGCAAAGGCCTGACCTGGAAGGATTACATGGCCCAGATGGGCGACACCCAGGCCCGCACCGAGGCCAACTACGCCAAGTCGACCCTGACCGACGAGGAGCGCAAGTTCTTCGGCAGCGTGTCGGGGGTCAAGCACGTCATGATGCTGGCCGAGAACTGGTGCGGCGACGTCCATCGCAACTCGCCCCTGATCGCCCACATCGTCGAGGCGCTCCCCGGCGCCGAGCTGCGCGTGTTCTTCCGGGACCAGAACCCGGACCTGCGCGACACATTCCTGAACAACGGGTACCAGTCCATCCCCGTCGTCGTCTTCTTCGACAAGGACTGGAACGAGATCGGCCGCTGGATGGAGCGCGCCCACGCCGCCACCGCCAAGGCCACGCAGATCCGCTCGAAGACCATGGACAACGTGCCCAAGGAGCAGCAGGACGCCGCCATGGCCGAGTTCCGCAAGCAGGTCCAGGCCGCCTACGAGGAGCCCGGCAACGCGCTGTGGCGCGCCGCCGCCAACGAGGTGAAGCTGCTGCTCGAGCAGCGGCTGGGCCTGGCCAAGAAGTAAACCGGGCGCGATCGCTCGCGCGGCGCCGGGCTCCTGATCGGGGCCCGGCGCCGTGCTGTCTGGGATGGGGGCCGGCATGGAGCTGCACGGACAGGTCGCGATCGTCACGGGCGGGGGACGCGGGATCGGGCGGGCCACCGCCCTCGAGCTGGCCCGGATGGGCGCCGACATCGTCATTGCCGAGCTGGACGCGGGCGGCGCCGACAAGACGGCCGCGATGGTCAGGGATCTCGGCCGCCGCCCGCTGGTCGTGCCGACCGACGTCACCCGGCGCGCCGATCTGGCCGCGATGGTCGAGCGCGCGCGCGCCGACCTCGGCCGCATCGACGTCCTGGTGAACAACGCCGGCATCTACCGGGCGGCGACGACCCTGGACGTCACCGAGGAACACTGGGACGCCGTCATGACCATCAACGCCCGGGCGGTGTTCTTCGCCAGCCAGGCGGTGCTGCCGGTCATGATGGCGCAGAAGAGCGGCTGCATCGTGAGCCTGGCGTCGATGGCGGGCAAGATCGGCAGCCGCACCAACCTGCCCTACAACGCGAGCAAGGCCGCGGTCATCAGCATGACCAAGAGCCTGGCGCTCGCGCACGCCGCCGACGGGGTGCGCGTGAACTGCGTGTGCCCCGGCTTCGTGGAGACCGACATGTGGACGAAGGTCGCCCGCGAGCAGGGCGCGCTGCTGGGCCAGACGCCGGAAGAGTTCACCCGGCGCCGCCTGGAGTCCGTACCCCTCGGCCGCATGGAACGCCCCGAGGACGTCGCCAACGTCATCGCCTTCCTGTGCTCGCCCCGCGCCGCCTACATGACCGGCCAGGCCCTCAGCGTCGACGGCGGCCTCATCATGCACGGCTGATGACCCTCATGGACCGTGGTGCCGCCGGGGGCGGGGCACGGGGGTCGCGGGCGCGCCGGCATGGCTCGCCTGTCGCCGTAACTCGCTCCGGGCACGGCTCGCTCGGGCCCCCCATCCCCCAGCGGGGGCTGGGGCGCAGACGAGTCGACTCGTGGGCGGCTCGCTCGCCGTGCCCTGCGCTCGAACGGCGACGACGGCTCGCCATGACGGCGCGCCCGCGACCCCCGTGCCCCACCCCCGGCGGCACCACGGTTCATGAGAGTCATCAGCCGTGCATGATGAGGCCGCCGTCGACGCTGAGG
>DASWJN010000025.1:0-30187 GCA_036397135.1 Candidatus Methylomirabilota bacterium
GGCCGCCCGTTCCTCTACGAGACCACCCGCGAGTTCCTCGTCGCGTTCGGGCTGCGCGATCTCAACGACCTGCCGCGGATCGACGGGGAGCTGACGATCCCCGACCTGGGCGCCGAGGTCGCCGCCGCCGGCGAGCATGACCACGCTGAGACTGAACAAGATCCTGGCCCGGGCGGGCCTGACGTCCCGGCGCGGGGCTGATCAGCTCGTCCTCGACGGGCGGGTCGCCGTCAACGGCGTCGTGACCCGCGAGCCCGGCACGCTGGCCGACCCCGAGACCGACCGCATCACCGTGGACGGGCGCGCGCTGCCGGGGCCCGAGGCCCTGCAGTATCTCCTCCTGCACAAGCCGGGCGGCGTGGTGACCACCGTGCGCGATCCCCAGGGCCGGGCCGTCGTCACCGACCTGCTGCCGGCGGGCGTGGGCGAGCGCGTGTACCCGGTCGGCCGGCTGGACGCCGACGTCGAGGGCCTCCTGCTGCTGACCAACGACGGCGCCCTGACCCACCGGCTGCTCCATCCCCGTTACGCGCTCCCGCGCGTCTACGACGTCGAGGTGGCAGGGCGGGTGAGCGGCGACGACCTGCCGCGCTGGCGGCGGGGCGCGACGCTCGACGACGGTCCGGCGATCCCGCTCGCGGCCGAGGTCCTGCGCACCGGGCCCACGGCCAGCACGCTGCGGCTGACCTTCACCGAGGGCCGCAAGCACGAGGTCAAGCGCTACTGCGAGGCCCTCGGCCACCGCGTGCGCCGCCTCCGTCGCATCGCCTTCGGCCCGCTCCGACTCGGCACGCTGCCCCTCGGCGCCTGCCGCCCCCTCACCCCGCGCGAGATCACCGCCCTGCGCGCCGCCGCCCTCGCCCCGAGCGGCACGCCGCCCGAGCGGTCGTAGCCACGCTCCGCCCTCGATTGCTTGCGCCCCGGGGAAGCCTCCGCTTATAATGCGCGGTACTCATTCGAGGGTCGCAGGAGTCCCTATGGACCTGGGCGATTGGCGCTCCAGGATCAACGACATCGACAATCAGATCCTCCACCTCCTCAACCAGCGCGCCGAGGCCGCCCTTCACATCGGAGACCTCAAACGACGGCAGGATGCGCCGTCGTATGTTCCGGAGCGTGAGGCCGAGATCCTGAGCCGTCTCGCCGCCGCCGGCCGCGGGCCGCTCGGGGCGGAGACGGTGACGGCCGTGTGGCGCGAGATCCTGTCGGCGTGCCGCGCGCTCGAGGCTCCCCTGACCGTCGCCTACCTGGCGCCACCGGCCACCTTCACGCACCAGGCCGCCCGCGAGCGCTTCGGCGGCGGCGCCGTGTACCATCCCTCCCGGACGATCGCGGACATCTTCGAGGACGTGGAGCGTGGCCGCGCGCACGTCGGCGTGGTGCCGGTGGAGAACTCGACCGACGGCGCCGTCAACGTCACGCTCGACCGGCTCGTGGACACCGACGTGCAGATCTGTGGCGAGCTGACGCTGGAGATCGCCCAGCACCTGCTCTCCCGGGCGGCCGATCTCGCCGACGTCAAGCGTGTCCTGTCGCATCCTCAGGGGCTGGGCCAGTGCCGCGCCTGGCTGGCCGAGCACCTGCCCGAGGTCCCGCTGGAGGAGACGGCGTCCACGGCCGGCGCCGCCGAGGTGGCCGCCGCCGATCCGGGCGTCGCCGCCATCGCCTCCGAGCTGGCCGGCCGTCTCTACGGCGTGCCGATCCTCCGGCGGCGGATCGAGGACAACCGCCAGAACACGACCCGCTTCCTCGTCATCGGTCGCCGGGCCGGCGGGCCCAGCGGGCGGGACAAGACCTCGATCCTCTTCGCCATGCCGAACCAGCCCGGCGCGCTCTACCGCATCCTGGAGCCGTTCGCGCGGTCCGGCCTCAACCTGACCAAGATCGAGTCGCGGCCGGCCAAGCGCATGCCCTGGGAGTACGTGATGTTCGTCGATTTCGAGGGCCATCGCGAGACCCCCACGGTTGCCGCCGCGCTCAGCGAGATCGCGGAGCGAACCCTGTTCGTGAAGGTCCTGGGCTCGTATCCGGCGGCGTAAGGAGAGAGCATGCACACGCAGTGGGAGTCCCTGGCCAACGAGCACATCCTGGGGATCGCGCCCTACGAGCCCGGCAAGCCGGTGGAGGAGCTGGAGCGCGAGCTGGGCATCCCCGATGCCATCAAGCTGGCCTCGAACGAGAACCCGCTGCCGCCCTCCGACCGGGTGCAGAAGGCGGTGACCGACGCGCTCGCCACCCTCAACCGCTATCCCGACGGCAGCGGCTACTACCTGCGCCAGGCGCTGGCCCGCAAGCACAACGTCAGCGCCGATCAGATCGTGCTCGGCAACGGCTCCAACGAGCTGATCGAGCTGATCGTGCGGACCTTCCTGCGCCCCGGCGACGAGGCGGTGGTGCCGCACCCCTCGTTCGTCGTCTACCCGATGATCGTGCAGGCGGCCGGCGGCATCCGCGTCATGGTCATGCTGAAGGACTACCGCCTGGACCTCGAGGCGATGGCACGGGCCATCACGCCCATGACCAAGATCGTCTTCATCGCCAATCCCAACAACCCGACGGCGACGATCGTGACGGCCGACGAGGTCGCCTACTTCATGTCGAAGGTCCCGGAGCGGACCATCGTGGTCTTCGACGAGGCCTACACCGAGTTCGCCCAGGGCCCCGATTTCCCGGAGACGCTGCCGTACGTCGCCCAGGGCCGCAAGGTCGTGGTGCTGCGCACGTTCTCCAAGGCCGCCAGCCTGGCCGGGTTGCGGGTGGGCTACGCCATCACCGACGCCGATGCCGTCGCGCTCATGAACCGCATCCGCCAGCCCTTCAACGTGAACTCGCTGGCCCAGGTGGCGGCGCTGGCGGCGCTGGAGGACCAGTCGCACACCCTCGAGTGCGTGCGGATGATCGAGGCCGGGCGCCATTACCTCTACGACGAGTTCAACGCGCTCGGGGTGAAGTACGTGCCCTCCCGCGCCAACTTCATCCTCGTCGACGTCGGGCGGAGCGCCTCCGACATCTATCAGCGCCTGCTCAAGGAAGGCGTCATCGTACGGCCCATGACGCCGTTCGGCATGGAGTCGGCCCTGCGCGTGACCATCGGCACCCCCCAGGAGAACCGCCGCCTCATCAAGGCGCTGCGCCACGTGCTGGGGAAGAGCTCGGCGTGATCGAGCGGCTGGCGGTCGTCGGCGTCGGCCTCCTGGGCGGCTCGCTCGCCAAGGCGGCGCGGGCGCACGCGATCGCGCGGCAGATCGTGGGAGTGGGCCGCGACCTCGGACGCCTGCAGCCGGCCCTGCGCGACGGCACTCTCGACCGCATCGCGACGGACGTCGCCGAGGGCGTGGGCGGCGCCGACCGGATCGTGCTCGCGGCGCCGGTGCTCGTCAACGAGGCCCTGCTCGCCCGCGTCTGGCCGGCGGCGCCGGCGGGCGCGGTGGTGACCGACGTCGGTTCCACCAAGGCCGGTATCGTGGCGGCGGCCGAGCGCCAGGCGGCCGCCCGGCCCGAGGTGCATTTCGTGGGCAGCCATCCCATGGCGGGGTCGGAGCGCAGCGGGTACGGCGTGGCGCGGGCCGATCTGTTCGCGGGCGCCACCGTGGTGGTCACCCCCACCGAGACGAGCGCCCCCGCCGCCGTGAAGGGCGTGACCGAGCTGTGGGCGGCGCTCGGCGCGCGGGTCGTGACGCTCGACCCCGCCACCCACGACCGCGCCGTCGCCGCCATCAGCCATCTGCCGCACGTGGTGGCGTGGGCGCTGGTCGACGCGGTGGTCCGGTTCGAGCCCGACGCCCTGGCGATCGCCGCGCGCGGCTTCAAGGACACCACGCGCATCGCCGCCTCCGACCCCGAGGTCTGGCGCGAGATCCTGCTGGACAACCGCGCGGCGGTGACGGCCGGTGTCGCCGCCTTCCGGCGCGCCCTCGACGATCTCGAGGGGCTGATGGCGTCCGGCGACGGCGCCGCGCTCACCGCGTTCCTGGCCCGGATGAAGACGCTGCGGGAGCGACTGGCGTGAGGTGGCGGGTGCGTTCCATCGGGCGGCTGCGCGGCGAGGCCGAGGTGCCGGGCGACAAATCCGTGTCGCATCGTGTCGCGCTCCTGGGGGCGCTGGCCGAGGGCGCGAGCGAGGTGCAGGGCTATCTCGAAGCCGAGGACTGCCTGTGCACGCTGGCGGCGGTGCAGGCGCTCGGGGCCGAGGTGACCCGCAAGGCCGCCGGCCACTATCGCATCGCCGGGGGCGGGCTGGGCGGGTTGAGCGAGCCGGCCGACGTGATCGATTGCGGCAACTCGGGCACCACCGCGCGGCTGCTGGCGGGCGTGCTGGCCGGGCAGCCCTTCTGGACGCTCATGACCGGCGACGCCTCCCTGCGGCGGCGGCCCATGCGACGGATCGCCGAGCCGCTGCGCGCGATGGGCGCCACGATCGTCGGGCGCGCGGAGGGGACGCGCCTTCCGCTGGCGATCCGCGGCACCGCCCCGACGAAGTCCCTCCGGTACGCGACCCCGGTGGCGTCAGCGCAGGTGAAGTCGGCCGTCCTCCTGGCCGGGCTCGTGGCCGACGGGCCGGTGACGATCATCGAGCCGGCGCCCTCCCGCGATCACTCCGAACGCATGCTGCGCCGCTTCGGCGTGCGGGTGATGAGCGAGGCGGACATGGTGACGCTGACGCCGGGGCCGCTGCGCGCCACCTCCGTCGTCGTGCCCGGCGACATCTCCTCCGCGGCGTTCCTGCTGGTGGCCGGCGCGATCGTCGGCGACGCGCAGGTGACGCTCCACCGGGTCGGCGTGAACCCCACGCGCACCGGCGCCCTCGACGTGCTGGAAGCGATGGGCGCCCGCATCCAGGCCACCCGGCCCGCCGACGAGGGCGAGCCGACCGCCTCGCTGACCGTGACCCCGGGCGCCCTGCGCGCGACGACGATCGGCGGCGGCGCGCTCATCCCGCGATTGATCGACGAGATCCCGATCCTGGCCGTCGCCGCCGCGGCGGCCGACGGCGTGACGGTCGTCCGCGACGCCGACGAGCTCCGCGTCAAGGAGTCCGACCGCATCGCCGCGCTCGCCCGCGAGCTGACCAGGATGGGCGCCGCGATCGAGGAACGTCCCGACGGCATGGCCATCACCGGCGGCCGCCAGCTCCACGGCGCCGCCGTCTCGAGCGGGGGCGACCACCGCATGGCCATGGCCCTCGCCGTCGCCGCCCTCATCGCCGACGGCCAGACCGTCATCGACGACGTCGCCTGCGTGGCGACGTCGTTTCCAGGGTTCGCCGACACCGTGAACGCGCTGGCCGGGACCACCGCCATCGAGGTCGAGCGATGACGCATCCGCATCGCCACGCGTGCGCAGCTGCACCCGGCCCGAACAACAGAGCGCAACGTCGCCCGGGCCCCCGTCATCACTCGTCGAGCGGCTGCGCGCGAACCCCGCGGACATCTGAAGCGGGGGGGGGCTTGGGGGGAGCGTCGGTCGCTCCCCCCGAACACCGATGAACCGCCATCGCGAGCCGATCATCGCCATCGACGGGCCGGCGGGGGCGGGCAAGGGCACGGTCGCGCGCAAGCTGGCCGCGCGGCTGGGATACCGGTTGCTCGACACCGGCGCCATGTATCGCGCGCTCGCGTGGTCGGTGGCCCGCGCGGGACTGGCGCCCGAGGACACGCCCGCGCTGCGCCGCCACGTCGAGCGGGTGCAGGTCGAGGTCGAGGGCGACCGGGTGGTCGTCGACGAGCGTGACGTGACCGAGGACATCCGCTCGCCCGAGATCGCCGCGCTCACCTCGCGCCTGTCGATGCTGGCGCCCGTGCGCGACAAGCTCACGCCGATCCAGCGGCGGCTGGCCGCGACCGGCGCCGTCGTGCTCGAGGGGCGGGACACCGGCACGGTGGTGTGTCCGGACGCCGACGTGAAGTTCTATCTCGACGCCTCGCTGGCCGAGCGCGCGCGGCGGCGGCAGGCGGAGCTGCGCGCCCGCGGCGTGGAAGTGGACCCGGAGGCGGCGCAACGGGACATCGCCGTCCGCGACGCGCAGGACTCGAGCCGGGCGCTGGCGCCCCTGCGCCGGGCGCCCGACGCGATCGAGGTGGACAGCACCGGGCTCGGCGTCGACCAGGTGGTGGCGATCATGGCCGAGGCGGTCGAGCGCCGGCGGCGCCAGCCCACCCGGTGCGGCTAGCATGCTGTACGGCGTTCTCAAGCCGATCGCGGTGATGCTCATGCGCCTGCTGTTCCGGCTGGAGGCGCGGGGCATCGAGCACGTGCCGGCCGAGGGGCCGCTCCTGCTCGTCGCGAACCACTCCAGCGTGCTCGATCCGCCGCTGGTGGGTGGGGCCTGCCCCCGGCAGCTCACGTTCCTGGCCAAGGCCGAGCTGTTCCGCATCCCCGGCCTGGGCGCGTTGATCCGGCGGGTGGGTGCCAAGCCCCTGCGCCGGGAGGGCGCCGACCCCGCGGCGCTGCGCACCGCGCAGCGCGTGCTGGCCGAGGGCAACGCCCTGCTCGTGTTCCCGGAGGGCACCCGCGGCCCCGAGGGCGTGCTGCGGGAGGCGAAGCCGGGGGCCGCGCTGCTGGCGATGCACAGCGGCGCGACGGTGGTGCCGGTGTACGTGCGGGGGAGCGGGCGGGCGTGGCCGCGAGGCCAACGGCTTCCCCGGCCTGCTAAGGTAGTGGTAACGTTCGGCCCTCCGTTACGGTTCCCTCGCGCAGCCGGCACCGAGCGGAAGGCCCAGTACGAGGCGGCGAGCCGCCGCATGATGACGGCGATCGCCGACGTGCGAGATGGAGATGGAGCGCTGCGAGGAGCGGGCGTCGCCGGAGCCCGGGGTCCGCTCCAAATACACTGAACGGAGGAACTTGGGGCATGGCGATGGACGAACCGCGCAACAAACTCGGCGCACCCCGCACGGAGGGCGAGGGGGCCGAGGAGCGCATGGAGGACTGGTTCAAGGAGGGCTCGAGCACCAGCGAGTTCGAGGAAGGCGAGGTCGTCCGCGGCCGCGTCGTCCACGTCGGGAGCAGCGAGGTCCTGGTGGACGTCGGCTACAAGAGCGAGGGCGCGATCCCGATCGAGGAGTTCCACCGGCACGGCGGGCTGCCGAAGGTGGGCGACGAGATCGAGGTGTACCTCGAGGCCAAGGAGGACTCCGAGGGCCTCATCGTCCTCTCCAAGGACAAGGCCGACAAGATCAAGGTGTGGGACGCCATCACCCAGGCCCACGAGAAGGGCTCGCCGGTGGAGGGCCGCGTCGTCGAGGTGGTCAAGGGCGGCCTCAGCGTGGACGTGGGCGTGAAGGCCTTCCTGCCCGGCTCCCAGGTCGACCTGCGGCCGGTGAAGAACCTGGCCTCCATGATCGGCCAGTCCATCCGGGCGCGCGTGATCAAGCTCAACCGCCGCCGGGGCAACGTGGTGCTCTCGCGCCGGGCCGTGCTGGAAGAGGAGCGGGAGGAGAAGAAGAAGCACACGCTGGAGGTGCTCGCCGAGGGCATGGTCCTCACCGGAACGGTGAAGAACATCACTGACTACGGAGCCTTCATCGACCTGGGCGGTATCGACGGCCTTCTCCACGTCACCGACATGAGCTGGGGCCGTGTCGGTCATCCTTCGGAAATCTTTCAAGTCGGGGATCAAGTCGAGGTGGTCGTCCTGCATTTCGACCGGGAGAGCGGGCGGGTGTCGCTCGGCTACAAGCAGAAATCCTCCGACCCGTGGGAGCGCGTCGAGCAGACCTACGCGCCCGGCACCAGGGCCCGCGGCCGCGTCGTCAGCCTCACCAACTACGGCGCCTTCGTCGAGCTGGAGGCCGGGGTCGAGGGGCTGGTGCACGTCTCGGAGATGTCGTGGACGCGCCGCGTGCGCCACCCCTCCAAGCTCGTCAACGTCGGCGACGAGGTCGAGGTCATCGTGCTGGACGTCAACCGGGGCGCCAAGCGGATCTCGCTCGGCATGAAGCAGGTCGAGGCCGACCCGTGGGCGACGATCGACGAGCGCTACCGCGTCGGCACGCGGGTGGCCGGCAAGGTGCGCAACCTCACCGACTTCGGCGCCTTCATCGAGCTGGAGCCCGGGGTCGACGGCCTGCTGCACATCTCCGACATGTCGTGGACGCGCAACGTCGGCCACCCCTCGGAGGTGCTGAAGAAAGGGCAGGAGATCGAGACGCAGATCCTGAACATCGACCGGGACAACAAGCGCATCTCGCTGGGGCTCAAGCAGGCTCAGCCCGACCCGTGGACGACGGTGTCCCAGCGCTACCCCATGGGGTCGCGGGTCACCGGCAAGGTCGTGCGGCTGACCGACTTCGGCGCGTTCGTGGAGCTGGAGCCGGGGGTGGACGGCCTGCTGCACATCTCGCAGATGGCCAACCGCACGGTCGGCCGGCCCGACGAGATCGTCAACGTCGGCGACGAGCTGACGCTGCTGGTCATCCGGGTCGATCCCAACGAGCGCCGCATCGGACTCAGCCTCAAGGAGCTGGCCCACGCGGTGGCGCCGCCGCCCGACCTCGACGACGGCAAGGGGGGCGGAGGCGGGCGCCGGCGCAAGGGCAAGCAGCGCGAGTACGACTACGACGACGAGAACTAGGAACGTGGCCAGGTGCGGGGCCGGCTGACGATCCTGGCGGCGGCGGTGCTGGTGTACCTGGCCGTCGCCGGCCTGTTCGTCATCTCGGCGGGCGGGCTCTCACGCGGCGAGGGGGGCCCCGGCCTGTTCGGCCCCCGGGTGGCGATCGTCGAGCTGGAAGGCATCATCGTCGAGGTCGACGACATCGTCCGCGAGCTGAAATCCCACCGCGAGAACTCCACCGTGCGGGCGGTGGTGATGCGCATCAACAGTCCGGGCGGCGTCGTGGGCCCCACCCAGGAGATCCACGACGCGGTCCTGCGACTGCGCCGGGCCGGCAAGCCGGTGGTGGCCTCGCTCGGCGCCGTGGCGGCCTCGGGCGGGTACTACGTCGCCGTGGCCTGCGACCGGATCTACGCCAATCCCGGCACGCTGACCGGCTCGATCGGCGTGATCATGCAGCTCGCCAACCTCGAGCAGCTCATGAAGAAGGTCGGCGTGGACTACGTGGTGGTCAAGGCCGGCCAGTTCAAGGACATCGGCAACCCCGGGCGCGCGATGACCCCGGAGGAGCGGCGCGTGATGCAGGCGCTGCTCGACGACGTCCACGCCCAGTTCGTCGGCGCCGTCGCCGCCGGGCGCAAGCTCCCGCGCGAGGACGTCGTGCGGCTCGCCGACGGGCGCATCTTCTCCGGCGCGCAGGCCAAGGAGCTGAGGATGGTCGACACGCTCGGGGGTCTGGAGGAGGCGGTGCTGGGCGCCGCCAAGCTGGCCGGCGTGCCGGGCACGCCCGTCGTCATCCCCCCGCGCCGGCGCTTCTCGATCATGGACCTGCTGCGCAACCAGTTCGGCGCGACCGCCGTGGGCGCCTTGCTGAGCCCCTCGTTGCCCGCGTTCAAGACGCCGCTGTACCTCATGGATTGAGGTTGATAGGGGGCGCGGCGGCGACAGACTGCGATTGACTTATTGAGGGGGGCCTCTTGGCCCCCCTCAAACTCCCCTGCCAGAGATCGCGCGAGGCGGAATGCTCGGATTGATTATCGAGGGGGCCAAGAAGGCCCCCCTCAAACTCCACCCAGGCAGGGTGATTGAAGGCGCGGCGGCGACATATTGCGATTGATCTGTTGAGGGGGGCCAAGGGGCCCCCCTCAAACTCCCCTGCCATTGATAGCGCTATGGGCACCGTTCGGGGATGCTGGACAGGTCCGTGGATGGCTGGTTTGGGACTGTGGGCTAACTCCTCACTATGGTTGACATTCTTTTGGGGGGCGTGCTAGCGTGCCCTTGGTCCGATGGTGCCATGCCCAGGCACGAGGACGTCGTTCAACGGGCGAAGAGCCGAGGGTGGGACGACGATGACGAAAGCGGAGCTGATCGACGAGGTCTCGAAGCTGTCGAACCTGACCAAGAAAGAGACCGAGACCATCGTCAACACGGTCTTCGACAACATCACCGACGCCCTGGCCAAAGGGGACAAGGTCGAATTGCGCGGATTCGGCAGCTTCCGTATCCGCCACCGCAACTCCCGCAAGGGCCGCAACCCCAAGACCGGGAGCGCCGTCGACGTCCCCGAGAAGCGTGTCCCGTTCTTCAAGGTCGGCAAGCGCCTGCGCGAGCTCGTCAACACGTAATTGAGGCGCCTGTGGGCGCCGTGGCGCATGGCCTGGATCGGCGCATCTCGAGCTCCTGCCGGCTGTGTCTTCTGCCACGCCCGCGACGGTGACAACGACCGTGAGACTCATCTCCTGGCGCGCGGCGAGCACGCCTTTCTGATCCTCAACGCCTATCCGTACGCGTCCGGACACCTCATGGCCGTGGTCAACCGGCACGTCGCGACGGTCGGCGAGGCCGGGCCGGCCGAGCTGGGCGACCTGATGCGGCTGGTGCAGCGCGCGGTGGCCGCGCTGAGCGCGGAGTACCGGGCCGAGGGCTTCAACGTCGGCTGGAACCAGGGCCGGGCGGCGGGCGCGGGGATCGAGGACCACCTGCACGTGCACGTGGTGCCGCGCTGGGACGGCGACGCCAACTTCGTCAGCGTGGTGGGTGAGACGCGGGTGCTGCCCGAGACCCTCACGACGACCTGGGAGCGGTTGCGGGGACGCCTGGGTGGCTGACGCCGGCGCCACGCCGATGATGGCGCAGTACCGGGAGCTGAAGCGCCGCTTCCCCGATCACCTGCTGTTGTTCCGCCTCGGCGACTTCTACGAGCTGTTCCTCGAGGACGCCGAGCTGGGCGCCCGCTTGCTGTCGATCACGCTGACCTCCCGCCAGGGCGCGCCGATGGCCGGCATCCCGCACCACGCGGCCGACGGCTACATCGCCAGGCTGGTGCAGGCCGGCCAGAAGATCGCGATCTGCGAGCAGCTGGAGGGGGCGGGGAAGGGCAAGAAGCTCCTGCGCCGCGACGTCGTACGCGTGATCACTCCCGGCACGCTGACCGACACCGCCTATCTCGCGAGCGCCGCCAACAACTTCCTGATGGCGGTGGGTCGCGCCGGGGGGGCCACGGGGGTGGCGCTGCTCGACGTCTCCACCGGGGAGTTCTGGGTGGGGGAGGACGGCCCGGGCGAGGATGCGGTCCTGGCGGCAGCGCTGCTGCGCCGCCCCGCCGAGATCCTCCTGCCGGAGACGTCGCGGACCGCCGCCGACTTCCTGACCCGGTTTCGAGACACCGGCGCGGCGCTGACCTTCGGGGACCCTTCGCTCTGGAGTGGACGGCGCGCGACGGCGGACCTTTGCAGTCATTTCGGTGTGACGACGCTCGAGGTCTTCGGCGTCGAAGGGCTGGAGGCGGGATTGCCGGCCGCCGCGGCGGCGCTGGCCTACGTGCGGGCGACCCAGGGCGACCGGCTCGGCCACCTGGCGCGCCTGCAACGGTTGCGGCCGGCTGACTGCATGACGCTCGACGAGACGGCGGTGCGCACGCTGGAGCTGCTCGAGGCCGGTGACGGGTCGACGCGCAATGCCCTGTTCGGGGTGCTGGACGAGACCGTGACCCCGATGGGTGCCCGCCTGCTTCGCCAGTGGC
Organism: Candidatus Methylomirabilota bacterium; assembly: GCA_036397135.1. Lineage (GTDB taxonomy): Bacteria > Methylomirabilota > Methylomirabilia > Rokubacteriales > CSP1-6 > AR5. Next base: position 11,580 of record DASWJN010000025.1, read on the forward strand.
TCCTGCAGCCGCTGCTCGACCCGGCGGCCATCGCCGACCGGCAGGACGCCATTGCGAGCCTCGTCGAGGCGCCCGAGACGCGGGCGGCGCTGCGGCGCCTGCTCCAGCCGGTGGGCGACCTGGCGCGGCTCACGAGCCGGGCCACGCTCGGCGTCGCCCACGCCCGCGACCTCGTCGGGCTGCGCGCGTGTCTGGGGCCGCTGGCGGCCGTCCGCCAGGCGGTCGCCGCGCTGCCGGCTCCGCTGCTGGCCGGGGCGCGCGCCGCCCTGGCCGACCTCGAGGACCTGCGCGCCACGCTGGAGGCGGCCCTCGTGGACGAGCCGCCGGCAACGCTGCAGGACGGCGGCGTCATCCGCGAAAGCTGGGACGAGGCGCTGCGGGCGATCGCCGGCGACGCCGCCGAGGCGCGGCGGTGGATCGCCGGGCTCGAGGAGCGCGAGCGGTCGCGCACGGGGATCTCGAGCCTGCGCGTGCGCTTCAACCGCGTGTTCGGCTACGGCATCGAGATCACTCACGCGCAGGCGGCGCGGGCGCCGGCCGAGTACGTGCGGCGCCAGACGCTGACCGGCGCCGAGCGCTACGTCACCCCCGAGCTGAAGGAATACGAGGCCCGGGTGCTCGGCGCCGACGAGCGCCGGCGGCGGCTCGAGTACGAGCTGTTCGACGCGCTGCGCGGGCGCGTGGCCGCCCGCGCCGCCGACCTGCTGGCCACCGCCCGGGCGCTGGCGACGCTCGACGTCACGGCCGCGCTCGCCGAGGTGGCCCACATGCGCGGCCACGTGCGGCCCGTGGTCGAGGCGGGCGGCACGCTGGAGATCGTCGAGGGCCGTCACCCGGTGCTGGAAGCGCGCTCCGGGCTGCCGGTGACCCCCAACGACCTCGCCCTCGACGACGAGGCGCGCGTCATCATCCTCACCGGCCCCAACATGGCCGGCAAGTCGGTCTACCTGCGGCAGACCGGGCACATCGTCGTGCTGGCCCAGATGGGCGCCTTCGTGCCGGCCCGCTCGGCCCGCCTGGGCCTCGTCGACCGCGTGTTCACCCGGGTGGGCGCACAGGACAACCTGGCCCGCGGCCAGTCGACGTTCCTCGTCGAGATGGTCGAGACCGCGTCGATCCTCGCCAACCTCACGCCGCGCAGCCTGGTGCTGCTCGACGAGGTGGGCCGGGGAACCTCGACCTTCGACGGGCTGGCCATCGCGTGGTCGGTGGTGGAGGCGCTGCACGACACCACCCGGCCCAAGGTCCTGTTCGCCACGCACTTCCACGAGCTGACCCAGCTGGCCGGCCGGCTGAGCGGCGTGCGCAACTTCCACGTCGCCGTGCGCGAGTGGAACGACGAGATCGTGTTCCTGCACAAGGTGCAGCCGGGCGGCACCGACCGTTCGTACGGCATCCAGGTGGCGCGCCTGGCCGGGCTGCCCACCGGCGTCATCGCGCGGGCCAAGGCGCTGCTGGCGCGCTTCGAGGAGCAGGGGCAGGCCACCACCGACGCCACCGACGCCGTGCAGCTCGGCCTGTTCGCAGCGCCCGCCGATCCGGTCGCCGAGGAGCTGGCCCGACTCGACCTCGCCCACCTCACGCCGATCGAGGCGCTGAACCTCCTCGCCAAGTGGCAGCAGCTCATCCAAGGGGGCCCCCGCCGGCGCGGGCACAGCCCACGCTCGCAACGCGATGCGGATCCGTAAGCTTCCCGACGCCCTGGTCAACAAGATCGCCGCCGGGGAAGTCGTCGAGCGGCCGGCCTCCGCGGTCAAGGAGCTGGTGGAGAACGCGCTGGATGCCGGGGCGGGCGCGGTCACCGTCGACCTGCGGGACGGCGGGGCAGCGCTCGTGCGTGTCGGCGACGACGGCCACGGCATGACGGCGGCCGAGCTGCCCGTCGCGCTCGAGCGCCACGCGACCTCCAAGCTGGCGACTGACGAGGACCTCGAGGCGATCGCCACGCTCGGCTTCCGCGGCGAGGCGCTGGCGGCGATCTGCGCGGTCTCCCGGTTCACGGTCACCAGCCGCGCCCGCGAGGCCGCCCAGGGGCTGCGCCTGGCCGGCGAGGGCGGCGCGGTGAGCCAGCACCTGAGCGTCCCGGCCGAGGTGGGCACCACCGTCGAGGTCCACGACCTCTTCTTCAACACGCCTGCCCGTCTGAAGTTCATGAAGGCCGCGTCCACCGAGCTGGCGGCGAGCCTGCGCATCGTGGGACAGCTCGCGCTGGCGCACCCGGCCGTCCGGTTCCGGGTGAGCAACAACGGGCGGGCGGCGCTGACCGCGCCGGCGGCGGCCGGCCTGCGCGAGCGCGTGGGCGCGCTCTGGAGCTGGCAAACGGCCGAGCGGCTGCTGGCCGTCGATCGCCTCGAGCACGGCGTGCGGGTGGCCGGGTGGGCCAGCCCGCCCGACCTCACCCGGGGCGGGCGCGACGACATCGTGCTCATCGTCAACGGCCGGCCCGTGCGCGACCCCGCGCTGTCCCAGGCGGTGCTGGCGGCCTACCGGCCCCTGCTGCCGCGCGATCGCTTTCCGCTGGTGGTCCTGGCCGTCACGCTGGCGCCGGCCGACGTCGACGTGAACGTGCATCCGACCAAGGCGTGGGTGCGCTTCCGCCAGCCGCGCGTCGTGCAGGAGATGCTCGTGGCCGCGCTGCACGAGGCTCTGCGCCGCCCGAGCGTCGTGCCGGCCCTCGGGGCCGAGCCCCGGTGGCCGGCCGGGGTAGAGCCGGCGGCCGGCGGCGCGGCGCCCGCGGCCCAGCCCGGGCTCTTCCAGGAGGCGGCGGCGCCGTACGCGGCCCGCCGCTTCGGCCGCGTGCTGGGCCAGGTGCAGGACACGTTCATCGTGTCGACCACCGAGGACGAAGTGTTCTTCCTGGACCAGCACGTCGTCCACGAGCGCGTCATCTTCGAGCAGATCCGCGCGCAGCTCGCGGCCGGACCGCTGCCCTCGCAGGCGCTGCTGTTCGCCCAGGCGCTCGAGCTGGGGCCGGCCTCGCGCGCGCGGCTCGAGCGCTGGCGCGCGCCGCTCGAGCGGCTGGGCTTCGCCTTCGAGGGCTTCGGCGGCGACGCCGTCGTGCTGCGCGCGGTCCCCACGCTGCTCGAGGGCGACGAGCCCCGGCGTCTGGTGGAGGCGGCGGTGGAGGAGCTGGCCGATTCCAAGGCGGGCGAGCCGGCGCTCGACCGTGCCCTGGCCTTCGTCGCCTGCCGGGCGGCCGTCAAGGCCAACACGCCGCTGGCCCCCGAGGAGATGGACCGGCTGGTCGGCGACCTCGAGGCGACGGAGACCCCCTACTTCTGTCCCCACGGCCGGCCCATCATGAGCCGGGTGTCAATGCAGGACATCCGGCGCGAGCTCAAGCGCACGTGGTAGTGCGAGCCGTAGCCGAAGGCGAGGCGAGCCTGGAAACTGGTAGTGCGAGCCGTAGCCGAAGGCGAGGCGAGCCTGCGAGGCGGGCCTGCGAACATGGCGAGCCCGGGCGTACACTCCAGGCGATGACCGCCCGCCGCGAGCCGCTGCTCGTCATCGCCGGGCCCACCGGTGCCGGCAAGACCGCCGTGGCCGTGGCGCTCGCGCGCCGGCTGCCGCTCGAGGTGATCAGCGCGGACTCGCGCCAGGTCTATCGCGGCATGGACGCGGCGACCGGCAAGCCGACGCCGGCGGAGCGGCAGGCCGCCGTGCATCACCTGATCGACGTCGTCGATCCGGACGACCGGTACCACGCCGCCCGGTTTCGCGGCGAGGCCGAGGGAGCCATTGCCGCCGTCCGCGCCCGCGGCCGGCTGCCGGTCGTCGTCGGCGGCACCGGGTTGTACATCCGCGCATTGCTGCGCGGGCTCGACCCGGCCCCGCCCGCGGATCCGGACTTCCGCCGTGAGCTGGCCGGGGTCGCGGCGATCCAGGGTCGGGCGGCGCTGCACGCCCGGCTGGCCGCGGCCGAGCCCGCGCTGGCGCGCCGGCTGCATCCCAACGACGAGGTCCGAGTCGTCAGGGCCCTGGAGCGCCTGCGCGCGGGCAGCGCCGTCGGCGAGGCCCAGGTGCGCTGGCGGGCGCCGGACGCGCCGTGGCGCGTCACCTACATCGGGCTCACGCTCGATCGCGCGCTCCTGGCCCGGCGGCTGGCGGCACGAGCCGAGGAGATGGTGGCCGCCGGCCTGGCCGAGGAGGTCCGGCGACTGCTGCGCCGTGGCTACGGACCTGCACTGCCGGCGATGCAGGGGATCGGCTATCGCCAGTTCGTCGAGGTGGCGGCCGGACGGCTGGATCCGGCGCGCGCGCTGGGGCTCATGCAGCGCGACACGGTCCGCTACGCCCGGCGACAGCTCACGTGGTTCGCGCGCGAGCCGGACATCGAGTGGATCGACGTGGACGCCGCCGGCGGCGTCGAGGCCGTCGCGGCGGCCATCGAGAGCAGGATGAACCGGGAGGGCAATAGCGAGTGAGTCGAGCGAAGCGCAACGGGACGAGCAACGGGCACGGAACACGGCGGGGGCCGGAGCGGGCGGTGATCGCGGCGGTCCGGCTGCCGCGGCAGCGGCGGTGGGAAGTCGAGGAGTCGATCGAGGAGCTGGCGGGGCTGGCGGTGGCCGCCGGGGCGACGGTGCTGCAGCGGGTCACCCAGGAGCGCGAGTCACCCACGCCCTCGCTCTACTTCGGGCGCGGCAAGGTCGAGGCGATCGCGGGCGCCGCGCGCGACCTCGGGGCGAACCTGTTCATCTCCGACGACCCCCTGTCGCCGATCCAGGAGCGCAATCTCTCCCAGAGTCTCGGCATCAAGGTGATCGACCGCACCGCGCTGATCCTCGACATCTTCGCCCAGCGCGCGCGAACCGCCGAGGGCAAGCTCCAGGTCGAGCTGGCCCAGCTCACGTACCTGCTGCCCCGGCTGGTCGGGCAGTGGACCCACCTCGAGCGCCTCGGCGGCGGCATCGGCACGCGCGGCCCGGGTGAGACGCAGCTGGAGTCCGACCGCCGGGTGATCCGCCGGCGCGTGATGCAGATCCGGCGCGAGCTGGAGCACGTGCAGACGCACCGGCGCCTGCAGCGCGAGGGGCGCCGGCGCAGCGGGCTGCCGGTCGTCGCCCTCGTCGGCTATACCAACGCCGGCAAGACGACGCTGCTCAACCGCCTGAGTGGCGCCCGCCTCACCGCCGCCGACCATCTGTTCGTGACGCTCGACCCGGCCGCGCGCCTGGTCGAGCAGGGCGCGCAGCGCCCGTTCATCCTCACCGACACGGTCGGCTTCATCCGCAAGCTTCCCCACGAGCTGGTGGCCGCCTTCCGCGCCACGCTCGAGGAACTGCAGGTCGCCGACGTGCTCGTCCACGTGGTGGACGCCAGCCACCCGGCGATCGAGGAGCACATGGCGGCCGTCGAGCGGATCCTCGGCGAGCTGGAGGTCGCCGACCGGCCGATCGTGCTGGCGCTGAACAAGGTCGACCGCATGGACGCCGGCCGCGGGCGGGACGCGCTGGTGGCCCGGCGCGACGGCGTGGCGCTCTCGGCGGCCACCGGCGAGGGCGTCCCCGAGCTGCTGAAGGCCATCGACGCCGCGTTGCCGGTGGGCGGCGCCGTCACGCTGCGCATCCCGCACGGCGATGGCGCCGCCCTGGCGCTCTGCTACGAGCGGGGGCGCGTGCTGGCCCGCGTGGACGAGCCCGCGCACGTGGTCGTGGACGTCCAGCTCCCCGGAACGTGGCTGGGCCCGCTGGCCGGTTATCGGGTGTTAAACTGACGCCTTCATGGGCCTCGCGAACTGGCTGACCGTTCTACGAATTCTGCTCATCCCGGTCTTCGTCACGCTGCTCGTCTACGGGCAGCGCGGGCCGGCGCTCCTGGTCTTCCTGGCCGCCGCCCTGACCGACTGGCTCGACGGCTACGTCGCCCGCCAGCAGGGCAGCCAGAGCCGGCTCGGCGCGTTCCTCGACCCGCTGGCCGACAAGCTCCTGCTCGTGTCGTCGTTCGTGACGCTCACCTGGCTCCGGGCGCTGCCGTTCTGGATCGCCGCCGTCGTCATCAGCCGCGACGTCATCCTCATGGTCGGCGCGCTGGCGATTCACATGGCGGGCGGGCGCATCACCCCGCGGCCCACGCGGGCCGGCAAGCTGGCGACCTTCTTCCAGGTGCTCACCGTCCTGACCGGGCTCCTGGCGCCCTTCTACGACGTGCCGGGTCTGGACCGGCTCGTCCTCTGGCTGGCCGCGGGGTTCACCGTGGGCTCCGGCCTGCAGTACATCGTGCAGGGCATGGGCTTCCTCAACGCCGTCCACGCCGACGAGGCCCGCGAGCGGGATGAAACCAGCCTCCTGCGCTGAGGGCGTCGTGGTGGCGGTGGTGCGGGCGCGCACGGCGGCGTCGGCCGCCGGACTCCGCGCCGGCGACCGCATCCTGGCGATCAACGGCCGCCCGCTGCGTGACGCCATCGATTTCCAGTTCCACGGCGCCGACGAGCGGCTCGAGCTGAGCGTCGCGCGCGCGGGCGAGCGCCACGCGTTCCGGCTCGTGCGACCCGCAGGACGTGAGCTGGGGCTGGAGCTGGAGGCGCCGCGGCCGGGCGACATCGCCACCTGCGCCAACAAGTGCGTGTTCTGCTTCATTCACCAGCTGCCGCGGGGGATGCGCCGCAGCCTCTACGTCAAGGACGACGACTTCCGCCTGTCGTTCCTGCACGGCAACTACATCACGCTGAGCGACCTGGACGAGCCGTCGCTCGAGCGGATCCTGGTCCAGCGGCTGTCGCCCCTCTACGTGTCGGTTCACGCGACCGATCCCGAGCTGCGCTGGCGCTTGCTCGGCCGTCCCCGGCACTCGGCGGAGATCCTGCCGCGCCTGGAGCGCCTGGCCAAGGCGGGCATCCGCGTTCATGCCCAGATCGTGCTGTGCCCGGAGTGGAACGACGGCCCCCACCTCGAGCGCACCGTGCACGAGCTGGCGCCCCTGCACCCGCACGTGGCGACGACGGCGATCGTGCCGGTGGGGCTCACGCGCCACCGCGAGCGGCTGCCGGCGCTCCGCACGCTGACCGCCGACGAGGCGCGCGGGCTGGTCGACACCGTCGCCGGCTGGCAGGCGCGCTTCCTGGCGGCGCTCGACAGCCGCTTCGTGTTCCTCGGCGACGAGGTCTATCTTCAAGCGGCTCTCCCGCTGCCGCCGGCCGAGGCCTACGAGGGCTTCTCGATCGCCGAGGACGGCGTGGGCCTCGTGCGGCGCTTCGAGGACGGCTTCGCCCGCGCGCGGGGGCGGCAGCGGGCCCGCGGCCGGGCGCGGCGGGTGACCGTCGTCAGCGGCGCGCTCTACGCGCCGCGCCTGGCCCGTCTGCTGTCGGAGTTCCCCGAGGCACGCGTCACCGCCGTGCCCAACGCGTTCTTCGGCGGCAGCGTCGCCGTGGCCGGGCTGCTCACCGGGCAGGACATCCAGCGCCACCTGGCCGGGCTCGGCGACCTCGGCGAGGCCGTGCTGATCCCCGCGGTCGCGCTGCGCGACGGCGAGGGCGTGTTCCTCGACGACCTCACGCCGGCCGACGTCGCGCGGGCGCTCGGCGTCCCCGTCGTCCCCGTCGAGTCCGAGCCCTTCGCGCTGCGGCGGGCGGTATGTCCCTAGCGGTCAGCCAGGCGCCTCACGTGCGGCCGGTCATCGCCATCGTCGGCCGGCCGAACGTCGGCAAGTCGACGCTGTTCAACCGGCTGGTGGGGCAGCGCCGCGCGCTCGTGCGCGACGTCCCCGGCGTCACCCGCGACCGTCTCTACGGCCAGGTGGCCTTCGAGCGCTGGCAGGCGACGGCGATCGACACCGGCGGCTTCGATCCCTCGTCCGAGGAGCCGTTGATCGAAGGCGTGCGGCGGCAGGTGCTGGCCGCGGTGCAGGAGGCCGATCTCGTGCTGTTCGTGGTCGACGCGCGCGCCGGCGTCACCGGCCTCGACGTCGAGATCGCGCGCGTGCTGCGCCGGAGCGACCGGCCGGTGGTCCTGGTCGCCAACAAGGTGGACGCGGGTGGGATGGAGAGCGCGGTGGCCGAGCTGTACCGGCTCGGCTTCGGCGAGCCGGTGCCGGTGTCGGCCGAGCACGGCCGCGGCGTGGCCGAGATGCTGGAGGCGGTGCGGGCGCGCGCCCCGCGCGACAGCGCGCCGCCGGCGCCGCGGGGGGTCGTGCACCTGGCGGTGATCGGCCGCCCCAACGTCGGCAAGTCCTCGCTCGTCAACGCCATGGTCGGCGCCGAGCGCGTCCTCGTGCACGAGGCCCCCGGCACCACCCGCGACGCCGTCGACACCGCTTTCGAGTACGCCGGACGGCCCTACGTGCTGGTCGACACGGCCGGCATCCGCCGCAAGGGGCGGGTGAGCGAGGCGCTGGAAAAGCTCTCGGTCGTGATGGCCCTGCGCAGCCTCGAGCGCTGCCAGGTCGCGCTGCTCGTCGTCGACGCCTCCGAGGGCCTCACGGCCCAGGACGCCCACATCGCGGGCTACGCGCACGAGGCCGGGCGCGGGGTGGTCCTCGTCGTCAACAAGTGGGACCTGGTGCCGCCGGGCATGGTGCGCAAGGCCGAGATCGTCGACCAGCTGCGCGAGCGGCTGCCGTTCCTGGACTACGCGCCGGTCTGCTTCACGTCGGCCACCGCGGGGCAGGGCGTGCGCGAGCTGTTCGACACGGTGGACCAGGTCGCGGCCGAGGCGCAGCGGCGCGTGCCGCCCGCCGAGGTCACGGAGGTGCTCCGGCAGGCGATCGAGCGCCGGCCGGCGTCGGTGGGCGGCGAGGCGCTCACCCTGCAGTCCGCCGCCCAGGTCGCGGTGGCGCCGCCGACGTTCGCGCTGAAGGTGAACCGGCCCGACGAGGTGCACTTCTCGTACGAGCGCTACCTGGCGCGCTCGCTCCGGCTCGCGTTCGGCTTCGCGGGCTCGCCGCTTCGCCTGTCGCTGCGCCGGGCGTCCGGCCGCCGGCCCCGCCGGAGGACGCGGCGCTGAACCGGCGGCGCCGCGGCGGCCGTCCCGGCCCGAAGGTCGCGTTGCTCGCGCTGCTGCTGCTGGCCGCCGGCGCCCTGGTGATGTCGCTCGCCGGGTCGCCGCGGCGCGGGGCCGTGCCGGGCGCCCCGATGGCGCGGGGCGGGGGGGTGGCGCTCGCGGCCGTTCGCGCCCCGGGGTCGGACGCCCAGGGCCGCGTGCGCGTGCCCGTCACCGACCGGCTTCCCGCGCGCCTGCCGTCGTCCGGCGTCCCGGCGGGCTGGGAGGTCGCGGCGTTTGCCGGCGAGGCCTCGATCGAGCTGGTCCGCAACGAAGGACGCGTCGCCGTCCGGCTGCGCAGCGAAGGCACCTCGTTCGCCCTGCACCGCGACGTCGTCGTCGACGTCCGGGAATATCCGATTCTCACGTGGTCGTGGAAGATGACGCGGCTGCCGGCCGGCGGCGACGTGCGCGACTCCGCGCGCGACGACCAGGCCGCCCAGGTGTACGTCGTGTTTCCGCGCTGGCCGTCGCCGCGCACGAACAGCGACGTCATCGGCTACGTCTGGGATACGCGCGCGCCGGCCGGCACGACCCTGACCCATCCCAGGGCGCCCAACGTCCGGATCGTCGTGCTGCAGTCCGGCGGCAGGCGGCGGGACACCTGGCTGCGCGAGCAGCGCAACCTGGCCGAGGACTACCGGGCCCTGTTCGGGGGCCAGCCGCCCCGGGTCGGCAAGGTCGCGCTCATGATCGACAGCAACGACACCCGGGGGGCGGCCGAGGCCCTGTTCGGCGACCTCGCCTTCACCCGCCCGGGCTCGGCACAACATACGGATATTCCAATCGCTATGCTACGATGACGCGCATGATGACGCCCAGCGCGACACCGAGGAGCCGGTGAGCCCCGATCGCGACGAGCCAACCGAGGAGCAGGAGGTGTACGAGGACGTTCCGCCGCGCTCGATCTTCGCCGCGGCCTGGTTCCGGGTCGTTCTGGTGTTGATCGTGCTCGGCGTCATCGGCGCCGTCGCCGTGCCGTACGCCCTGGACTGGATGAACCCGCCGCCGCCACCGCGCACCGCCGCGACGACCAGCGTGCCGTTCTCGCCGACTCCCACGACGCCGGCGCTCACACCCGCGCCCGCGTTCGACAAGCCGATCGGTGACAGGCCGGCCGCGGACAAGGCAGACTCGACCCTGATCCCGGCGCCGGCCCCCCCCACGCCGATGACACCCCTGCCGGCACCGCCGGCGCGAACCGAGCGCAAGAGCGAACCCAAGCCAACCCCCGAGACGCCGGCGAAGTCGACCGCCAAGGCGGCCACGCCACCCGCGAAGCCGGCGCCCGTGCCCGCTCCGGCAGAGGGGAAAGGCAAGACGGCCCCGCCGCCTGCGATGGCGAAGACGGACGACACCAAGCCGGCCACGGCCACCAAGCCCAGCACGGCGCGGCGAGCGGCGGTCAAGGCCACCAGGCCGCCGGCCCCGGCGGCGAGCGGCCCCTTCTGGGTGCAGGTCGGCGCATTCAAGGACGCGGAGGCGGCCAGCCGGCTCGCCGCCAAGCTGCGCGGCGACAACTTCACGGTGCAGGAGTCCATCAAGCCCGGGGGCGGCGGGGCCACGGCCGGCGCCGCGCCGGCGCCCAGGGCCTCGGCCTCGGGCTCCGATCACTACGACGTCTTCGTGACCGGCATGTCGGCCGAGGACCTCAACAAGCGCCTGGCCGGCAAGGGACTCGCCGCCGAGACGTCGGGCAGTGGCGTCCTCGTCAAGCCGAGCCTGCCCCTGCGCGAGGCCGTCGCCCTCTCGAAGGATCTGGCCGTCGACGGCTTCAAGGTCCAGGTGCGCCGTGCGGGCGGCGCTGCGGCGGCGCCTCCGGCGCCGGCCGCCGCTGCCGACGGCGGCCCCGCGCTGCACCGCGTGCGCGTGGGGGCGTTCTCCGACCGAAGCGCCGCCCTGGCGGCGGTCCGCGACCTGGAGGCGAAGGGATACAAACCGTTCATCGCGCGGGGCGACAAGTGAGCGGGCGGCGCCGGGTGACGCGGCGCCGCGGAGGAGGTGACCCTTCACAGTGACCAAGAACGATCTGGTCAACGCGGTGGCGAATCACGGCCTGTCGAAGCGGCAGTCGTCGTCGGTGGTCGAGTCGGTGTTCGACATCATCTTCCGGTGCTTCGAGAAGGGCGAGGACGTCAAGATCGTCGGCTTCGGGCACTTCCGCATCCGCCGCAAGGCCTCGCGGCGCGGGCGCAATCCCCAGACCGGGGACAGCATCGAGATCACCGCCCGCAAGGTGCTCACGTTCAAGCCGAGCAAGGGGCTCAAGCAGCGGATCAACGCGCCCGCCCAGTGAGCGCCGCCGGGTTACCCGAGACCGCCGAGAAGCTGTACTACCGCATCGGCGAGGTCGAGGAGATCACCGCCGTGCCGGCGTACGTCCTGCGCTACTGGGAGTCCGAGTTCAAGCTCCTCCGCCCCAAGAAGAACCCGGCCGGCCAGCGGCTGTACCGCCCGCGCGACCTCGAGCTGGTCCAGCGCATCAAGACGTTGCTCTACGACGAGCGGCTCACGCTCGAGGGGGCCAAGAAGCGGCTGCTGGCCGAGTCCCGCCGCAGCAGCCAGCAGATGGAGCTGGGTCTGCGCGAGACCGTGTACGCCGACGCCCTGCGCCGCATCCGCGACCGCCTCACCGCGCTCCGGGCGCGGCTGTCGCCTTGAAGCGCCGCGCCCTTTCTGGGACAATTCACTCTCGCGACATCGGGGCGTAGCGCAGCCCGGTAGCGCACCGGACTGGGGGTCCGGTGGTCGCTGGTTCAAATCCAGTCGCCCCGACCAGACCCTCGGAGGGGGGCTTCGCCCCCCTTCCGACGGTCGTCGCGCGCCTGGCGGCGCGCTCCTTCCTGCCTCCCCCCAGAACATCGAAGGCCCCGGCTGTCCCCTTCCGAGCCACCTCTCGAACCGAGGATTGCGGCGGCGAGGCCGCCGCTCGAAAGTGGCCCCGTTCAGCGGCGTGCGGCGGCAACGCGCGCGCAGTGGGGTCAGTGTGCGTGATAGGATTTTTTGCGATGGCGGTGATTCTGGTCACGAATGACGACGGGGTGCACGCGGCGGGGCTCGGCGCCCTCGCCGAGGCGCTGGGCCCGCTGGGCGAGGTGTGGGTGGTGGCGCCCGAGCGGGAGCAGAGCGCGTGCGGGCATGCGCTCACGCTGCACCGGCCGTTGCGGCCGCACCAGTGGGGCGAGCGGCGCTTCGCCGTGAACGGGACGCCCTCCGACTGCGTCAACCTCGCGGTGCTCGGCTTCCTGCCCGAGCGGCCGGTGCTGGTGGCGTCGGGCGTCAACCACGGCTCCAATCTCGGCGACGACGTGACGTACTCGGGGACCGTCTCGGCGGCGATGGAGGCCACGCTGCTCGGCGTGCCGTCGATCGCCGTGTCGCTCGTCGACGGGGGCGACATGGCTGCGGCCGGCCGGGTGGCGCGGCTCATCGCCATGCGGGTGCTGGTCGAGGGGCTGCCGGCCAAGACGCTGCTGAACGTCAACGTGCCGCGCGAGGGGCCGCGCGGCATCCGCTTCACGCGCCTCGGCCACCGCGTCTACAGCGAGAAGGTCGTCGAGCAGTTGGATCCGCGCGGGCGCACGCACTACTGGCTGGGCGGGGGCCCGGCGCAGTGGGAGGCGCTGGAGGGCACCGACATGGGCGCCGTGCACGAGGGCTTCGTGGCGGTCACGCCCGTGCACCTGGACCTCACCAACCACCGCGCGCTCGCCCTCATGAGCGACTGGGGCGTCACGCTCGACGGCCAGCTGCGCCGCGACGCCGCCCGGCCCACGCCGTCGCCCGTGCCGAAGAAGCGGGGCCGGAGAAAATAGTGGAGCGCCCGCGCGGCGAGGGCGAGCGCGACGACGGCCGCTACGCCCGCGAGCGCGAACGCATGGTCGACGAGCAGGTGGCCGCGCGCGGCGTCACCGACCCCCGCGTGCTGGCCGCCATGCGCCGGGTGCCCCGCCACCGCTTCGTGCAGGAGGCGCTCCGCGAGCGCGCCTACGGCGATCACCCGCTGCCCATCGGCGAGGAGCAGACGATCTCGCAGCCCTTCATCGTGGGCCTCATGACCTCGCTGCTGGAGCTGTCGGGACGGGAGAAGGTGCTGGAGGTCGGCACCGGCTCCGGCTACCAGACCGCCGTGCTGGCCACGCTGGCCCGGCGCGTGTGCTCGATCGAGCGGCTCCCGCGCCTGGCCGAGCGGGCTCGCGCTGTCCTGGAATCGCTCGGCCACCACAACGTCTGGATCCGGGTGGGCAACGGCGCGCTGGGCTGGCCCGACGAGGCGCCCTTCGACCGGATCATCGTGACGGCCGGCGGCCCGGCCGTGCCGCCGCCGCTCGTGCAGCAGCTCGCCGAGGGCGGTCGCATGGTGGTGCCGGTCGGGGGTCCCGACAACCAGGTGCTGACCGTCGTCGAGAACGCCGGCGGCGACATCCGCCAGCGCACCCACGGCGAGTGCAAGTTCGTGCCCCTGGTGGGCCGGTACGCCTGGGAGCCGGAGCGAGGGGGCGGTCGTGTACAATGAGCCGGTCATCGGGGCGTAGCGCAGCCTGGTAGCGCGCACGGTTCGGGACCGTGAAGTCGGAGGTTCAAATCCTCTCGCCCCGACCAGCGCTCTCACCCCCCGCCGGCCGGCCGCCGCCGGCCGGCGGGCGGGATATCCGACCAGCCGATCAGCCGTGAAGGCAGCGAACGCGGCGGCCGAGATCCTCGTCGAGGGCCACGTGCAGGGCGTGGGCTATCGGGACTACGCCCGGCGTCGCGCCTCCGTGCTCGGACTCGCCGGATGGGTCATGAACTTGCGCGATGGCCGTGTCCGCCTGCGCGCCGAGGGACCGCGCGACGTGATCGAAGACCTGGTGCGCGCGCTGGAGAAGGGCCCGCCGCTGTCGCGGGTCGCGCGCGTGGAGGTACGCTGGCTGCCGCCGACCGGGCGCTACGCCGGCTTCGACATCCGCTACGCGGAGTTCGAGCCCTGAGCGTGCGGCGGCGGGTGTGCGGGGGGTCGCTGGCCGCGGCAGCCGTCGTGCTGCTGGCCGCCGGCGACGGGGCCGCCCGGGAGCGCCCGCCCGCGGGCGCTCCTCCGGTGCCGGCCGCGTCGCGGGTGCACGTCGTCGCCCGCGGCGAGACGCTGCGCGGGATCGCCGCCCGCTATCGCGTCACCGTCGCCGCCCTGGTCGTCGCCAACCGGCTGCCCGGCGAGCACTTCGTGCTGCGCGTGGGGCGGCGCCTGGTCATCCCGTTGCCCGGGGCCATCGCCTCGACGCCCGCGCGGAAGGCGGCGCCCGTGGTGGCCCGGCCCCGCGCACCGTCCCCGCCGCGCCCGAGGCGCGGGCCCCGCGGCCTCGAGCTGACCGTGCCCGACTTCGTCGACAGCGCGCCGCCGTTCGTGTGGCCGATCGACGGACCGGTGACCTCGACCTTCGGCCGCCGGCGCAGCGGCTGGCACCGGGGCATCGACATCAAGGCCGAGCGGGGCAGCGTCGTCTTCGCCGCGGCCGCCGGCATCGTCGTGGTGGCCGGCGTGGAGCCGCGCTACGGCCGGGTGGTGAAGATCGAGCACGACGACGACTTCCTGACCGTGTACGCGCACAACGAGGAGAACCTCGTCGCGGTCGGCGCCCGCGTGGCGGCGGGCGATCCCATCGCGACGATCGGCCGCACCGGGCGGGCCACGGCCCACCACCTGCATTTCGAGATCCGCCGCGGCGTCGCGGTCTACAATCCGCTCTACCTGCTGCCGCTGCCGCCGCGGGTGGGGCAGGTGGACCTGAGCGACGAGTCCGGGGAGGATCATGAGTGACGCCGACGAGCGCGTGCCCGACGAGCCGCTCGACACGCTGCTCGACGTCGACGACACCGACCAGCCCGAGAAGACCCGCGAGACCAGCCGCGCCAACCTGGCCGTCTACCTGCGCGAGATCTCGCGCATCCCCCTGCTCACGCGCGAGGCGGAGCTGGACCTCGCCCACCGCGCGCGGGCCGGCGACACCGCCGCCAAGGAGCGCCTGGTCGAGGCCAATCTGCGGCTGGTGGTGCAGGTCGCGCGCCGCTATCTGTACCGGGGCCTGCCGCTGCCCGACCTCATCGAGGAGGGCAATCTGGGCCTCCTGCGCGCGGTCGACAAGTTCGAGCCCGAGCGCGGCCTGCGCTTCTCGACGTACGCGGTCTGGTGGATCCGCCAGGCGGTGGCGCGCGCGCTCGCCAACCAGGCCCGGATCATCCGCCTGCCGGTGCACGTCGAGATGCTGCTGGGCCGCTACCGGCGCGAGCACCAGAAGCTCACCCAGGCGCTGGGACGGGCGCCCACGGCGGGTGAGCTGGCCGGAGCCCTGGGCACGAGCGAGGAGCAGATCAACGAGCTGGAGGAGCTGCGCCTGCAGCCCGTCTCGCTCGACGCGCCGGTCGGCGACGACGACCGGCGGCTCGTCGACACCATCGCGGACGACTCGTCGGATCCCGCCGGTGCCCTGACGCGGCTCTTCCACGAGCGGGCCGACCTGGTGGCGGTGCTCGACGACCTGGCGCCCAACGAGCGGACGGTCCTGCGCCGCCGCTTCGGGCTGGACGGCGACGAGCCGGAGACGCTGGAGGCGATCGGACGGCGGCTGGACTACAGCCGCGAGCGCATCCGGCAGATCGAGACGGCGGGCCTGCGCAAGCTGCGCGCGCTGCTCAGGGCGCGGGGCATCGAACACGGCTGATGGCGCTCGCTGAAGCCGGTGACGCCAGGGGCCGGATGCGGGTGCTGCGGGCGCGCCGGCATGGCTCGCCTGTCGCCGTAACTCGCTCCGGGCCCGGCGCGCTCGGGCCCCCCATCCCCCAGAGGGGGCTGGGGGCAGTCCAGTCGAATCGTGAGCGGCTCGCTCGCCGGGCCCTGCGCTCGAACGGCGACGACGGCTCGCCATGATGGCGCGCCCGCAGCACCCGCATCCGGCCCCTGGCGTCACCACGTTTCACGAAAGTCATCAGAGCGTGACGACGCGGCGAGCGTAGCCGCCAGGCATGATCCGGGCGCGCGCGGCGGTCCTGGGCGGTGCCGCCGTGGTGGTGCTGCTGGTGGTCGTGGCGCGGTACTTCGTTTGGGTGGATGTGGGCGGGCGGTGTGTCATTGGCATCCGGCCCTCGCTGGTGGGGTATGACAACAGGACGGTGAAGCGGGCGCTGGAGACGTTGCGGCACGGCTCGCCGGAGGATTACCACAAGGTCTGCGATCACGTCGCCACGATCAACCCCAACCCGTCGTGCGGCGGGTTCGGGGGTGGTTGCTTCTGGCACAGCGAGGGCAATCGGGGGCGGGCCAGCATTGACGTGAGTACCGAGCACGGGCTCATCTGGACGGTGGCCATCCTCGTCCACGAGACGTGCCACGCCGTCCAGTACCACGAGGGCCGGCCGGCGGGGTTCGACCTGGAGCGGGAGTGCTACGCGGAGGACGACCGCATCCTGCGCGCGCTGGTGCAGTACGAATGACCCGCCGGGCGATCGTCGCGCTCGTGGTCCTCGCCGTCCTGTGGGGCTGGCTGCGGGCCTTCGCCTGGTTCGACCCGCTCGCCCTCTGCCGCATCCACATCGACGTCGAGCTGCTGGAGGGCGACCGGGGCCCCATCCGCGCGGCGATCGCCGCGGTCCGCCGCGAGGACCCGCCGGCCTACCGCGCGCTCTGCCACTGGGTGGACCGCATCCAGGAGGAGCGCCGGTGCGACGCCGGCGATCCCGAGGCCGCCCGTCGCGGAGGCGCGCCGCTGGACGACGTGGTGCTCCGCGCCCGCGAGGCGCCTGGCTGCTACGTCCGCGGCTCGCGCATCATCGTGCTGCGCCGCTCGCCCGAGGGCGGCGGCGGTCCCGCGCTCGTGCGCCAGCGGGCGGAGGCGCTCAAGCGCCTGGCCGGTTACAGCCAGGCGTTCTGGATCGACCGCGTGCGATAGCGCCCCGGGCGTGACGGCCCGTCCTGGATGCCGTGCCGTGACCGTGGGATACTCGGCAGCGCCAAGGGAGGAGCCGTCATGCGCGCGAGCCGCCTGGAGGTGCAGCCGATCAGCGGAGCCCTGGGGGCCGAGGTGCACGGCGTGGACCTCGGCGGCGCTCTCGACGACGCGACCGTGCGGGAGATCCGCCGGGCGCTGCTCGACCACTGCGTCATCTTCTTCCGCGACCAGCGCTTCGAGGCCGAGCAGCACAAGGCCCTGGCCCGGCGGTTCGGCGACATCTTCGTGCACCCCAACTACGCCGGGACGCAGGCCGACCCGGAGATCGTCATGATCCGGCGCGAGCCGGGCGACACCAAGGTCGTGGGCGAGGACTGGCACACCGACACCACGATGATGCCGGAGCCGCCGATGGGCGCCATCCTCTACGCCCTGGAGGCTCCCCCCTACGGCGGCGACACGCTGTTCGCGAATCAATACCTGGCGTACGAGGCGCTGTCCGACGGCATGAAGCGCCTGCTCGCCGATCTCCGGGCCGTGCACAGCGACCGCATGGTGGCGGGGCCGGCCGTCCGCCTCAACGAGCAGCGCTCGACGAAGGTGCGGGACGACGCCGCCTGGCGGGAGACCATCAGCGTCCACCCGGTCGTCCGCACACATCCCGAGACCGGGCGGAAGTGCCTGTTCGTCAACCGCTCCTACACCGTCGGCTTCGAGGGCCTCACCGAGGAGGAGAGCCGGCCGCTGCTCCACTTCCTGCTCGAGCAGGGCCACCGTCCCGAGTTCACGTGCCGCTTCCGCTGGACGAACGGCGCCGTCGTCTTCTGGGACAACCGCTGCGTCAAGCACCTGGCCATCAAGGACTCGGGCCCGTTCCGCCGCCTCATGCGCCGCGTGCAGATCGCGGGTGACAAGCCGGTGTAGGCCGGTAGAATGAGGTGTCGCTCGCCGCGTCTGGGCCCCCGTAGCTCAGGTGGATAGAGCAGCAGTTTCCTAAACTGCGTGCCGGGTGTTCGAGTCACCCCGGGGGCACCATACATTTTGTACAACGCCCTCCAGCAGCCGGCCGTACGACCCCGGGCCTTCGAACGTGTAGAGCCGCTGCGCGGGGTCGGGGGTGAACACGAGTCGGCCGTGGAGCAGCTTGCGGATGATCTGCCGGGCCTTGACGGGCTCCGCGTCCAGCAGCGTGCGCCACGCCTTCAAGCGCTCGTGCAGCGTCTTCGTGAGCCCGGCCGCGTCCAGCCTCGGCAGGCGGGCCACGGCGTCGAGGCGATCCAGCTTGACGCGCAGGGCATCACGCTCCCGCTCCCGTGTCTCGATCCCCTCGTGGAGACGCTGCCGCACGGCCGGGGAGTGACGGCCCTCGGCGAGTTGGTCGACGAGGTTGCTGATCTGGCGCTCGACCCGGCTCACGTCGGGTTCCAGGCTCGCGCGCTGGTCGGCGAGATCACCGGGCCGGGCGGCGTAGCGCTCCCGCGTCATCTCGATCCCCAGGCTGAGCGCGGCCGGGTTGAGGATGTCCTTTCGCAGCACGTCGAGCACCGCGGTGTCCGCCTCGCTCATCACCATGCCGAGTCCATTCTGACAGACCCGATCGCCGCGGAGGTGGTGATACGTGCACGCGTAGTACGCGTACGGCTCGCGGTCGGGATGGCGGCCGTCCGGGCGCTTGCGCACGAAGAACGAGCCGGCGCAGCCGGCGCAGGCGATG
>DASWJN010000026.1:0-19182 GCA_036397135.1 Candidatus Methylomirabilota bacterium
ACAGGCTGCGCACGCTGTTCCGCCGGCCGGACCTCCGGCTCAGCCTGGCGGCCCTGGACGGCGAGCGCGTGCTCATCCTCAACTCCGGCGCCCGGATCGAGCACGCGTGCATCTTCGCGGACTCCGTGCATCACCGGATGACAGAGTTCGCCGGCACCGTCTACGACCGTGCGGTGCAGTCCGGGCGGCCGTTGCTCGTGGACGACCTTGCCGGCCTCGAGGGACGGACGGCGATCGAGGACCACATGGTCGCAGGAGGCATGCGCACGCTCGTGGTCGCGCCGCTGCACTACCAGGGCCGCGTCATCGGCACGCTGGACCTCGACTCGCCGCGGCCGGGGGACCTCGATGCCTCCCACCTGCCCAAGCTGCACGAGGTGCTGCCGCTGTTCGCCATGGCCGTCCAGCGGAGCATGGAGGAGCTGAACGCGCGCATCCAGACCCAGATCAAGGAGCGCTTCACCGCCATCCACCCGGTCGTCGAGTGGCGCTTCCGCAAGGCGGTGCTCGACGGGCTGGAGGGCGCGGGCGATCCGGCGGCCGCCGAGCTGGAGCCCATCGTCTTCGAGAACGTGCATCCGCTCTACGCGCTGTCGGACATCCGCGGGTCGTCCACCCAGCGCGCGCGGGCCATCCAGGCCGACCTGCTCACCCACCTGGAGCTGGCCCGGGGCGTGGTGGAGGCCGCCTACCAGGCGCGCCGCCTGCCCGCCCTCGACCAGCTGCGCTACCGGCTCGAGCAGCACGCCGAGCAGATCCGCGAGCACCTCGCCGCCGGCGACGAGGTCGGCATCGTGACCTTCCTGCGCGCGGAGATCGAGACGCTGCTCGATCGCCTGGCGAGCTTCGGCGAGCCGGTGGCCGCCAGGGTGGCGGCCTACCGGGACGCGCTCGATCCACGGCTGGGCACCGTCTACCGGCAGCGCAAGATCTTCGAGGAGAGCATGACGCGGCTGACCGAGGCCATCTCGGCTTACCTGGAGCTGGAGGAGCAGGCGGCCCAGGGCATCTTTCCGCACTACTTCGAGAAGCAGAAGACCGACGGCGTCGATCACCAAATCTACGTCGGCGCGGCCCTCGTCGAGGACGGCGGCTTCGACCCGCTCTATCTCAAGAGCTTGCGCCTCTGGCAGCTCATGGTCGTGTGCGGCATCGCCGCCCGGACCGAGCGGCTGGCGGGCGAGCTACCGCTGCCGCTGCAGGCCACCCACCTGGTGCTCGTGCAGCACGCGCCCCTGTCGATCCGGTTCCGCTTCGACGAGAAGCGCTTCGACGTCGACGGCGCCTACGACATCCGCTACGAGATCGTCAAGAAGCGGATCGACAAAGCGGTGATCAAGGGCACCCCCGAGCGCGTGACCCAGCCAGGCCGCATCGCCGTCGTCTACGGCCAGCCCGCCGAGGCCCAGGAGTACCGCGGCTACCTCGAGTACCTGCGCCACCTGGGCTACATCGCCGGAGAGGTCGAGGAGCTGGAGCTGGAGGAGCTGCAGGGCGTGCACGGGCTGCGCGCGCTGCGGGTGACCGTCGCGCTCCGCGACTCGCTCGACGGCCGCCCGCTCGCCGCCGACGCCGCCGCCGCTCGCTGACACTGACTCCTCCAGGTTTCGTGGCACGCGGTGCCGATCCCGGCGGGGGCGCGGGCGCAAGGGCCCGGGCGCGACGTCAGGGCTCGCCTGTCGCCGTAACTCGCTCCAGGGGCGGCTCACGCGGCCCGCCATCCCCCAAAGGGGGTTGGGTTCCCGGCCAGTCGATACGTATGCGGCGCGCTCGCCGCCCCTTCCGCTCGAACGGCGACAACGGCTCGCCCTGACGCCGCGCCCGGGCCCTTGCGCCCGCGCCCCCGCCGTCCCCCCAGCACCACGGCCCGACGCGCACGATGACCTGCGGCGGCTGAGCAACGGCTGACCGAGCCTTCGTGCCATGGCCATTTCCGTCGATTCTCATTGCCCATGCGCTATCGCCGTCTAACTCACGTCTAACTCATAGTGAGGGTTCGGGGGCCGCGCGAGCCGATCCCGGAGCGAGCTACGGCGACCGGCAGGCCGGCGTGGCGCGGCGAGCGCCCCCACGCCCGCCCGTTCGGCGCGGAGCTTGTGGCCTGGTCGCGTCAGTAGCGCGCCGCTCGTGGGCTCCAGGACAGCCAGCCCCCCCGCGGCAGGCGTGGGCGGGTGGGGTTGGCGTGGGGTGCGTGGACCCGTTGCCCGCCAACCCAGACCGTGCGGCCCGCACCGAAGGAATTTAGCCCCAACGACGTCGATGCGGCCTCCCAGCACGTGGTCCACGCACCCCACGCCAACCCACCCGCCCACGCCGGTCGGCGGCGCGCCGGGGGGATGGTCAACGCATCACTTTGGCGTAGGCGTCCAGTCGCGGTAGCACGGCGTCGCGGGGCTCGGACGGCAGCCCGAAGATCGCCCGCTCGACTCCCGCCGCCGCCAGCGCGTCCAGTCGGTCCCGCCTGGGCGGCGCAAAGAAGATCGACACCGGTGCCGACCTGGGATCGCGCCCCGCCTGCCGCAGGCGCTCGTGCAGGACGGGGATGCGCTCCACGGGATTCTGGTTCGGGCGCAGGATGGGCATCCAGCCGTCGCCGAACTCCACCACGCGGTCGAACGTCGTCGCCCCGTCGCCGCCGATGATGATGGGCGGGTGCGGCTGCTGCAGCGGCTTGGGATCGGCCCACATCTTGTCGAAGCGCACGAACTCGCCGTGGAACTCCGCCTCGCGCTTGGTCCAGATCTCCTTCATGGCCAGCACTCGCTCGCGGAGCAGCCGCCAGCGGCTCTTCCAGCTCGTGCCGTGGTCCTCCATCTCCTCGACGTTCCAGCCGCCGCCGATCCCGAACAGGACGCGGCCGCCCGACAGCCGGTCGAGGGTGGCGACCTCCTTGGCCGTCACGATCGGGTCGCGCTCGATGACGAGACAGATCCCGGTGCCGAGCCGGAGGCGCCTGGTCGCCGCGGCGGCGGCCATCAGGGCCACGAACGGATCGTACGACGACCAGTATTCCCGCGGCAGCTCGCCCCCGCCCGGCCACGGGCTGCGCCGGCTGGCGGGGATGTGCGTGTGCTCGGGGAACCACACCGACTCGAACCCGCGCTCCTCGAGCGCCCGGGCCAGCTCGTCGGGAGCCATCGCGTACTCGGTTGGAAACATCACGACGCCGTAGTCCATGGGTTCCTCCTCTCCCGTACAGCGCCGCCCAGCATACGCCAAACCGGCCGAAGCGTTCCGGGTCTGAGGCATAGTAGAGGTGTCCTCGTCATGGCCCAGGCACGCGCCTTCAGAGCCAGTTCGCGAAAGACGCGCCGGCGGCGCGCGCGAACCCTGTCCGTGCGCCCGCTGGCGCGGGCGGGCCGCCGGGCGCTCGTGGTCCTGTTGGCGGCCCCGCTGGCGGTCCGGCTGATCGTGTTCGCCGTCGTCGTCGTGGCCCTGTGGTCGGCGGTGAACTGGATGTACCAGGTGGTGCGCAAGCCGACCGAGCTGTTCTTCCCGGTCAGCGGCGCGCTCGCCAAGACGCCCCCCGAGAGCTGGCGGCGGTACGGGCGGCTCTTTCGCGCCCACTCGACTGCCGTCATCACCCCGGAGCTGCTGGCGGCCCTGGCCCAGGTGGAAAGCACCGGCAACCCGGTGGCCCGGACGTACTGGCGCTGGCAGCTGACGTGGAATCCCCTCGCGGTCTACCAGCCGGCCTCGAGCGCGGTCGGCATGTTCCAGCTCACCGACGCGACGTTCCGGGAGGCGAAGCGGTACTGCGTCCACGACCACGTGGTGGTCGAGAACGGCCCGTGGCACGACTGGCGCTCGTGCTGGTTCAACGGCCTCTACACGCGGGTCGTCCCGGGCCACGCCGTCGAGCTGACCGCCGCCCTCCTCGACCGCCAGGTCGCGCGCACGCTCGAGCGCCGGGGGATCGTCACGGCCACCCTGAGGCAGCGGCAGGATCTCGCGGCGGTCATCCACCTGTGCGGCGCCGGCGCCGGCGACGCCTACGCGCGGCGCGGCTTCCGGCTCACCTCCGGCCAGCGCTGCGGCGACCACGACACCGGTCATTACCTGGCCAGGGTCAACGCCCTGAAGCAGCTGTTCCTCGGGCTCGCCGCCGCCCGGTAGCGAGCCCGTCTCGGCCTCGCCCCTCGCGTGCGATGCGATCGTTGCACGGCAGGGTGATCCGCGCGACCCTATAGCGCGTTGACCAACTGCGCCGAGTGTGGGCATGCGAACGCGCCTCTTCGGCGCGCCACTGGCTCACGAGGACCATGCCGTGCGGGCGTGCTACACGGCCGTCCGGATGCAGGAGGCTGCTGGACGAGCTGGGTCTTTCTCGGCCTTCGGCTGGCTGCTAAGCTTCGCACCCTGGCCCGGAAGGAGGCTTGACATGGGGACGTGGCGCACGACCGTGTGGCTGGCGCGATGATGACTGTCCGCCGCCTGGGACCGCAGATCGGCGCGGAGATCCGCGGGGTGGACGTCCGGACGCTGGACGACGCCGGCTTCGCGGCGATCTATCGCGCCTGGCTCGACTACAACGTCGTCGTGGTGCCCGGCCAGGAGCTGCAGATCGAGGACTTCCTGCACTACAGCCGGCGGTTCGGGCGCGTCGTCCCCCACCCGTCGAAGGTGACGCGCCACCCCGACTACCCGGAGATCACGCTGCTCGGCGTCAACAAGATCGGCGCGGACGGACGCCTCGACATGGCGATCTACCGGCGGGGCGCCGAGGGATGGCACACCGACGGCGCCTACGACGCCGAGCCGTTCAAGGCCACCCAGCTCTATGCCCTGGCCGTGCCGAGCACCGGCGGCGACACGCTGTTCGCCAGCATGTACGCGGCCTACGACGCGCTGCCGCCACGCCTGACGCAGCGCCTGGAGGGGCGCCGGGGCGCCTTCACCTACGGCGGCCGCCGCAAGGCGACGGCGCTGCTCGACCAGGAGGACCGCGACTGGACGCCGGTCTTCCACTCGATCATCCGCACCCACCCGGAGACGGGCCGCCGGGGGCTCTACTTCGACCCGGGCAAGATCCTCCGGATCGAGGGCCTCGACGAGCGGGAGAGCGACGCCCTGATCGAGGAGCTGACCGAGCGCATGATCCGGCCCGAGGGCGAGTACCGCCACCGGTGGCGCCAGGGCGACATCGTGATCTGGGACAACCGCTGCTCGTATCACAAGGCGGCGGGCGACTATCCGCCCGAGGAAGACCGTATCCACTGGCGGGTGTCGATCAAGGAGCGCACCGGCTCGAACGGAGAACGACAATGACGATCGTCGCGCGCATGCTCACGCAGGAGCAGGATGGCATCGGCGGCTACATGGCGCATCCCGAGGGGCCCGGCCGCCGGCCCGGGGTCCTGATGGTGCACCACGCGCACGGGGTCACCGCCGACTACAAGGTCGACGCGTACCGGCTCGCCCAGCTCGGCTTCAACGTCCTGGCGCCGAGCCTGTTCAACATGTTCGGGATTCCCGGCACGAATCACATCGGCCAGGGCGCCGACCTGCAAGCCAAGCACTCCGACGGCGAGTTCCTGGGCAAGATGGACGAGGCCTGGCACTATCTCGTCGAGCGCATGAGCTCTGATCCCGCCCGCACCGCCTGCATCGGCCATTGCATGGGCGGCCGGCTCCTCATCCCCTTCGCGGCCGACCATCCACAGGTGCGCGCGATCGTCCTCTACTACCCGTCCGTCCGCGACGAGCCGGAGACCTCCCACCGCCCCCGCCACGCCTTCGAGCTCGCCAAGACCCTGACGTGCGCGTCGCTCGTGTTCTGCGGCGGCCAGGACTTCATCGCCACGCCGGCCATCCAGGGCCCGCTCTGGCAGAGCTTCATCGCCAGTGGCCAGCCCGTCGAGTGGCACTTCTTCTCCGACGCCAACCACGGCTTCCGCCATCCCGACAACGCGGGCTTCCAGCCGCACTACGCCGACCTCGCCTGGCCGCTGGTGACCGACTTCCTGCAGCGCAGGGTGTGAGGGCCACCGCGCGTCAGAAGCCGTGCAGATTGGTGACGGGCTGCTTCAAGGCGGCCCCGTCCCGGATGCGCAGGATCGTGCGGGTCAGGACCGTTAGGTCGTTGTCGAACGCCCCGTGGGCGGCCGGAATGTCCGCCTCGCCGTCGAACACGGTACGGGCCCTCTGCAGCGTCACCGGCGGCGCCCCCGTCCAGGATGCCACCCACTCGTTCACGGCACCGCAGAGCGCCTCGTTGCCGAAGGGGTGCCGGCCGGGCTCGGCGGTGTACTGCTGCCAGCTCTGCGCCATGCCGAGCAGCGGCATCTTGTGGTGGTCTTCCAGGGCGCGGCTCACGAGGTAGAGCAGCGACTTGCCGTAGGGCCCGACCGAGTCCGCCAGCTCCAGCTCGTCGGTGAGGATCTCGAACGCCGTGCGGGCCTTCGGCACGACGCCGGCCTCGAGCGCGGGGCGATAGTACTTCAGGGCGAACGGCACGGAGCAGGCCGGGGCGAAGAGGGTGAGGCTCGCGACGCGCAGCCCGGCGAGCTTGAGCTTCTCGGTCATGAAGCCGAGGAAGATCGCGCCGGCCGAATGGCCCACGAGGTGAATGCGCAGGGCGGGACGCGCCTGCTTGAGCGCCGCCAGGTGCTGGACCGTGAGCGCCAGGGTCGCGTTGGCCTCGTGAGCGGCGCCGTGCGCGTTCTGCTTCATCTCGGACCACACGGCGCGCACGAGCACGCGCTGGCAGGCGGCCTCGACGGCGCGGTCCTTGGCCTCCCCGGCCGCATCCTTGACGCCCTGGAGCACGTCGCGCCACGCCCCGGCGGGCAGGATCCCCTTGACGGCGTCCCCCACGACGTTCTGGAGGCTCTCCAGGAAGCCGGTCTTCCAGATGAAGAAGACCGGGTAGATCTCGTTCACGTCGAAGTAGGGCGCCATGAGGCGCGCGCGGCCGAGGCCGGCCGCCTCGTCGTTCAGCCCCCCGTGCGCGTAGAACACGATGTCGTCACGGTCGTGATCGGCCAGCCAGGCCCGGGGCGCGTCGAGGACGGCGCGGCGGAGCGCATCGAGGGCGTCGGAGGCCGTCACGTCACGGCTGATGACGATGCCGTTGTTGCCCAGGACGACGGCGTGACGGTACCCGTCGTCCGGCGACCACGGCGCCACGTCGCCGCGGCGCGGGGCGGCGAGGCGGTCGGCGGCCGCGCCCACCCGGGCCGCCTGGGTCGCCGACAGCTCGGTCAGCGAGACCGGGCTCAGGTACCGCGGCGCCGGGGTGAGCGTCGGGGCTCCCATCACCGCCACCCACGCGTCGGAGCCACGCGCCGTCCACTCGGCGTACGGCAGGACGGCGAAACCGCCCGCGCCCCAGCTCGGGCCCCACGAGTTCTGGACGATGAAGCCATGAGGGTTGTAGCCGACGATGGCGAAGGCGTGACCGCCGGTCTTGCCGTCCGCCGGCATCGGGCCGATGACGGGCAGGGCGAGCCCGGGCACGCGCTGCAGGCCGTCGCCGAACCAGCCGTCGTGGACGTCCGCCGAGGCGTAGATCGCGCCCACCTCCGCGAGCGCTGCCTGCATGTCGGCCACCGAGCCCTTGTCGATGCGGTAGTAGGCGCCGAGCGGCCGGCCGGCGGCGTCCGCCTCCCAGCCGGGCGACGGCGGCACGAACGTCGCATTGCCTCGGCCGTCCCGGTATGGCCACAGCTCGGCCGCGCAGACGCCGTGGTGATGCCAGCCCTTGATCGCACCGCGACAGCTCGAGCCGTCGTAGTCCTCGCCCTCCCACTCGTCGTAGAAGCGGGCCAGGTGATAGAGCATCCGCTCGCTCGCCTTGGCCGGCGGCCGCGACCTCCGGTCGTTGCGGGTGACCCGCAGCTCGCGCCAGAAGAGGTAGTTCACGACTGCGGCGAGGCCGAAGCCGGTGCAGGCCCCCTCGGTGCCCTGGTCGAGGATCATCTCGTCCTTCGTGTAGCGCGGCAGGAGCGTCTCCACGGCGGCGGCCGGCGGGTACTCGGGCGGCAGCGACCGCAGCGGCGGCCGGTAGTCCCGGTCACGGAAGTCGGTGCGGTCGGGCCGGGCGTCGAAACGCAGGTTGTTGAGGATGACCTGTGACATGGCCAGCTCCTTCGTTCTGGGACCGCGAGGCCCCGAGAATACAGCCGGGGCCCGTCACGAACGGACGAGTATCTTTCGGCCCAGCTCGGATGACGATCCATTGCCGAACGGGAGGGTGCGAGCCCGACGCGCCCCGCCGTCGACCACGAGGGCCGAGGCGGGGGCCCGATCGGCGACACGTGTGGTACGCTGCGCGGCGCCGGCCGACCGGCTACCCCACCAGACGAGGTGCGACAGTGCGACCGAACAGGCTGAAGCAGCTGTGGCGCGAGGGGCGATGGGTCACCATGGGCTGGCTGTCGGTGTCGCACGGCTTCACCGCGGAGGTGATGGCGCGCCAGGGCTTCGACGCCCTCGTGGTCGACATGCAGCACGGGCTGACCGACATGAACGACGTCTGGCCGATGCTGCAGGCGATCTCGCAGACCGATACGGTGCCGGTCGTGCGGGTGCCCTGGAACGATCCCGCCACCATCATGAAGGCCCTGGACCTCGGCGCCTACGGCATCATCGTGCCGCTGATCGACACCGCCGCCGACGCGGCGAAGGCCGTGGCCGCGTGCCGCTATCCGCCGGTGGGGATGCGCTCGTCGGGGCCGGTGCGCGCCGTGCAGTACGGGGGCGCCGACTATCTGGCGAAGGCCAACGACGAGATCGTGGTCCTCGCCATGATCGAGACCAAGGAAGGGCTCGCGAACCTGGACGCGATCTGCGCCACCCCCGGGCTGGACGGCGTGTACATCGGCCCCTCGGACCTGGCCTTCGCGCTGGGCATGCCCCCCCGCCCCGACAACCCGGACCCGGTGCACATGGCCACGTGCGACAAGATCCGCGACGCCGCCCACAAGCACGGCATCAAGGCGTGCATGCACTGCGCGAGCGGGACGTTCGCGGCCGGCGCGGTGAAGCGCGGCTTCGACCTGGTGATGGTCACCGCGGATCTCGCCTCGATGATCGCCGGCGTCCGCCGCCACCTCGACGACCTGAAGGCCGGCACCGCGTAGGGGCGCGCGGGCCCGGCGCTACTTGAACGTACCCTCCTGATCGAGCTTCATCAGCGCCTGGACGCCCGTGCTGAAGGTCGGTCCGCCGCCCGGCACCGCGGCGGACTGGATCGCCTCCAGCAGCTCGCGTTTCGTCGCGCCGTGCTGGACGGCCCGACGCATGTGCGCGACCACGCCCTCCTGCCGCCCCCGGAACGCGAGGATGCCGATGATGACCATCTCCCGGTGCTTGACCGAGAGCTCCCTGCCCTCGCCGATCGACAGCGCGCTCAGCGGCTGGCGGGCCCGGACGTACTCGGGGTCCTCGCGTGCGACCCAGTCCCAGAACGGGTAGCCGTACGGACTGGCGGCCTTCCCGTCGACCTTCTTCGGCTTCGCGGCTGCCTCGCGTGTCTTCATCGCGGCCTCCTGGGGGCGAGTCGTAACATGCGCCCGGTATTCTTCCACACTCGGGGCCCTTGACGCTGGCGGCTTCCCCGGCGATCCTCCACGTCGCAGAGGGCCAACATTCCTGGAGAGGAGTGACCGCCATGGCTGACTTCCTGAACCTGCGCGGCCACGTCCTCGTCGTCACCGGGGCCGCGTCCGGTCTGGGGCGGGCCGTCGCGCAGGCAGCGGCCCGCGAGGGGGCGCGCCTGGTGCTGTCGGACGCCGACGGGGATCGGCTGAAGGCCACTGCCGCCGAGCTGGGGGGCGAGGTCCGTCACCTGCGCGTCGACGTGACGAGGCTGCCGGAGATCGAGGCGGTCTTCGCGCTCGCCGAGCGCGAGTTCGGCCGGGTCGACGGCCTGGTGACCTGTGCCGGTATCATTACGACGCTGCCACTGCTCGAGGTGACGCCCGAGGAATGGGACCGGGTCTTCGCGGTCAACGCCCGGGGCACCTTCTTCACGGTCCAGGCGGCGCTGCGCCGCATGATTCCGCGCGGGCACGGGCGGATCGTGACGATCGGCTCGGACAGCTACAAGCTCGGGGGCGGCCGGATCGCCAACATCCCCTACGCCGCCACCAAGGGCGCCGTCGTCACGATGACGAAGGGCTTCGCCCGCGCCGTGGCCGGCACCGGGGTGCGGATCAACTGCGTCAACCCCGGTCCCTGCGACACGCCGATGCACGCGCCGCTGACGCCGGAGCAGCGCGCGATGGTCGCCGGCCGCATCCCGCTGGGTCGCTTCGGCCTGCCCGAGGAGATCGCCGGCGCCGTCCTGTTCCTGCTCTCCGACGCCGCCAGCTTCGTCTACGGCGAGAGCTTCAACGTGGACGGCGGCGTCTTGATGGAGTAATTCCCGGGAGGAACGCGCGTCATGAAGCTCGGACTGAGCATCGGTTACTCGGGCGCGGAGCTGAAGCTGCCGGTCGACAAGGTGCGGCTCGCCGAGCGCCTCGGGTTCGACTCGGTGTGGACGGCCGAGGCGTACGGCTCCGACGCGATCACGCCGCTGGCCTACCTGGCGGCCGTGACGCAGCGGATCCGTCTCGGCACCGGCATCATGCAGCTGGCCGCGCGCCCGCCGGCCACGGCCGCGATGGCGGCCGGCACCGTGGACGCCCTCGCCGGCGGCGGCCGTGTCATCGCCGGGCTCGGTGTCTCCGGCCCGCAGATCGTGGAGGGCTGGTACGGGCAGCCGTGGGGGAAGCCATACTGGCGCCTCCGCGACTACGTCGCCATCATGCGCAAGGTGTTCGAGCGCAAGGAGCCGGTGGCCCACGCGGGGCGCGAGATCTCGCTGCCCTACACCGGACCCGGCGCGCTCGGCGTCGGCAAGCCGCTGGTCTCGATCCTCCACATGAACCCGCGGCTGCCGATCTGGCTCGGCACCGGCACCGAGGCGAACGTCAAGCTGACGGCGGAGATCGCCGACGGCTGGCTGCCGCTCGGCTTCGTGCCGCGGCTCATGCCGATGCTGCGCCCCTGGCTGGAGGAGGGCTTCCGCCGCGCCGGCACCGGCAAGAGCTTCCGCGACTTCGAGATCCAGGCGCGCGCCGACGTCGTCGTCACCGACGACGTCAAGAGCGCGCTGGCCCGCATGAAGCCCCGGGTGGCGCTCTACGCCGGCGGCATGGGCCACCGCGACAAGAACTTCCACAAGGAGATGATGATCCAGCGCGGCTTCGGCGACGCGGCCCAGCGCATCCAGGAGCTGTACCTCGCCCGGCGCAAGGACGAGGCCGTCGCCGCCGTCCCCGACGAGTTCTGCGACGAGATGGCGCTGGTGGGCCCGGTCGGCCGCATCCGCCAGCGCTACCGCGCCTG
Source organism: Candidatus Methylomirabilota bacterium (assembly GCA_036397135.1). Classification (GTDB taxonomy): domain Bacteria; phylum Methylomirabilota; class Methylomirabilia; order Rokubacteriales; family CSP1-6; genus AR5. The sequence goes on from DASWJN010000026.1 coordinate 11,338, forward strand.
GGCCGACTGCGGCATCACCGGGCTGACGATCGTCACCGATCAGCCGGAGGCGATGGAGCTGATGGCGAGTCTCGCCCGCTGAGCGTCGCCCCGCCGGCCTCGCGGTTCGTCCCCCGGGCGTCCGCCGGGGTGCTATATTGCCCACGCTCCTACGGTGTGCCGATTGCGTAAGGTCGCGCATGGAGGCGCCAGCCGGTGTCCCCGCGAAGGGCAGTCGCGATGCTTGCACTCGCCATGGCGCTCGCGGGCTCGAGCGCCGGCTTGGCGCCGGCCGGCTCGGATCGATCCGGCGGCTTCGACTATCTCTTCCCCGCGCTGAAGGAACGCCCGGACTGCCTGTTGCCGTACCGTCCCGACGGCGGCCTCGACCCCGCCGCCCAGGCGTCGCTGAGGGCGCTCGCGCGGGAGATCGAGTCCCCCGCGGCCACCGATGGCGACTCGGCGATCCCCGCCGGCATCACCTACCTCGGCCAGTTCATCGTGCACGACGTCTCGTTCGAGGCGACCTCGAAGCCCGATCGCGTGATTGCGGCCACGACGCTTCGCAACCTGCGCACCCCGGTGCTGGACCTCGACAGCCTGTACGGCCGTGGCCCTCTGGATCAGCCGTACCTCTACGAGCGCCTGGAGCGCCGCGAGACGGCCGGCGCCCGGCTCCTGGTCGGCCACCGCCTCAACCCCGCCGACCTGGCGCGCGACACGGCCGGGCGCGCCACCGGACGCGCGCTGATCGGCGATCCCCGCAACGACGACAACCTCCTCGTGTCGCAGCTGCATCTGGCGTTCGCCGCATTCCACAACGCCGTGGTCGACCGGCTGGCACCGGCCATCGCGGATCCCTGGGAGTTGTTCGTCGAGGCCCAGGCCTTGGTGCAGCGGCACTACCAGTGGATCGTCCTCAACGAGTTCCTGCCCGCCGTCGCGGACCCGGCCGTGGTCGAGGCGGTGCGCGCGGCCCCCTGCCGCCTGCTCTGCGGTCTCGGCGGCCCCTTCGTGCCGGTGGAGGCGTCGATGGCAGCCCTTCGCTTCGGCCACAGCATGGTCCGTCCGCTCTACACGATCGCGCCCGGAAAGGTCACCTCGCTGGAACAGATGCGGGGCCAGTTCACGTTCCGCAATCCCCTGGCGGCCGGGGTGCCGGTGGGCTGGGAGGTCGACTGGCGGCGGTTCTTCTGGCGGGCAAGCGCGCCGCCGGACGCGAACCTCGCCCGCAAGATCGACACCCACGTCGTCCCCGGCCTGCCGACGGAGACCGGACTGCTGCGCGCGTATGCCGCCAGGGTCCCGAGCGGGCAGTGCGTGGCCGCCGGCCTCGGCGTGCCGGCCCTGACGCCCGCGCAGCTGACGGCCGGACGGCTGGACGCCACCGCCCTGCGGCGCGACGGCGGGCTGCTGCTCGAGCGCACGCCGCTCTGGTACTACGTCCTCAAGGAAGCGGAGGTCCTGGCCGGCGGCGAGCGGCTGGGGCCGCTCGGCAGCCGCCTCGTGGCCGAGGTGCTGGTGAATCTCGCGCGGGCGGACCCCGGCTCCGTCCTCCGGACGCCGGGCTGGCGCCCCACGCTGGGGCCGCGTCCCGGCGAGTTCACGATGCTGGACCTGCTGTGCGCCGGCAATCGACTGGTGCCGTGCCCCCGATGACCCCGGTCGGGCGTCGACCGGAGGAGGGTTCCCATGACTGAGCGCCCCGCTGTCCTGTATTCGCGGCGGAGCATCCTCCGGTTCGCGGTCGGTCTCCTGGCGGCCGGCTGCGCCACCGAGACACGGGTGATGCGATCCATGCGTCCCGCCCAGGGGTTTCCGTATCCTTCGCCGTGGTGCTACCACCCGAGCACGGCGCGTCCGCTCGACGAACTGGGCCGCTTGATCATGCGGCATCGCAACCCTTCCTGCGTGCTGCTCGGCGTCCCCCCCTGCGATCCGACGAATACCGGCACCTGGCCCCACCAGCTGACCGACGAGACCACGTGGAAGACGCTGACCGAGTTCGATTTCCAGCCGGACTCCGCCGCGCAACCGTGGCAGTTCGTCACGGCCGCGCCGGGGGTGAACGCGCTGGTGACGCGAAGCATGCGGATCCCGTATCTCATCAAGCACACCAAGGCCAAGAAGAAGAAGCTCGCCATCAGCGTCGGCCGCGAGAACCTCCTGGTGGGGTTCGAGCCCCGCACCGACCCGGTGAGCGCCCCGCAGGCGTGGGGCGAGCCCGGCGTGGGGTGCCCGAACGACTCCGTGGGAGAGCTCGCGCGCTTCATCACCGACAACATGACCCCCGGCGGCCACACCGAGACGTTCTTCGTGCAGAACTGGAACGTCGAGCAGGCGGGCAGCCTCGAGCCGGGCACCCCGAACACGACCTGGTACTTCCGGCGGGCGCCCATCCTCATCGACTTCTCGTTCCGGTTCCCCGTCGGCACGCGCCAGGGAGCCGTGGGGGCGGTGAGCCCGGGCTGGATCTACGTGGGGTACGAGGGCGGCGGCGCCTACTGAGCGGGGGCGCCGGCGGCGGCCGCGTCGCGCCGCCGGCGCGCGGCCTTGAGGTTTGGCCGGGCCCACGCTAGGCTCGGCGTCATCCATGACGACGTCGTGCCTTGCCTGCGGCGCGGCCGTCGCGCCGGGAAGCCGCTTCTGCCAGGCCTGCGGCCAGCCCCAACCGGGGCCGGCCGCGGCGCTGCTGTCGCCGCGGTTCGCCTCGCCCGTGACCTATACCCCGCGCCATCTCGCCGAGCGGATCCTCGACAGCCGCAGCGCCCTCGAGGGCGAGCACAAGCGCGTCACTGTCGTCTTCTGCGACATCGTCGAGTCGTCGGCGCTCGCCGCCCGGCTGGGACGGGAGCGGATGCACGACCTCCTGCAGCGTTTCTTCGACCTCGCGCTGGAGGAAGTGCACCGGTACGAGGGCACGGTGAACCAGTTCCTCGGGGACGGCTTCATGGCGCTCTTCGGAGCGCCGCTGGCGCTGGAGCGCCACGAGCGCCAGGCCGTGCTGGCGGCGGTCGCCGTGCACGAGCGCGTGCGCCTCGAACTGCCGGTGGCGGCGGGCCTGCCGGAGGCGCGGCTGGCCCTGCGGACCGGGATCAACAGCGGTCTCGTGGTCGTGGGCCGGATCGGCGACAACCTGCGCATGGACTACACGGCGATCGGCGAGACCACCAACGTGGCGGCGCGCCTGCAAGCGCTGGCCGAGCGTGGCGGCATCCTGGTCGCCCAGACGACCTGGGAGCGCGCCCGCGACCTCGTCGAGTCGCGGCCCCGGGAGCCGATCGTCCTGAAGGAGCGCGCCGAGCCCATCCGGGCGTACGACGTGACGGGCACCCGCGCCGGGCGGACCGCGGAGCCGTTGCGGTCGCTGACGCCGTTCATCGGGCGCGCCCACGAGATGCTCGAGCTGCACGAGGCGCTCGACCACGCCCAGAAGTCACGCGGCCAGGCGGTGGCGATCGTCGGCGAAGCGGGCATGGGGAAGTCGCGCCTGCTCTTCGAGTTCCGCCGGACGCTGCGGGCGCGCGGCGTCCTGTGCCTCGACGGAGGCTGCCTGCCCTACGGCAGCACGATCCCGTACCTGCCCATCCTTGACCTCGTCCGCGGCGCCTTCGGGATCGTCCCGGGCGACACGCCGGAGACGATGGCGGGCAAGGCGACCCGGGGGACCGAGGACCTCGGGGCCGATCCCGCCACGGCGGTCCCGTACCTGCTGCACCTCCTCGGCGTCAAGGAACGGACGGCGCCGCTCGAGGCGCTGAGCCCGCAGGCGATCAAGTCCCGGACGTCGGAGGTGCTGGGCGACCTCGTCCTGCGGGCGAGCCGGCGGCGGCCCCTCGTGATCGTCGTCGAGGACATGCACTGGATCGACCAGGCCTCGGAGGAGTTCCTGACCGCCCTGATCGACGTGCTGCCGGCGGCGGCCATCCTCTTCGTCGCCACCTACCGGCCCGGTTACGGCCCGGCCTGGATCCAGCGCTCGTACGCCACGCAGGTGGCGCTGCGGGCGCTCGCCGACCGCGAGGCCCAGGCGCTCGTGCGGCAGCTCGCCGGCGCCGACATGACGGAGGTCGACGCGCAAGCGCTGGTCGCCCGGGGCGAGGGCAACCCGCTGTTCCTCGAGGAGCTCGTCCAGGCGATGGACCGGGCGCCCGACGACGCCGGCGCCATTCCCCAGACCCTCCTGGGGGTCCTGACCGCGCGGGTCGATCGGCTGCCCGACGACGTCAAGGAGGTGCTCCAGATGGCCGCCGTGATCGGGCGGCGCTTCGGGCCCGGGCTGCTCGCTCAGCTCCTCAGCCGGCCCGAGGGCCTCGATTTGCGCCTCCGGGAGCTGACGCAGCTGGAGTTCATCCACCAGCTCACCGTGGGCCCCGAGCCGGAATACGCGTTCAAGCACACGCTCACGCGGGATGCCGTCTACCACAGCCTCCTGGAGCGCCGGCGGCGAGCGGCGCACCGGGCGGTCGGGCAGGCGCTGGAGCGGCGGTACGAGGGGCGGACGGCCGAGGTCGTCGAGCTGCTCGCGTACCACTTCGAGCTCGGCGACGACGGCGAGCGGGCCGTCGACTACGCCATCGGCGCGGCGGAACGCGCCCAGCGGCGGTGGGCGAATGCCGAGGCGCTGGGATTCTTCGAGCAGGCGGTGCGGCGGCTCGCCACGCTGCCGGCCACGACGCCGAACCTCCTGCGCCGCATCGACGCGGTCACCAAGCAGGCGGAAGTGCTGTTCGCGCTTGGACGTCATCGGGACCATGTCGCCGTGCTCGAGGGCATCGCCGACATCGTGCATGCCGCGGGCGATCCGCCCCGGCGGGCCATCTGGCACTTCTGGCTGGGCTTCCTGCACAGCCTGACCGGTGCGCGCCCCGAGGTCGCCATCGCCCACTGCCGCACCGCCTCGGATCTCGCGGATGGCGCCGGGTTGCAGACCGTGCGCGCCTACGCCCACACCGGCCTGGCGCAGGCCTACGTCATCGCCGGTGAGCTGCGCCCGGCCATCGAGGCCGGCGAGCAGGCGCTGGCGGTGTTCGAGAGCCAGGGCGACGCCTGGTGGGCGAGCCGGGCGCTGTCCCAGCTCAGTCCGGCCGCCAACTATCTGGGCGAGTGGGAGCGCGGCCTCCGCTACTGCCGCCGGGCGGTCGAGCTCGGCGAGGCGGTGAACGATCTCCGCCTCAGGGTCTCCGGGCTCGTTCGCACGGCGTCCACGCACGTCCATCGCGGCGATCCCCAGGCCGCCATGCAGCTCCTCGACGACGCGCTCGCGCTGAAACCCACCCCGTTCGATGCCGCCGCCGTGCGCGCCGTCCGCGGCTACAGCCTGGTGAAGAGCGGCGCGCTCGCGGAGGGAGCCGTGCAGCTGCAGGAGGCCCTGACGTTCTACGAGCAGTCCCGGCTCCGCTACACCTGGGCCTCGTTCAGCCTGTGGCTGGCGGATGCTCACCTCCGCCTGGGCGCGCTCGACACCGCGCGTGCGGTCGTGGACGAGGTGCTCCGCACCGCTCTCGAGCTCGGCTACCGCTTCGTCGAGGGCGTCGCCCGACGCCTGGCGGCGGAGGTCATGGCGGGCGCCGACGCCCAGGCGGCCGGCGCGGAGCTGGCGGCGGCCGAGGCGATCTTGCGCCAGCGCGATGCGCGCAACGAGTTGGCCAAGGTGTGGGTGGCCCAGGCGTGCCTCGGGCGCCCGGTGCCCGATCGCGCCCTGCTCACGCGGGCCCTGGCGCTGTTCCGGCAACTCGGCACCGTCGACGAGCCCGCGCACGTCGAGCGCCTGCTGCGGACGGCCGGCGCCTGACGCAGCGGCGCGGCCCGACGGCCCTGCGCGCGGCCTAGGTGGCGGCCGCCGCGAAGCGCTCCAGGTGGTGGTCGGCGTCGCCGAAGGTCTGGGCCAGCATCGTCAGCCGCCGGAAGGTGTGGCTGATCTTCAGCTCCTCCGTCATGCCCATGCCGCCGTGGAGCTGGACGGCCTCCTGGCTCACGTGCCGGCAGGCGTCGGCGATCTTGATCTTGGCGGCGGCGACGACGCGGCGGCGCTCGGCGGCGTCGGCGGTGTCGACTTTCACGCAGGCCAGACAGGCCATGGAGCGGGCCTGCTCGTAGCTGATCATCATCTCGACCATGCGATGCTGCAGGGCCTGGAAGCTGCCGATGGGGACACCGAACTGGCGGCGGGTCTTGAGGTATTCCAGCGTCGCCTCGTTGGCGTAGCAGATGGCGCCCACCGCCTCCGCGCACAGCAGCGCGGTGGCGTAGTCGACGACCTCCTCGATCACCGGGTAGGCGTCGCCCTCGCGCCCGAGCAGGGCGTCCGGTCCCACGCCGACGCCGGTGAACCGGACGTCGGCGGCGCGGAGGTTGTCGATCGTCCGGGACTCCTTGACCGACACGCCGGGCGCCGTCCGTGGTACGAGCAGCAGCGTGATGCCGGCGGCGTCGGCGCCACCGCCCGCCGTGCGCGCGGAGACGACCAGCGTGTCGGCCTGGCCGCCGTGCAGGACCATCCGCTTGTCGCCGTCCAGCACCCAGCCGTCGCCGGCGCGGCGCGCCCGGAGCCCGACCTGGCGAAGGTCATATCGCGCGCCGGGCTCGGTGTGCGCGAACGCCAGCGTGTGCTTGCCCTGGATGAGCGCGGGCAGGATGCGCTCCTGGTGCGCCTTCGTGCCGGCGCGGGCGACAAAGCGGCCGCCGAGGCCGACGGTGGCCAGGTACGGTTCCACGAGCAGGCCCTCGCCGACGGCCTCCATGACGAGCATGACGTCCACGGTGGTGCCGCCGAAGCCGCCGTGCGCCTCGGCGAACGGCAGGCCGAGCAGGCCCATCTCGGCGATGGCCGCCCACACGTCCTCGCTCCAGCCGGCCGGCGAGGCGAGGATCTTGGCGCGGGCGTCGAAGGTGTAGTGGGTGGCGACGAAGCGCTTGAGGGTCTCGGCCAGCAGCGTCTGCTCGTCGCTCAGCTCGAAGTTCATCGCGTGGTCTCCCCGGTGGCGCTGGGACGGCTCACAGGCCGAGCGTCAGCTTGCTGATGATGTTGCGCTGGATCTCGTTCGACCCCGCGTAGATCGTCGCCTTCCGTAGATTGCAGTAGCGCGGCGCCAGCGCCGCCGTGAAGCGGTCGAAGTCGGGGTCGGCGTCAACGGGCCGGACCGCCTGGGCGAACGGCCCCGCCGCCTGCATCATGAGCTCGGTGAGCGCCTGCTGGATCTCGGTCCCCTTGATCTTGAGCAGCGACACCTCGGCGCCGGGCGGCTTGCCGCCGCGGCGGAGCTGGTCGAGGAATCTGAGATTCGTGATCTCCAGCGCCATCAGCTCGACCTCCACCCGGGAGAGCCGGTCGCGGAAGCGCGGGTCGTCCAGCAGCGGCCGGCCGTCCTTCTGCGCGGCCGTCGCCACCTGCTTCACCCGGAGCAGCTCGCGCTTGGAGACGCCGATGCGGCCGGTGCCCATGCGCTCGTAGCCCAGCAGGTACTTGGCGACCGTCCAGCCCTTGCCCTCCTCGTGCACGAGGTTCTCGGCGGGCACCTTCACGTCGTCGAAGAAGACCTCGTTGACCTCGTGGCCGCCGTCCATGAGGTAGATCGGCCGCACCGTGATGCCCGGCGTCTTCATGTCGACGAGGAGGAACGAGATGCCGTCCTGGCGCTTCTCGGTACGGGCGTCGGTGCGGACCAGGCAGAAGATCCAGTCGGCGTAGTGGGCCAGCGTCGTCCAGATCTTCTGGCCGCTCACGAGGTAGTGGCCGTCGTCGCGGACGGCTCGGGTCTTCAGCGACGCCAGGTCCGAGCCGGAGCCCGGCTCCGAGTACCCCTGGCACCAGAACTCCTCGCCGCTGTAGATCGTCGGCAGGAAGCGCCGCTTCTGGGCGTCGGT